>JBEGTL010000454.1:0-6732 GCA_041179425.1 Pseudomonadota bacterium | reverse complement strand
GCCTTTTGTGGGCATCAACTGCGCCGCGCTGCCCGAGCAGCTGCTGGAGAGCGAGCTGTTTGGACACGTCAAAGGCGCCTTCACGGGAGCGAGTACGGCTCGTGAGGGGTTGTTCGTGACCGCGCGCGGCGGTGTGTTGTTCCTCGACGAGCTGGGCGAGCTTCCACTCTCGATGCAGGCGAAGTTGCTGCGCGTACTCAACGACGGAGAGGTGCGGCCTGTGGGCGGTACCAAGAGTCAGACCGTCGACGTGCGCCTGGTGTGCGCGACCAACCGAAACCTCAAGCAGCGGGTGGCCGAGGGCGCGTTCCGCGAGGACCTGTACTACCGCGTGGGCGTGGTGGAGCTGACGTTGCCGTCGCTGCGCGAGCGACACGAAGACATCGTTCCGATCGCCGAGGCGATCTTGCGCGCGCGTGCCGTCGAGACGCGCGAGCCGGTCAAGAAGCTACGTGCAGATGCGGTGCGCGCGCTGCTGTCGCACCCATGGCCAGGCAACGTGCGCGAGCTGCAGAACACACTGTTGCGAGCCAGCGTGATGTCGCCCACGGGTGTGATTCGCGCAGAAGACCTCGCGCTCTCGTCGCCAGGTGCGCAGCCGGCAAACACGTCGACGGGCGTCGCGTCGTCGCGCAGCGAGTACGCGCGCAAGGAGGCGGAGCGGCTGTTGTCGGCGCTCACCGCCGAGCGCTGGAACGTGAGCAAGGTTGCCAAGAGCTTGGGGATCCCGCGGAACACGCTATATCGAAAGCTTGCGCGCCATGGCATCCAGCGAGAGGGAGAGTGACCCATGACAGACAGCGTAGGCAACCCCGGCACGAAGAGTCTTCAAGAAGAGACCCAGAACAGCGTGCCCATGGGCTGGGTTGCGACCATGGGTCTCGAGTTCGTGAAGGTTGCCGAGGACGAAGTCGTCGCAGAGCTGAAAGTCTCCGAGAAGCACTATCAACCCATGGGCATCGTGCACGGCGGGGTGTACTGCAGCATGGTCGAGACGGTCTGTTCGGTGGGGGCGTTCACACACGCCAGCAAGCACGGTCTGATGATCGTCGGAGTCGACAATCAGACCAGCTTCCTCAAGGCCACGCGCACAGGCACGCTGCGCGCCAGCGCGCGCCCGTTGGTCACCGGACAGAGGACCCAGCTGTGGGAAGCCAACATCCACGACGAGAGCGGCAAGCTGGTGTCGACGGGCAGGGTGCGGTTGGTGTGCTTGGAGCCGACGGCAAACCTCGCGGGGCAAACCGCGGGGACGCTGGCCAAGTAGCTGCTCAGACGCCCTTTGCCTTGATCAGCTCGTCGAGCGGGCGCGTGCAGCGTGCACCCACGTGGCCGATCACCTCTGCTGCGCAGATGGCGCCGATGCGCGCTGCATCAGCCGGTCCGTAGCCGTGCGTGAAGCCGTACAAAAAACCGCCTGCGAACAGGTCTCCTGCGCCCGTGGTGTCGACCACGCGCTCGACTGGCTCTGCAGCGACGACGAAGCGCTCGTCGTTGGCGAGCACGATCGCACCCTGTGCGCCCCGCGTGAGCACAGTGACCTCACAGCGGCCGCGCACCGCGCTCAGGGCCTGCTCGAAGTTGTCGGTCTGGTTGAGGGAGATGATCTCGTCTTCGTTGGCGAACAAGATGTCGACGTGGTCTTCGATCAAGCGGTTGAACTCGGCGCGGTGGCGTCCGACGCAGAACGCGTCGGAGAGCGAGAGCGCCACGCGACCGCCGTGCTTGTGCGCGAGGTTGGCAGCCTTGAGCAGGGCCTCTTTTGCGCGCGGCGGATCCCACAGGTAGCCCTCGAGGTAGACGACCTTGCTGCGCGCGATGAGCGCTTCGTCGATATCTTCGGGCCCGAGCTCGACGCACGCACCGAGGTACGTGTTGAGGGTGCGCTGGCCGTCGGGCGTCACCAGGATCAGGCAGCGCGCGGTCGGCGGGCCACTCTCGGACTTGCGCGACGTGAACTCGACGCCGGCAGCCCGGATGTCGTGGCTGAAGAGCTGGCCGAGCTGGTCGGCGTGGACCTTGCCGACGTAGCCGGCCTTGCCACCCAGCGAGGCGATGGCTGCCATGCTGTTGGCGACCGAGCCGCCACTGACCTCGACCGCGGGCGCCATCTGGTCGTACAGACTGTCCGCCGCGGCGGTGTCGATCAGCGCCATGGCGCCCTTGTGCAACGCGAGACGTGTGAGTTGTTCGTCGGTCGCGTGCGCGAGGACGTCGACGATGGCGTTGCCGATGCCGGTCACGTCCAGTTGTTGAGACATACGGAGCCCTTTCGCTACAGCCACCGAGTTCAAGCGGAAGACTCCGCCTCGGTCAACCCGAACGGCGCGCCTGGAGGGACGAGATCAGCGAGGCAGGCTCTTTAATGGGCGCCTCGCAGGCGTAGTCCCGGCAAATGTAGACCGCAGGGTCCCCTTTTGGTGCTGGCTTTCCAGCCAACAAGGGGAGCTCTGCGAGCGCGCCGGGGGAGGGCGGGTGCCCGTCGCCATGCGCCAGGATACGGTTGGGCAGGAATACTTGCGCCGTGGCGCGCGCCAGGGCCCGCGTGCGTGGATCTTCGTCCGCACCCACCAGGGCCACCTCGACGGGTCCTGCGGTCAACAGGTCGACTACGGAGAGCATGCTGGCAAAGGCCCGCGGAGCGCGGGGCAGCACGGCTCCAGAGCGCTCCACCGTGCGCTCGGCCGCGCTCCGCAGGTCGTCGCGTGCGAAGTGGTACGAGAGGCGCGCACACAGCTCGGCGGCGATCGCACTCGGGTTGGGCAGTGCGTCGTCTTGCCCGTCGCTTGAGCGTGCGATCAGAGTCTCGTGCTGGTGCGCCGTGTGGAAGAAGCCGCCGTCTTCGTCGCCAAAGTCGCGCAGCATGCGCTCGCACAGCTGGAGCGCTCGGTCGAGCTGGGTGCGCGCGGCGCCGCTCTCGTACAGGTCGATCAACGCCACGCCGAGGTACGCGTAGTCTTCGAGGTACGCATCGAGGTGCACGCGCCCGGCGCGCGCGGTTCGATACAGCCCGCCGTCCGGGCGCACGAAGCGCGTGTACAAGTCGGTCACGGCGCGCTCGGCCGCTTCGCGATAGCGCGGCACGTCGAGCACACGCGCAGCCTCGGCGAGCGCGCCGATCAGCAGCGCGTTCCAGCTGACCAGCACCTTGTCGTCGAGCAGCGGTGGGACACGTAGGAGGCGCGCCTGGTAGACGCGATCGCGCGCCTCGTCGAGCTCGGCGAGCAAGCTGTCGAGCTCTGTTTGGGTGTCGCCTCGGCCGAGCTCTCGCGCCACCTCGGCCAGCGAGCGCGGCGTCCACAGCACGTTGCTGTGCTCCCAGTTTCCCTCGGGCAGCACGCCGTAGTAGGCGCCAAACGTCGCGGCCGATCGGGCCCCCAGGATGTCGACCAGCTCGGCTTCGGTGAAGCAGAAAAACTTGCCTTCGACCCCTTCACTGTCAGCGTCGGTGGCGCTGTAGAAGCTGCCCTCCGGCGCGGTCAGCTCGCGCAACGTGTAGTCGAGCGTCTCGCTCGCGACGCGCCGATAGTCGGCCGCGCCCGTGACCTGATACGCCTCCACGTACACGCGAGCGAGCTGCGCGTTGTCGTACAACATCTTCTCGAAGTGCGGCACGTGCCAACGTTCGTCGGTGGAGTAGCGTGCGAAGCCGCCGGCGACGTGATCGTACATGCCGCCGCGGCGCATGCCGTCGAGCGTGCCGCGCACCATGCTGAGCGCGCGCGCATCGCCGCTGTGGGCGTGCTCGCGCAGCAGCAAGCGCAACACGGGGGACGGTGGGAACTTGGGCGCGCCTCCAAAGCCTCCCCAGCGTTCGTCGTACGCGCTCGACAGCTGCTCGACGAGCTGCGCGATCAGCGTGCGCGGGACGGGCGCCGAAGCGTCGGACGCGAGGCGCGCGCGCACCGCCGTCGTGAGCTCGCCGGCCTGTTGTTCGATGCCCGCGCGATCGCCGCGCCACACCTCGGCCACGCGCGCGAGCAAGTCGGCAAAGCCTGGTCTGCCGTAGCGGGTCTCGGGCGGAAAGTACGTGCCCGCAAAGAAGGGTCGCTGGTCGGGCGTGAGAAACACGGTCATCGGCCAGCCGCCTTGACCCGTCATCGCCACCGTCGCCGCCATGTAGATGTCGTCGAGATCGGGACGCTCTTCACGGTCGACCTTTGGGTCACTGGTTCGAGCACGACAGCGACGTCAACGCGGCCGATCTCGACGTCGACCTGTCGCAGGGGCTGTTCGAGTTCGGGTTCGTGTTTGGCGTCTAAAGCTCGCCCTGCCGTCCCCACATGGAGACGGGCCCGGCGGCGGTAGATACCGGGCGGATACGCGATCGCATTTTTGCGCGCGCCCTCTATGATGGGTCCAATGGCCGTACGCCCGCTTCTGGTGCTCAGCGCTCTGCTCAGCCTGTGCGCTAGCTCCCCCGCTTACGCTTATTGTCGCACCCACACTCTGGACCCGGCCGCGAGCTCCTGTCCCGAGCAGTGCGCCGAGCAGGGCATCCCCCTCGCCTGGGCCACGCCCGACCTTACCTACGCGTTCAACCAGCGCCTGTTCCCCGGCATCGCAGAGGGCAGCCTGCGCGACATCATGGCCGCGTCCTTCCAGACCTGGGAGAACGTTCGCTGCAACGGCGAAGGGGTCGGCCTCGACATTCGGGCGCGCTCGGCCCCCACGGCGCTCGAGGTCGGCCCCGAGACGGCCGAGCCCAACGAGAACGTGATCGTGCACTTCGACGCCAAGGCGTGGTCCCAGCAAGACCTGCCCGCGCGCGCGTTTGCCATTACGGCCGTGTGGTTCAACTCGAAGAACGGCGACATCCTCGGCGCCGACATGATGTTCAACGGCGGCATGGACCCATTTGGGGAGTGTTCGCCCGACGGCTGTAAGACGGGCGAGCCCAACACCGATCTGCGCAACGTCGCCACGCACGAGGCCGGTCACTTCCTCGGGCTCTCGCACAGCGACGTGCCCAACTCGACCATGTGGTGCGACGCGGACCCGCAGGAGACCAGCAAGCGCAGCCTCAGCCCCGACGACATCCTCGGGCTGTGCGATGCCTACCCGCCCGGTGAGTCGTTCCTGAGCAGCAAGGGCAAGAGCTCCTCGTTTGCCGACTCCTGTGGTGTGGCCGGGCCGGGCAGGTCGCCGTTCTCCGGTCTGGGCAGCGCGCTGCTCGTGGGTCTGGCCCTGCTGCTTCGCTCGCGCGCTCGAGGGCGCGCTTCGACGGGCGCGCTTCGAAGGGGCGCTTCGACCTGCCTCGACGGCCACCGGCGCCAGTCGACCCAGGGCGTGCGGCGCTAACGCAACATTGGCGCAAACGCCGTACATCCGGCACCATGGCGCTGTGTTTCAGCTGATCCTTCCCTTCCAGCTCGACCTGCCGTTCGAGGCAGGTGCCGCGCCAGCGCGCGCGAGCGGGAGCAAGGCGTCGAGGGCCGAGCGTGGCCCTCGCCTGGCCGAAGGGAACCACGGGGGAGCGCGCGCTACCCATGCTCGCTCGCGGGCCGAAGCCCCCACCGCTTCGACACGCGTGCGTCGCGGCCGCACCCGTTGCAGTCTTTCGCTCGAGCTCTCGCTGTAGCTGCGCGGCAGCCGCTGAATCGCAGCTCGGCCGAGGCGCCCCAGGAGACTCGTGACCGAACCTTTCTGCTCGCACATCTCACTCTCGGCGGGCGAGCCGCTGGCCGGCACCGCGGTGGCCGACACCGATCGCTGGATCGCCATCGAGCACTTCGCGCCCTGGGGCCGGAGCGGGCTCGAGGACAGCGAGCTCCCCGAAGCAGTACTCACACAGCTGACGGATCTGGGCCGGCGACACCGCCGTCTGCGCGTTCAGCTGGTGCGACCCGAGCGCGCCGAGGCTCGTCAGAGCGCCGACGGATCGCCCAGCGCCACCCCGCGCGAGCGCTTTCCGTCTCGGGTGTGGTTCGCCGAGTCTGGCGACCGGCCGGCACTGTACGCGCTCGAGCTGCTGCGCATCGAGGCGTTTGCCGAGCTCTCTCTAGACGCGTGGCTGCGCGGCGAGGGGCCGCCCCCGGGGGTCCTCGAGACCGATGCCCTCTACCTGGTCTGCGTGCACGGCAAGCGCGACCGCTGCTGCGCGCTGCTCGGGCTGCCCGTGTACCGCGCGCTGGCCGAACACGCGGGCGACCGCGTGCTGCAGACCACGCACCTGGGCGGCCATCGTTTTGCGGCCACGCTGCTCACGCTGCCCGCCGGCATTTGTTATGGGCGCGTGCTGCCCGAAGAGGCGGGGCCGCTGGTGGCAGCGACTCGACTCGACAGGCTGCACGACCTGGCTCGGGTGCGCGGCCGCGTCGCCTACGGCAGCGAAGCGCAAGCTGCCGAGGTGCTGCTGCGCCAGGGCCTCGACGAGACCCGTCGCGATGCGCTCGTGTGGCTCGGCACCGATCGCGCGGCCGACGGTAGCTTCGTGGTGCGCTTCGCGGAGCGCGAGGGCGGTCGTGAGCACCACGTTGCACTGGCGCGGGAGGCCATGCCCGCCATGCCGCAGAGCTGCGGCGCCGAGCCCAAGCCCGCAAGGCGGCTGGTCTCGCTCGCGCGTGGGCCGCGCCTCTGAGCGTTGCGGCCTTGCCTGCTTGCTGTCCAATCGCGCGAGCATCGCCGCGCGAGCATCACCGTACGCGCTGGGCGTCACGTAGGGTTCAGAACTCGAGCGTGACCTGGTCGAGAGCCTCGTTGACGCGCACCTCGAGCTCGGTGCGCTTGGTG
>JBEGTL010000453.1:0-6735 GCA_041179425.1 Pseudomonadota bacterium | reverse complement strand
ACATCGTCACCTCGCCCGAAGAAAAGAAGGCGCTGCTGGCCGAGATGGGCGCGGTGTACGAGCGCGAGCTGCGCGACAACGCGCGCGCCATCGACACCTACCAACGCATCCTCGAGGTGGACCCCGACGACCGCGCCGCGATCGCGCGGCTCGACGCGCTGTACGCGGCGACGGAGAACTGGAACGAGCTGCTCAGCATGCTCGAGCGAGAGGTCGACCTCACCGACGATCCGTACGAAGCGGTGTCGTTCCGCTACCGCATCGCGGAGCTCTTCGATCAGCGGCTCAACGACTCGACGCGCGCCGTCGAAGGGTTCCGCGAGATCTTGGTGCTGGCCCCCGATCACGAGCCCACGCTCAATGCCCTCGAAGGCATGATCGCGGGCAAACGTGAGCCGCTCGCCGCGGCCGAGGTGCTCGAGCCGGTGTACCGCCAGCTGGGTGAGTGGCTCAAGCTCGCCAATGCCCAAGAAGTGCGCATCGTGTACGAACAAGATCCTGTGCGCAAGGTCGAGCTGCTGCACGCGCTTGCCGAGCTCTGGGAGACGCAGCTCGAGAACCCGTCGGCCGCGTTCGAGGCGCACGGTAGGAGCCTCGCGCTCGACCCGCAGAACCAGGACACGCAGTCCGCGCTCGAGCGGCTCGCCGAGCAGCTCGGCAGCTGGACCGAGGTCACCCGTCACTACGACCAGGCGGTGCAGCAGCTGCTCCCGCGTCGCGATGGTTCGCACGTCGATCTCGCGCTGCGCTCGGCGCAGATCTACGAGCTCTCGGTGGAGAACGTCGAGGCTGCGATCGAGCGCTACAAGCTCGTCATCGAGGTCGATCCGACGCACGCCGAGGCACTCGAATCACTCGACCGCCTGTACGAACAGACGGGCCAAAACGAAGCGCTGGCCGAGATCCTGCGCAAGGAAGTCGAGGTCGCGCCCACGCCCGACGACGTGCTGCACCTGCAGTACCGACTCGGCCAGGTGCTGCAGACGCGGCTTCAGCGCGTGGGCGATGCCGTCTCGCAGTACCGGGAGATCCTGGCGGCGGCACCCGAGTACCAGCCCGCCGTGAAGTCCCTCGAGACGCTGTTTGCCGAAGGGCAGCTGCCGCTCGAGATCGGCGACGTGCTCGAGCCGCTGTACCGCATGCAGGGCTCGTGGACCTCCTTGATCGGCGTGCACGAAGTGCAGCTGCGGCACCAGGCAGACCCGAGCGAGCGCATCTCCATGATGCATCGCGTGGCCGAGATCGCCGAAGACAAGGCCAACGACTCACGCCTGGCGTTCTTGTGGATGCAGCGCGCGCTGCTCGAAGAGCCCAAGAACGAGCACACCGACAGCGAAGTCGAACGCTTGGCCAAGCTCACCGGCGGCTGGGCCGTGCTCGCCAACACCTACGCAGACGTGGTCGGCAACGGCGCGGGCAGCGAGGTCAAGGTGTCGCTCGGGCGCAAGCTCGCGCGCATCTACGAGAGCGAGCTACGCGACGTCGAGCGCGCCGAAGAGAGCTACCGCTTCGTGCTCGGCATCGACCGGGCCGACGAAGAGACGCTCGAGGCGCTCGACCGCATCTACGTCGAGCACGTCGCGCACGAGGCGCTGGCCGAGGTGCTCAAGATGCGCGTCAAGGCGGCGCGTAGCGACTTCGACAAGGTGGAGCTGAGCTTCCGCCTGGGTCAGACGCTCGAGCTCGAGCTAGGCCGGCTCGACGAGTCGATCGGGGTCTACGGCGGCATCCTCAAAGATCTCGACGCCGAGCACGAAGGCAGCGTGCTGGCGCTCGAGCGAGCGTTCACCGCGAAGGGCGACTGGGGCAACCTGTTCGCGACCTACGAGCGCGCCCTCAAGGTGGTGCTCGGCGATGCCAACCAGGCGGACATCTACGCCAAGATGGCGCGGCTCTCGTCCGAGCACCTGAGCGACGCAAGCCGCTCGGTGGACCTGTGGAAACAAGTGCTCGACCTGCGCGGCGAAGACCCGGAGGCGCTGCGCGCACTCGCGTTGCTCTACACCCAGCAGAGCAACTTCCGCGACTTGGTCGACATCCTCGAGCGCGAAGCCGCGGTCGCCGACACCGACGAAGAGCGCATCCGCAGCCTGATGGATCTCGGTCGCGTCTGGTACGAGCGGCTCGAGCGCGCGCGTAGCGCTCTCGAGAGCTACGAGCGCGTGCTCGACATCGACCCGGCCTACACGCCGGCATTGCTCGCCATTGCCGACATCCACCGCCGCGCGAGCTCTACCCAAGAGCTCGTCGACACGCTGCACCGCACCATCGACGTGGGGCAGGCGCAGCTCGAGGACGCAGCGCTCGAGCGCGTCCACATGGAGCTCGGCGAGCTGTACGACCGCGAGCTCAAGAGCCCGAGCGACGCAGTCGATGCGTACATGCACGCGATTGACGTCAACCCGCAGAACTTCGCGGCCATGGACGCTCTCGAGCGGATCCACACCGAGGGCCGCGACTTCGAGCTGCGCATCGGTGTGCGCGAGCGGCGCGCACAGGGGCTGACCGACAACAACCAGCGGCGCGACGTGCTGCTCTCGATCGCCAAGAGCTGGAACGACGACGTGCTCGAGCGCTCGCGCGGCGTGAGCGCGTTGGTGCGAGTGCTCGAGATCGACCCGCTGCACGAGCAGGCGTTCGACGAGCTCGAGTCCATCTACACCGAGACCGAGGCCTGGGACTCGCTGGTGGAGCTGTACCTCGGCCGCGTCGAGGCCACCGACGACGGCGCCAAACGCATCGTGCTCTTGCACAAGGTCGCCAAGGTCTACGAGGACAAGCTCGACGAGCCGCAGCAGGCGTTCGATGCCTTGCTCGTCGCGTGGAGCGAGAACTACCAGCATCAGAAGACCGCGGACTACCTGGAGCGGCTCGCGCAGCTGCTGCAGGGCTGGTCGTCGCTGCTCACCACCGCCAACGAGGCGCTGTCGCAGGAGCTCGATCAGGACACGCGCATCTCCATCTGCCTGCGCTGCGCCAAGTGGTACGGCAAGTATCTGGAACGGCCCGACTACGCGATTCCGTACTACCAGCAGGTGCTGCAGCTCGACCCCACGCACCACGCCGCCATGAGCCAGATGGCGGAGCTGTACCGGCAGACCGGACAGTGGGACACGGTGTACCAGGTGCTCGCGCGCATGCTCGAGGTCGCCACGCGCGACGAAGACAAGATGGACGTCTACGTGCAGCTCGGCGAGCTGTGCGAGAAACAGCTGGGACGTCCCGAGCAAGCCACCACCTATTACAGCCAGGCGCTGGACCTGCACGGCGATCATCTGCCGTCGTTGGTGGCGCTCGAGCGCATCTACCGCGAGCGCGGCGAGTGGGAGAAGCTGGTCGAAGTGCTACGGCGCAAGGCCGCGTTCCGCGGCGGCGAGCTGCACACGCTCGAAGAAGAAGATCTCGCCATCGTGCTCGCAGCCAAGCTCGAGCTGGCCACGGTCTACCGCGATCAGTTCAACGAGACCGAGAAGGCGATCCAGCAGTACGAAGAGGTGCTCGCGGTCGAGCCGCAGAACCTGGTCGCGCTGCGTGGCATCGAGCCCCTCTACCAGGTCACCGAGCGCTGGCAGGAGCTGCCCAAGATCCTCGAGACACAGCTCGAGGCGGTCAGCACCGAGAAGGAGCGCATCGCCATCCTGAGCAAGCTGGCGCGCGTGTACGAGGTCGAGTTCGTCAAGCCCGAGAAGGCGGCCGAGCGGCTCGAGCAGATCCTCGACATCGATCCCAACCACCTCGAGGCGCTCACCGGGCTGGCGCGTATCTACCGCACGCTGCAGCGCTGGGACTCCGTCATCAACACGTACGACCGTCACGTGTCGGCCACGCCGAGTCGCGCCGAGAAGCTCGACATCTACAAGGCGCTGGGCGACGTCTACGCAAACGAGCTCAAGGACCACGACCGCGCGATCGACACCTACCTCAATGTCACGCAGCTCGACGATCACGACGTCGAGGCGCTGTACGCGCTGTCGCGGCTCTACGAGAAGACCGACAACCAGTCTTCCACCATCGACATCCTCGAGAAGCTCGCCAAGTTGGTGCGCGAGCCGTCCGAGCGTGTCGAGCTGCACTACCGCACCGGCCGCATCCTCGAGGAAAAGCTCGGCGATCGGCAGGCCGCAGTCGAGCACTACGAGCGCGCCATCGATCTCGACCCGACGCACCTGTTGTCGCTCGCGGCGATGCGTGCGGTGTACATCGACGGCGGCGACTGGCTGGCGGCTTCGCGCACGCTCGAGCGCGAGATCCAGAACACACAAAACCCGCGCGCGCTCACCAAGCTCAACGTCGAGCTCGGCCAGATCTACCGCGAGCGTCTCGATGAGCACCCACGCTCGATCGCGGCGTTCGAGTCGGCACTGCGCCACGACGACACCAACGAAGAAGCCGCGCTCGCGCTGGTCGAGGACTACATGAAGCAGGAGCGCTACCAAGAGGCGCTCCCGCTCTTGCAGCTGCTCGTGCGTCAGAGTGGCAAGCGCTCGGCCGACGAGAACCAGCGGCTCGCGTTCCAGCTCGGCCAGGCCGCGAGCAAGCTCGGCGACCACGCCGCGTCGGTCAAGGCGTACGGTCAGGCCTACACGGTCGACCCGTCGCACCTGCCCACCATCGAGGGGCTCGCCAACGCGCACTTTGCGCTGCGCGACTGGGAAAAGGCCGGCAAGTTCTACCAGGTCCTGCTCATGCAGCACCGTGAGGACTTGAGCCCCGACGAGGTGGTCCACGCGTTCCATCAGCTGGGTGTGGTCAAGCTCGAGCAGAACGAGCGTCGCAAGGCGCTCAACATGTTCGACAAGGCCCTCGAGCAGGACCCGGGGCACACCATCACGCTCGAGCGCGTGATCGGTCTGCACGCCGACGACGGCAACTGGGACCAGGTCATCCATTACAAAAAGCAGCTGCTCGAGGGCGCCAAGGGGCCCGAGCGTCTGGCGCTGCTGCAAGAGATCGCCGACCTCTGGCGCGACAAGCTCGACAACCGTCAGAAGGCGATCGAGTGCCTGGCCGATGCGCTGGTGCTCGAGCCTCAGAACCACGTGCTCCTGCACAAGCTGCTGCAGCTCTACCAAGAGACCAAGCAGTGGAAGGAGACCACGGACATCATCCAGCGCGTGTCCGACCTCGACCCGCGTTCTTCGTCCAAGGCCAAGTACCAGTACACGGTCGGCGTCATCTTGCGCGACGAGCTCAAGGACGTGGACGGTGCGCTCGCGCGTTTCAACGATGCGCTCGACGCGGACCCGACGCAGCTCAAGCCCTTCGAGGCAGTCAACAAGCTGCTGACACAGCTCAAGGACTGGAAGGGTCTCGAGCGCGCGTTCCGCAAGATGTTGCACCGCGTGATGGCGATGCCCACGCCCGACAAGGAGCTGCAGTTCAGCCTGTGGCACAACTTGGGCATCATCTACCGCGACCGGCTCAAGCAGCTGGAGGCGGCGGCGCAAGCGTTCAAGCTGGCCAGCGAGCTACGGCCCGAGGACCAGACCGAGCACAAGATCTTGGCCGAGATCTACTCGAAACTGCCCAGCAAGTTTGCGGAGGCGGTCACCGAGTACGAGTACTTGTTGCGCCAAGATCCGCAGCAGCCAGAGCCTTACCAGTCGCTCTACAAGCTGTACTTCGACGCGCGTGACTACGACAAGGCGTGGTGCGTGGCGCGCACGCTGAGCGTTCTCAAGAAGGCTGACAAAGATCAGTCCGACTTCTACGAGCAGTACAAGCCGGCGTCGGGTAACCCCTCCTCGCGGCTGACCGCGCAGCACTGGCTGACCGACCTGTACCATCCCGACCAAGACCGTGAAGTGTCGATGGTGTTCCGCTCGTTGTGCGGGCCGCTGTTCGACAGTCGTTACGGCGCCGTGAACGACAAGGTGGCGGGTCTGGCCAAGCTCAAGCCGGTCGACTTCGCCAAGGAGACCGCGTCGATCGCGCAGGCGTTTGCGCTATCGATGCAGGTGCTCTCGCCCGACGTGCGGCCGCGCTTGTTTTTGCGCGGCGACAAACCCCAGGGGCTGCAGAGCATCCTGTCGCAGCAACCTGCCACCGAGTGCGGCATGTTGCTGCTCCGCGGCTACAAGCCGAAGGATCTGCAGTTCGTGACCGCCCACCACTTGGCCTATCACCGCGCCGAGCACTACATCCGCAAGATGTTGCCCAGCGCGCAAGAGCTGCGTGAGGCGCTGATCGTCGCCATGCGCTCGGTCGGCGAAGGCAACGCCGACGCCGAGAAGGTGTGGGCGCAGCTGCGTGCCAAGATGCAGCCGCAGCAGGCCGAGGAGGTCGCGAAGGCCTGCAAGATCTTCGCGAAGCGAGGCATGCGCACCGACATCAAGCGTTGGATTCAGACTGTCGAGCTGACCGCGTGCCGCGCGGGCTTCTTGGTGTCGAACGACCTGGAGTCGTCGATCTCGATGCTGGGGCAGCTGGAGTCTGCTGGGCCTGACGATCTGTCTCCCAACGAGAAGGTGAAGGAGCTCATCCTCTTCAGCGTCTCTCAGGAGTACTTCAGGCTCCGCGAGGCCATCGGTATTCAGCTGCGTATTCAGTAAGCCTCGGGGCTTTCGGGATCACGGACTGAGCGTCGCCTCGACCGGGGTGGGCGCTCTTTTTTTTTCGTTCTGGGGGCTGTCTCGACCCTGGCGCTGCGGGAGGGGGAGTACTCGGCGAAACGTGCCTTGGGGCCCCCATCCCATTCGCGGGTCGACGCGCTTCGCGCGATTTATTTTTTCCGCT
>JBEGTL010000452.1:0-6769 GCA_041179425.1 Pseudomonadota bacterium | reverse complement strand
TCAGCCTGGCGCGGCTCGCGCCGGGAGACGGCCACTCGATCTCACGCTGCGCGAGCCGTGACAGGCGCTCCGTCTACTGAAACCTTCCCCGTTTCTCACCCACAGATTTGGCGGAGGAGCCCAGTTTTCTGCGCTTTACAGCGCTCGCCAACATCCTTGTTCGTGCTCCAGCTAGACGAGCGGAGCGACGGGGACTTCGAGGTCCACTGGCAACGAGTGCCCGGAGTATTGGAGCCAGAGGCCGCGTACCTCTTGCTCAGGCCCGTGTTCCCGGACCCGTGCATATTCGAGCCGCCGCGCCTCCGCTGCGGCGGGTTGGGCCTCGCAGGCAGGATTGGCTTCGTGGGTCTCAGCAACCTGAGTGGTACTGGCCTCATCCGTGTCGCCTATCGCGATCGCCCCGAACAGACCCTCAGCTTCAGCTCCATGCAGCCCGAGCTCACCCTCAGCGCAGCGCATGAGCCAGCCACCCTCAGACTCTTCCTGAGCTTCGTCCAGTCTGGTCTCGAGCACATCCTCTTCGGCATCGACCACCTCATGTTCGTGCTCGGCCTCATCTGGCTCGTCCGCTCGCGCCTCATGCTCCTCAAGACCGTCACGGCGTTCACCGTCGCGCACAGCCTCACCCTCGCCGCGGCGGTCCTCGACCTGTGGCGAGTCCCAGCAGCGCCGGTCGAAGCAGCGATCGCCCTCAGCATCGCCCTACTCGCAGTCGAGCTAGTCAACACCGCGCGCGACACCCAGCCAGGCCTCACCAGCCGAGCCCCCTGGCTAGTCGCCTTCGGCTTCGGCCTCCTCCACGGCTTCGGCTTCGCCACTGCCCTCGGCACCCTCCAGGTCGGTGCCAACCAGGTCGCCACGGCCCTCCTAGGCTTCAACCTCGGCGTAGAGCTGGGCCAGCTCGCCTTCGTCGCTCTCCTGCTCACCCTGCGCCCTTTGCTCGCCCGCCTGCTCGGCCGCCACGTCGCGCGCGCCAGCGTGTCGCTGCACTACGCCCTCGGCACCGTCGCCATGTACTGGTTCTTCGAGCGCCTCTCTGAGCTTGGCGTCGCCGTGCGTTGATCGCGCCCGGCTCGACTCGCTTCGGAGGGCGGCGGTCGCCAGGTCTTACGGATTTGGCGCGAATCGAGCCGCTTTACCGGCTTTGGTGACTGCGCGAGCGATCGCGTGCAGGGTGGCTCGCGGCAAGATGAGGATGGCGCCTTGAGCTTTGCCAGCCCCTGCGCTAGCTTCCGCGCCGTTACGGGGTGTAGCACAGTCTGGTAGTGCGCTAGCTTTGGGAGCTAGATGTCGCTGGTTCGAATCCGGCCACCCCGACCACTGATTCCGAACAGTTACGACATTGGTCGCAAGCGGGATCGAGTGCTGCTGGTACGGATGCTGGTACTTTTTGTCGGGCGGACTTCAACCAGGCAGCCGAGCTCGGATCCGGTCTAGGCGTGAAGCTCACCCATCCCCCACGCACGGCGCTGTAGGGCCCCCATGCAAGTCGGGATGAGCGCGCACTTCTGCACGGCGTTGGGTGGGTACCATTGCTCTGCCCGCCGACGTCATGGCCGTCATGCTGCTGCACTGACATGACGAAGCCTTCGCCTGGCCCGAGCGAGCCACGTGCCCGCGTCGAGCTTCCCCTTACCCGCATCGGCTCGCTTGGCGGGGGCCGTGGGCCTCTCGTCCCGTCGTGCAGGAGCCGACAGAGACGCGATCAGTTGGAAGCGCTGTCCTTCCGCCTCTTCGCGCGTCCCTTTCTGAGACCCAGATAGTTCAGCGCTCCACGCAACTTTGAGGGCCTGTAGTGCAGGACCTCGAGGCACTCGAGGATGATCTCATTCAGGTGCCTCTCGTGCAGCACGCCGAGGCTGCTCGTTCGAATCTGACGCTGCCGCTCTATCAACGAGGAGTAGACAACAGCGAGCTTTTGAACATCACGCGGGCCAAACCTCCGCGGGAACATGGCTGCGACCGAAGGTATGTAGGCCACGCTCTGCATGATCTCCGTAGCGAACACATACATGAAGTACTCCGCGTCTACGCTTGCACCGATGTCCTTCAGGATTTCCTCGCGCCACAGCGGCTCGATCGAACGACGGAGCTTTTCCATCGCCACGGACTGCAGGGTCGGCTTGGCCTTCAGAAACAGGGCTCGCTTCGCGAGCTCGTCACAGGCCAGCTCGATCGCGTAGAGAACGTAAGGCGCTTCGTGCTTGAGCGAGTCTTCACCTTGGGCGAGCGCCTTCTTGATCCACGCGCGCAAGCTGCGGTGCGTTTCGGCGGTGGCCCCCTCCATGAGTGAGCGCGCCTTGAGCACCACGGGAAGTGCCGCCGCACGAACGAGGGCAGCGGCTTTCTCTTCCGAGCGTTTGCTCGACGGTGCGTGAAACAGTCCGATGAGCTGCGCTGCCTGCGCGCCGACGCTTCTTGCCTCGGCCTGCATGGATTGGTGGAAAGCCCCCTCCAGCTCGCTGATCTGGGCCTCCAGACGGAGAATGGCAGCAGAGGTAGCCCGGGCCTCTGGGCTAGGGCCGGTGGGCGGGCCGTTCTCGGCGCCTGGCCGAGCCCCAACGGATGGGCACGCTCGCGCGAGTGTTTCTCGCTGAAGCTTGAGCTCACGCCACAGCTTGTCGATGTCGGCTCTGCGGTGGTCGCGCAAGAGCGGCAACACGTCACGGTCGAGACCGACGGCCAACTTGTTGAGGTCAAGCTTCGCGCTCATTCGTCCAGGCTGCCCTACGGTCACTTACCGCGTCAACGCGAGACAGGGCGCGACATGGCGTGTCCTGTCGACCACGTCCGGCAATGGGAGTGTCTCTGTCGATCGCAGGTGCAACCAACCTTGCGCGGAAGGTTGGGTGCACTTTTGCGCGGCAATCTCAGGTACTTACATTCCGGGCATGGCCAAAAGCAGCAAGCAGCAAACGGACACCGTGCTCCGCGCCCGGGCGCTGAGCTGCGTCAAGAAGTACGGAGTTCGAGAGGCGGCTCGCCGCATCGGCCTCCATCACCAGACGCTGGTCGCGATCGTCGCAGGTCTGCCCGTCCGCAAGGGCAGCCTGGCACTCGCGCGCCAGGCACTGTGCGATGGCCAGGTGACGCTGTGAAACAGCAGAGCGCCAACCTCATGATCGCCCAGGCACTGGCACATCTGCCGTCGCTCTGCACGGTCCCCGAGGCCGCCGAGGCGCTGCGCACTTCGCCCCGGAACGTGAAGCGCTGGATCGCCTCCGGAAGGCTGCTGGCGGCCCGCGTTGTGCGCAGCGGCGGCTCCCGGGTGCTGATTCCTCGCTCGAGCATCGAGTCACTCATCACCAACTCGATGGCCTGACCGATGGACGATCTCCACGTCGACATCAGTCCCGAGACGGCTCACCTCCATGAGCTGGTCGGAGCTCGGTCATGAGCCCGCTCGAGCGAGTGCTTGAAAAGCTCGATGGCGTGCGACAGAGCGGCACATGCTTCAGCGCTCTGTGTCCATCGCACGCCGACCGATCACCGAGTCTGTCTGTTACCGAGGCTGGCGACGACAAGCGTGTGCTGCTCCATTGCCACGCGGGGTGCACGGCGCAGAACATCGTTGATGCACTGGGCCTGAAGTTGTCGGACCTGTTCGTGAAGGGCTCGGCCACGAAGAAGACGGCCTCCCCCGGCAGCGACGGCAACGCGCCCCTGACTCTCGAGCAGCTCGCCATCGCGAAAGGATTGCCCCTCGAGTACCTTTCCGGACAGCTCGGCTGGAGCGACATCACGCATCGCGGACTCGCGGCAGTTCAAATCCCCTACCGCCGTCGGGACGGATCGCCGGCGCGGACTCGCATCCGTTTCAGTCTGGAAGGTCAGCGCTTCTGCTGGGAGCGGAGCGCCGCCCCGCTGGCGGTATACGAGCCCGACCTGGGTGTCACCGCAAAGGAGCAGAAGTTCGTCGTGCTCGTCGAAGGCGAGACCGACACAGCGATCTTGGGCCTTCACGGCTTTCCCGCGCTGGGGATCCCGGGGGCGACGAACACCAAATACCTCGAGCGCGATCATCTCCAAGGTCTCGACGCTGTCTACTACGTGCGCGAACCCGGAGATGGCGGTGACACGTTCGCGGACGGCGTTCGTAAGCGCCTGGTCACTTGCGGGTTCACTGGACCCTTACACGAGATCCGGTTCGAGCACGCAAAAGACCCGATCGAGTTGAATGAGGAAGACCCTGCTGGTTTCCCGGAACGCATGCGTGCCGCGATCGCAGCCGCGGTGTCCAGCGACTATCAGGTGATACCAGTCGATGGCTCTCAACCGCCTGTCGACAACGAGCACGAGGTTGTGGTTGGCGAGCTCCCGCATACTGTTAGGCAAGCAGAACGAGTGCTTGCACGGCGCGAGGTCTTCCAACGTTCCGGGTCGCTCGTCCACGTGACGTACGAGCCTTCCGAAGAGCACGGCGTTATGCGCGAGGAAGGCGTCCCGACGATCCGCCCGCTGCCCGAGGCGGTCCTCCGGATGAATCTCCATGAGGCCGCGCCGTGGAAGAAGCGGCTGGAGGACGGATCGAAGGTCGACACGCATGTGCCTAAGGACGTTCTGATGGCGCTCCACCAACTCGGCCAGTGGAAAAATGTTCGCAGACTCGTCGGGCTGACCCACGGCCCGCTGTTGCGCCCAGACGGCACACTGCTGGTGCGGTCCGGATATGACGCGGCGACCGGACTGTTTTGCTCCGCCGACGCCGACATCCAAGTTCCTGAGTCACCGACAACTCAGCAGATCAGCGACGCGGTTGAGCTGCTCTTTGACCTTGTCGGCGACTACCACTTCGACAGGCCCGCGCACGCATCCGCGGCGCTCTCAGGGATCCTCACCGTCATCGCGCGACCCGCCATCGAGGGGCCAGTGCCTGCAAGCATCTACGACTCGAACATGACCGGCACGGGCAAGACCACTCTGGCGCAGATCATCGGAGACGTGGCGTTCGGTCGTGGCGTCCCGACTCGGACCGCGCCCAAAGAGGGCGCCGAATGGACCAAGTCGCTCCTCACGGTGGCCAGCGCCGGCGATCCCATCATCTTGTTCGACAATGCCAAGCACTCGATTAGCTCCGAGGCGCTCGAAGGTGCGCTGACCAGTGGCGTCATTGCCGGCCGGGCGCTCGGAACCAACCGAGACCTACGTCTCGCGTTTCGCGCGCTCGTCGCGATCACGTCGAACAACGCCACCATCAGCACGGACTTGGTCCGGCGCTCGCTGCACATCAGGCTCGAGAGTCCGCTCGAGAAGCCCGAGGAGCGCGACGACTTCAAGTACCCTCGGATCAGAACGCACGCACGCGCGAACCGTACTCAGCTTCTTTCTGCGGCCTTCACCATTCTTCGAGGCTACATCGCCGCTGGACGCCCTGACCTGCATTTGCGTCCGATGGGCAGCTTCGAGCAATGGTCCGACCTTGTTCGCTCCGCCATGGTGTTCGCCGGTTGCCCAGACCCCGTCGACACGCAGGCAACGCTGCGTGAGGCTGCCGACGATGATGCCTCTGCTCTGCTGGTGCTGCTCCATGCGTGGCGCAATCACTACGGCGATCGCGCGGTGACGGTCGGCAAGGCTCTCGCCGACGCCGCGGAGGGCAACAGCGAGCTACTGCGCCGAGCGATCTTGGGGTTTGCCGACGAGCATGGTGGCCTTCCGGGCGCGAGGCGGCTCGGCAACCTCTTGAAAAAGGCGCGTGGCGTCATCGTTGGCGGCTTGATGCTCCAAGCGGGCCCCAAGTCAGAGGAGGGACTCCAGCTTCGGGTCCGCTCGATCAAGCCGAGCCAAGAGACCGCTCCAACGCCTGAAGCCCCGTGCACCCCCACCGACTGCACAGCGGACATCCCCGATGTCGCTCCGGACGAGGCTGCCGTCTCGGAATGCCCATCGGAGCCACCGTGACCGCGCGTGCGCCTTGGCACCAGGCGTGGTTGCAAACGAGAGGTCGGGCGGGCGAACCCACGGCTGGCTCGACCTCCCATGACCTCCGGCAGAAGACGCATGATGCCCTGCGGGCTGACCGTGGTTCGACGGCTGGGCGCACCTCGAACCCGATCCAGGCTGCGCAATGTCACGTGCACGACCGTGACGTTGTGCTTCACCCGAGGCCCGAACACGCGCCGGTTGCGCCGCTCGCGACAGCACCAACGGTACTGGTCGTCACGCGCATCGCCAAAGCGCCGCTCTCGCCGGTCTCCCATGTCGATCGAGTCTGCATCGCATGCGGTGTTCGTCTGGGCGCCGAAGGCCGCCTGCCATACGACTGGACCGTGGCCTACGACGGGAAGACCTGGACTTTCTTTTGCTCAGATGGCTGCCGAGATGGCAAGGACCTCGGCTCGGTGTCCATACCCGCGCGCGACGTGACGGTTCTGCCGAACCACTCACCGCATTGAAGGTGACAACTGTGTGGAGCGCAAACCATGGCTAGCGAGTTCGTCCATCTCCGCGTCCATTCTGAATACTCGATGTCAGAAGGCTCGATACTCCGGGTTGGCCGCATTGCCGCAGCGGCCAAGGCGGGCGGGATGCGAGCTGTCGCGCTCACGGATGCCGGCAACATGTTCGGAGCGGTGCAGTTCCACGAGGCCTGCAAAGAGGCAGGGGTAGGCGAGATCTTCGGGTGCGAGCTCGAAGTACGAGCAGAGGACGCTTCGGCGCGGAACAGCCCGTATCAGCTCGTGCTGCTCGCACGTGGGCAGGACGGTTACCGCAGCTTGGTTTGTCTCGCGAGTCTCGGAGCAATGCGAGGACCGGTGGGCGCAAAGCC
>JBEGTL010000451.1:0-6769 GCA_041179425.1 Pseudomonadota bacterium | reverse complement strand
GCAAACGTGTCGCCGAGTTCGCGTTCCGGGGACGGCTCCCCCAGCCCTAGCGCCCGCGTTCGCCACAAGGGGTGACCAAAGCCTGTCCGGTTTGCGCGAGCTGGGTCGTCTACCCAATGAACGCCGCACGCCATGCAGAACGCCATCACGGTCGCCTATCAAACGTACTTTCCTCGCGCCCGAGGAGTTTCGGCACGTCACCGTCTTTCACGTCGACGAAACCTCAGAAGCTCCGGTCTTACTGTTTCGCGGCGCGCTGCGGCCGCACACGCGCGTCGCGCTCGACAAGGCGTGGGAGCTCGACGCCGCCCCCAGAGCGGAGCGTCTGACCATCTTGTTCGCGCGCTTCGAGCTGTCGGTCCTCGCCGCCCACAAGGCGCTTCGCGAGCGCGACCCCGATCAAGTGCGCGCCATCGAGCTGGTCTTACCCAAACGGATCGTGCCCTGATGCAACCATCACCACTGCGTGCGCTGCGCACGCGCTCGCCTCTCGTCTCGACTCTGGCTCTCGTCGCGTCACTGCTTTCGTGCGTCTTGCCAGGGCTCGCGACATCGGTCGCACGAGCCGAGCCGCTGCGTCGAACGGCCGTGATCGTCGGCGCCAACGCTGCGGCACCCGGTCGCAAGCCGCTGCGTTACTCCGAACAAGACGCGCGCGCGTTCGCAGCGGTGCTGGTAGAGCTGGGTGGCTTCTTGCGTGAAGACGTGCACGTGCTGATCGATCCCGAGCCAGCCCGCGTGCTCGAGACGCTCGACCAAGCACTCGCCAAGCCCGGCGCCGAGCAGTCCCTGTTGGTGTTCTATTACTCGGGCCACGCCGATGCCGCGGCGCTGTATCCGGGTGGGCGTCCCCTGCCCTTCAGCGATCTGCGCGGTCGCCTCGGCGATCGACGCGCCGCCATCAAGCTCGGCATCATCGACGCGTGTCGCGGCGGCGGGTTCACCGGCGCCAAGGGCCTCACCGAGGTCGCACCGTTCGAGGTGACCTTGCCCATGGCACTCGAGAGCGAGGGCTCGATCTTGATCGCGTCGAGCTCGGGTCTCGAAGACGCGCACGAGTCGGAGCTGCTCGGCGGCTCGTTCTTTACGCACCACTGGAACGCTGGACTGCGCGGCGCAGGCGATCGCAACGGCGACGGGCTGGTCACGCTGGCCGAGGCGTTCGACTACGCAAAGGCTTTGACCATCCGCGACAGCGCGCGGGAGACGCCTGCGGCGCAGCATCCGAGCTTCTCGCTAGACCTGCGCGGTCGACAAGATCTCGCGCTGTCGCGGCTCGCCGCGGCCGACGCCATCGTCGCCGTCGCTCAACACGAAGGTCCCCTCGAGCTCATCCATCTGGGCACGGGCGTGGTGCTCCTCGAGCTCCCCAAGGGCCCGCGCCAGATGCGGCTCGCGGTGGCGCCTGGCGACTACCTGCTGCGCCGGCGTGGCGGCGGTCAGGTCTGGACACGCGAGCTCTCGGTGAGCGCGGGAAGTACCACGCGCGTCGACGAGGCCGCACTCGAGCTCCACGGGACCGGTGCGCTCGCCACCAAGAGTGCCGCGCCGCGCCCACTCACGTTGACGACGCTCCCGCGCGGGGCGCAAGAAGCCACGTTCTGGCTTGGCGTGAGCTACGAGGATCGTGTTGGCGTCAACACCGTCGGGCGCGGTTTCACGACCGGAGCCATCGTGCCGCGCGGCCTCACCGACCGACTGCAGTGGATCTTGCCCACGCTCGCGTTCGCCTATCGCGGCGGTGATCACGGCGGCCTGGAGTGGATCCCGTCGGGCGGCATCATGAGCTGGGGCATGGGCGCGAGCAGCCTCGAGGGCTTTTTGCTCGATCTCGATCTGGGCCTCGGCATCCAGCTTCGCAAGTGGACCTCGCCGCGCAGCGCCCTCACTTTTGGTTGGGGAGCTGCCTCCGAGTTTCGTTACCACTCGACAGAGTCGACCTACACGCTGGAGACCGACCTGGGTCCGCGCACGGTCTCCACGAGTCCCAAGCTCTCGCCACCCGACACCTGGCGCACGACGCTGTCCGCTGGCTTCGCGCACACGCTCGCCGACACGGTGACCCTGCAGCTGGCGGTCTCGTTTCAGTACAACGTGCTCCAAGACGGGTCCCTCGCTCCGCTCGCGATCGAGAGTAGGCGCGCCCAGCTCGCACTCAACGTCGGCTCCGTGCAGAGCATCGGGCTCAGACCGCAGCATTTGGTGCAGGTACACCTCTCGGACCACGTCGCGCTCAACTTCGACGCAGCCCTCAACTATCGGCTCGCCGACCGCGCGGTGCACGAGTCTTACCTGCTCGGCGCCAGCTTCTTGTGGTGAACGGCAAAGCGCGCCCGCGAACACGAGCGACGATACCGAGCGGTGCGAAAAGATTGTCTCGAGCACGGGATTGAGCTCGGCGCTGGCGGCCCAATCCTCCGCTCGGCCGTAGCGCTGACCCAGCAATTCGCGTGATTTGCTCATAAAAACCTCCGTCGACGCCTATCACAACTCCGACGTTGTACAAGACATTATAGCGACAACGGTCATTTTACGGGACAGCCGGCGACGTACGCGGAGGCGGTTCCTTTTTCTTCGGCCCGACCAGGGCCTACGTTGAGGATCCATGAGCAGCCAGGCGCAACGTACGTTCGTGGTCCTCCTCATCCTGTCGATCATCTTGCTCGGCATGATTGTGCGACCCTTCGCGGAGGCGCTGTTCTTCGCGGCGGTGCTGGCCGGGACGCTCTACCCCCTCCATCGCCGCCTAAAAAACGCGCTCCGCGACCGGCCCAACACCAGCGCCAGCATCATGTCGGTCGCCATCGTCGTCGCGCTGGTCGCGCCCATCGGTGGCATTGCGGCGTTTGCGGTCAACGAGTCCATCACCGGTGCGCGCTTCATCGCCAAGACTGTGCAGAGCGAGGGCATGAGCGGTCTGCTCGACGAGCTCCCCGCACCCCTGCACGAGGCGGCCAACAAGCTGCTCGAGCGCTTCCCGATGAAGGAAGAAGACCTCGACACCGCCATCCAGGAGCAAGCCAGCAAGCAGGGAGGCAAGGCCGCCGCAGCGGTCACCGGCGTACTCGCCGCCACCGGCTCGTTCATGTTCCAGGCGGTCATGATGACGATCGCGTTCTTTTTCCTGCTGGTCGACGGCGCCCGCCTGGTGCGCTGGCTCGAGGCGGTGTCGCCGCTCGAAGACGGGCAAACCACCGAGCTCCTGGTCGAATTCCGCAAGGTCACGGGCGCGGTGCTGATCAGCAGCCTGGCCACTGCGGGCGTCCAGTCGCTCGCCGCGCTGATCGGCTACCTGATCGCGCGCGTGCCCCACCCTCTGTTCTTTGCCACGGTCACGTTCTTCGTGTCGTTCGTCCCTGCCGTCGGCGCCGGCGGCACCGTGCTGGTCGCGGCCGTGCTGCTGCTCGCGATGGGTCACACCTGGATGGCGCTGTTCCTCGCCATCTGGGGTGTGGTCGTGGTCGGGATGGTCGACAACATCATCAAGCCGCTGCTCGTGAAACGAGGGCTTCACATGCACGGCGCGATTGTCTTTTTTGCCCTGCTCGGGGGTCTGACGGTGTTCGGTACGGTGGGTCTGATCGCGGGTCCTCTGATCGTCAGCTTCTTTTTGGCGTTGGTGCGCATCTACCAGCGCGACTTCGGCAAACACCCCGAGCTCGCCGATGCCGCCGGCCGCCCGGCCAGCGCAGCAGGGTCCGCTTCGAGTGCGGAGCGCAAGAGCGCAGAAAAAGGGGTCAGCGAGCCCGGCGCAAAGCTGGTGATTTGAGCCAGGCGCTGCGCACCTGCGGGATGGCGTTCGAGTTGGTGTTCGGGCTCGTCTCCCGGGGTCCTGCGCAGTAATCTCCTGCTCCGCCATGACCCACGCCCAAACGCCCAACTTCGCCGCCCTCCTCGCGCAGCTCGAGCAAGACTTCCCGGCCGATTTCCTCACGCTCGACCCCTCCGACCTCGACGAGTACGGGCGCGACTGGACGCGGGTCTACACGCCCGCACCGACGGCCATCGCCCTGCCCCGCAGCACCGACGAAGTCGCCCGTCTCCTCGCGCTGTGCCACCAGCACGGGGTCCCGGTGGTGCCGTCGGGAGGACGCACGGGGCTAGCTGGCGGCGCCGTCGCAAAAGACGGTGAGCTGGTGCTGTCCCTGACGCGTATGCGGCGCATCGACCCCATCGACTTTTTGGGTGGCACGGTGCGCGTGCAGGCCGGCGCCATCACCGAGGCGGTGCACCAGCACTGCGAACAACACGGCCTCACCTGGCCGGTCGACTTCGCCAGCAAAGGTTCGAGCCAAGTCGGCGGCAACATCGCCACCAACGCGGGTGGCGTCAAGGTCATCCGCTACGGCCTCACGCGTCAGTGGGTGCTCGGCCTGCAAGTCGTCACGCCCAGCGGACAGCTGCTCGAGCTCAACGGAGCACTCGAGAAAAACAACACCGGGCTCGACCTGCGCCAGCTGTTCATCGGCTCGGAGGGCACGCTCGGCGTCATCACCGAGGCCACGCTCAAGCTGTGTCGCGTACCTGCGCGGCAGTCTGTCTTACTGTTCGCGGTCAGCGACGTGGCCGCCGTGTTGCGTTTGTTCCGCGACGCGCGCAAGGCACCGTTCGTCCTCGCGGCATACGAGTTTTTTACCGATCGCTGCCTGTCGCGTGTCTCGCGTCACCGCAAGGTGCGCGCACCCTTCGCCGACCCGCACCCTTGTTACGTGTTGGTCGAGGTCGAAGACGCCAGCGACGAGGTGCTCGAGACCTGGGTGACGAGCCTGTTCGAGCGCGAGCTCATCGACGATGGCACGTTGGCGCAGAACTCATCGCAAGCCGCCGAGCTGTGGAGCCTACGCGAAGGCATCAGCGAGAGCCTGAGTGCGACTGGTCTGCCCCACAAAAACGACATCGCGCTGCCCGTGGCCAACCTCGAGGCATTCACTGCGGAGCTCGAGTCGTTTTTCGGCAAGAGCTACCCAGACTGGGAGATCTGCCTGTTCGGCCACATCGGCGACGGCAACCTGCACCTCAACGTGATGAAGCCCGACGCGCTCGATCAAGCGGCGTTCCTGGCCAAGACCTCCACCGCCGATCACGCGATCTTCGCGCTGGTGCAAAAACATCAAGGCAGCATCTCGGCCGAGCACGGCATCGGTCTGCTCAAGAAGCCGTACCTGTCGTACTCGCGCAGTCCGGCCGAGCTCGAGGTCTTCCGCAGCGTCAAGCGCGCGCTCGACCCCAAGGGCATCCTCAACCCCGGCAAGGTCATCGACGTCTGAGCAGACGGGCCCGACTCTCAGTCACCACCCCTTACCTCGCAAATAGTCGTCAACACGGAACGCGAGTTCGCATTCGAGCTTGACCTCAGCGTCCATGCTTCGCCAGGCGTCGAGCATGCATGCGATGTCCTCGCGCACCCAGGCTTCCATTTCGAGCTCACTCATTTGAACAGCGCGGGCAATGCTAGCGAGCTGAGATACATCGAGCGCCGCGAGCTCCCGCACTCCCATGTACGAGAGTGCGGTCTCCCGCGAGAGACTGGGATACGCGATGGTCGCTACGAGGTCGTATGCGGGACTCAGCCGCGGGCGTATCCCATCTCGGTAGAGAATGGCCCAGTTCTTCCAGTGAGCGTCGCAGTTTCCACTCACGACCATGAACACCAAGCGTCGGATTAGTTCGCGCAAGTCCTCGGGACAAAGTGCGACCACAAGCGCCGCAAGTTCTGCATAGTCTCCGCTGTATTTCTGGGTGTCGTCGCCGTAGACGCCCCGTACTTGCGCAAAGTCTTCGTAGTGAATACGAGCAGGGCCGTCGCGCAAGCGATCAAAGCGAGCTGCGCACAGGGCCCGGCTGATACCGGGCCCTGCGTGCAGGAGCGCTCGATCGACGCCGTCGATATCGGACTCAAGCACCAGCCGCTGCTCCGGGACTTCGATTCCAGAAGCGAGTGCCCACGTCGAGATTAGCCATTCGAGTTCACAGAGTGCTGGAAATGCCCGGTCAGGAAGTTTGAGCAGATAGTCGCCACCGGATCCCTCTACCGGTAGAACTACCCGTTGACCGTCCTGTCGCGCGCTGAACTTCAAGAACTGTCCACCCAGGGAAAAGCGCACGCGCCCCGGCGCCTCGTACGGTACGGGTGAACTGCCGGTAGAAGTGGCTCCCGAAGAAACGCTGTCGCCATCTTCAACCACAATGACAGCGCCTGGCAGGTCACGGCCTAGTACGCGGATGAGTCCATACTCATCTCGATCGTCGAGTCGATGCTGCTTGAGGACGAACGACCTTAGGGCCGCCTCTGGCAGGAGATTCGAGAAAAATGGAGGCAGCAAGGGGAGGACGCCGGCGCTCCGGGCGCTCAAATCGTCCTCAAACCCCTGTGAGAGCACTGGCCGCACCAGCTGCGTCCGATATGCCAAATCGCTCGAGAACACGACAACGCCATCGCTCTGCTTTTCGAGGCGACCGACCGGCGTTTGATTGAGAAGCACGCGAAGGCTCATGGTTTTCCGTTAGCGGCCTTGAGCGCGCGGGCGCGTACCGCGTGGAGAGGAGGTCGGTCCCCGTCGGGTGGCGTCCATGTGGCCATGCGTGCGAAGAACGCATCGCGCGCGGGCGCGAGTTCGCTCTGCCGCTCGCGGAGAAAGGTCGCGAGATCACCCCGCATGAGCGCGTCTCGGGCGGCGAGATTGAGCGCATGCGAAGCTAGAACAGTTTCATCGTCACACGTGGCGATTGCTGCACTCACGTCTCTCGGCCCTCTGTGGAAGACACGTCC
>JBEGTL010000450.1:0-6775 GCA_041179425.1 Pseudomonadota bacterium | reverse complement strand
GACCCCGATGGCCGCGAAGAAGAAGAAGAAGACGACGAAGCCCTACGGCAACAAGACCAAGTTCGTACTTGGTCTTTCTCGTGATCTGAGTGCCAAGCAGGTCGTCGAAGAGGCGAAGAAAAACGGCATTACGATCACGGAGGCGCACGTCTACAAGATCCGCTCCACCGCCAAAGCCAAGGGCGGGAAGGGTCCGGGTCGCCCCGCGAAGTCTGCCCCGCGTGGTCGCAAGGCAGTGGCCGCAAAGGGTCGCGCCAGCAGCGCGGGCCGCGCCAGCAGCGGCGCCGGACAGTCCAAGCGCGACTTCGTCCTGGGCTTCGGCTCGGACACGCCCGCTTCGGAGATCCTGCGCAAGGCCAAGGAGCAGGGCATTGGTCTCTCCAAGGCGTATCTCTACACCATCCGCAGCTCGGGCGGCGCCTCGCAGAAGCGTGGTCGTCCGGTCAAAGCAGCCGCCGCCAGCAAGGGTCGCGCGAGCGCAGCCAAGGCCACCAAGGCGAGCTTCCGTAAGGGCAGCCGCGGCGGTGCCAACTCCCTCGAGACGCAGTTCCTCGACGCCGCCATGGACCTCGGTCTGGCCAAGGCGACCGAGCTCCTCAGCCGTCTCCGCACGCGCGCCAAGAGCTACTGAACTTCGCTCGCGCGCCGTCCGGGGTTCGTGTGAACCACGTTGCGTAACCGCGGCGTACACATGAGACGGCCAGCGTGCGAAGCGCCGATGCACGTCCGGTGCAGCCGCTTATCCCAGGTCGGCGACAGAGACGCCAAGCGCAAATTGCGCGGTGCCCGTGTGCCAGCGTGCATGGTACGCTGGGGCGCACGCAGTTCGAGGGCACGTCGCCCCGAACCGCGGGCCATCTGCCCTTCGTTCGCGCGCAAGCGCACCTCGACGGGCTCGTGCTCGCTCGGCGCCCTGTATGAAGTCGATCATCCACTCCGCACACGAGACAGCTGCACAGCGACGCGCGCGCGACGCTGACGAGCTCGTGGCGGCTGCGCGCGAGGGCGATGCAGCGGCCTTTGGTCGCCTGGTAAGACGCTTTCGCCCGCGCATCTACGCGCTGGCTTTGCACCTGAGCGGGAGTGCCAGCGACGCCGACGACATCGCACAAGACGCCTTCGTGCAGGCGTACCGGCACATGCCCGAGTTCCAAGGTCGAAGTCACTTCTTCACCTGGCTGTATCGCATCACGGTCAATCGCGCGCTCAGTAAGCAGCGCGAGCACAAGCATGGCATCGTCTCGCTCGACGACGTACGCGTCGAAGTCGCCATGCAGGTCGACGCGCCTTCCGACCCCAGGCTCGCGCTCGAGCTGCGAGAGACGTATCGAGCCCTGCTCGAAGGGCTCGATGCTTTGTCCCCGAGCCTCAAGAGTGCGGTCGTGCTCACGGCGCTGCAGGGCCTCTCCTATCCCGAAGCAGCGGTGGTTCTCGGCACCACCGAGGGCGCGATTGCCGTGCGAATCCACGAGGCGCGCAAACAACTGCGCAGCTCGCTGGCCACCATCCACGCCCGGCGCGCGCTGCAGGTCAAGACGCTCAGTCGCGGCGAGGGGCGCCCCTACGCAACGCGCCTCAATCCCGAGCTCGCCCTCGCGCTTGCCTCTGTGCTCTGAGTGATCGCGGCCCGTCAGACCGGGCTTCAACGCCGCGCTTGGACGAGTCCCGACAGACACTCAGGGGGCAGCGTAGTCAGCAGCGGTCTGTGAAGACGCGCGTCTCAGCGCGACGAACGAAGCGCAGAGAGGTCGAGCGTCGCGCGCAAACCAAGCTCGTCCTTGGACGCGACGTGGAGTGACAACTGACTCGGGTCGACGATGAAGCCGCCACCGGGCCGACCCTCCTCGGAGGTCTCCACGTCTTCCGTCGATAGTTGTGCTTCCGGTGCGGGCGCACTCGTTACGGCGGCCACCACTGCGTACCTGCCTTCTTCCGCCATGGCTGGGAGAGTCAGACGAGCATGTTCCGCATGCGCCGCAGCGAGCGGTGCTGCCAACACGTCGACGCCGGCCTGACTCAGACTTTCTGCGAACTCCGGAAGAAGCGCATCGTCTCCGACGGACAGCGCGAGTCTTCCCCAGGGCAGTCGCGCGGTCTGTACACGTCGACCCGGCGTGGCCCAAGGCAGACGACTCGCCCTGGCCAGCGACACCTGACGGACGACAACTCCGCCCTGCCCGACCAGAACCGCAGTGTGGAACAGCCGATCTTTGACCTGCTCGACCAGACTCGTGACCACGTGCATCCTGCTGCGCGTGCACGCTTCGGCCAGCGTACGCACGACGTTCACAAACTCCGCGGCAGCGTTCTCCGGGCAGCTCAACTCGGGCCCAAAACAGAACAGCTCGGGTAGCACCACGAGCGACACGTCTTGTTTGGCGAGGTCGCGCAGCTGCTCTGCCGTTCGCGTGAGCGTGTCTTGCAGCGAGCCCTCACGCTCGATCGTCAGCGTCGCCACCGTGAGCGTCGAAGCCCGCAGATCGTCCGCGTACGAGCGCACTGCGGTGTCCACACTGCGGTCAGAACGGTCTACATGACTGAAGAGACTGCGCGGCGGGGCCGCAGGGATACTCTCCTCCCCGGCCTTCGACGGAGACGTCTGTTCAGCATCGGACAAAGGCTCAGGCGTGCCCAGCGCTAGCTCCGCGATCGAGATCGAGCCTTCGGCGCATGACGTGAGCACGACGAGCTGACCGTTGGGCCCTGCGATCTGATTGTGGAGACGCGCACTGTCTGCACCATGTTGTGGTGGGGGTAGCGTCTCCATGTGCGTGGGATACGGCGCAACATGCGCCACGTAGAGCGCAGAAACGGCGACGAAGATCTGGTTTTCGACGGCTCGCGCGGGTGGCTGTAGGCTCAGGACACGCGGCAAGCTGACCGCCAAGCTGGTGCAGACCAGGTGCGCGCCAGCCAGAGAGAGCGCGCGCGACACGCGTGCACGCAACGCCGACGGGCCGGCACACAGTCCGATCTTTCCGTAGGGCGTGGAAAGGAGGGCAGTCTCTGCGCCAAAGCTGCCCGCACCGGTCTGCTCGAGTTCGGAGCACGGTCGCGCGTGGACCTGTCCACTCGGATCGGCCCAGACACACACCGGTGAGGAGGCGATGGAGACCGAGCCGAGCACCCAGATGGCGTACTGCGCAGACAGCCTCGAGAGCTCTCGGGCAAGCTGGCTGTCTACGGCATCGACGTCGTCATCGTGCGCGGTGAGCTGCGGAAACACCACGATCTGAGCCGACTGCTCGCTCACTGCACGATCGATCAGACGCGCGCAGAGCGCCACGGCAGAGGTCGGCTCGAGCTCGTGTTCGATTTGAAGCACTGCGACGCGGATCATTGTGTCCTCCTGTGCTGAGAGTCTCCTCGGAGCTCTCGCTGAATCTCTCTGATGGTCGCCGCACGCGATTGGCCCTCGGGCGCATAACGCTCCGCGAGCCGATAGGTGGAGAGGGCCTCCTCGAGGCGTCCCATGCGCTGCAGCTCACCGGCTGTACGTCGATAGTAGTCGAAAGGAACAGCGGTCTGCGTCAGAGCGAGCCACATGGCAAAAGTGCTGGCAGCCGCGTTGAGCGCCAGCGTTTCCAATCTTCCCTCGCGCGCCCCAAGGCGCCCCTCGACCCACCCGTCCCCGGTCTCACGCCTCATCACGCTGAGTCCAACGCGCACGACCAGCAAGATCGACAGGCCCCAGCATGCGAGGCACGCACCCGGCAGCGGAATGATGTAGCCAACACCTGCCAGCATCCCGACACTCAGAAGCGGACCTAACAAACGGGTCACACCAATCTTTGGGTCGCTGTCTTTTTTTGGATCGCGTGACGCCCTCGCTTCGTCTGCGGGCGAAGCGCCGAGGCGATCGGACAACCAGCTCACGGCGCGCGCTCCGAGAGTAAGGATCGCGCTTGGGCCCAGCAGCACCAAGGCAACCATCAACATGTAGTAGCTGAACAGTCCGATCTCGAAGACCTGAAAAATCTCGGCGACTGCGTGAAAAGAAAACGCGGCGAGCAGACCCAACGAAACGACCCATACGCGCCAGCGGGCCGGGTCCTCGTCGCGGCGCGGTGCCACCAAGTAGCCGAGGGCGATCGTCCACTGCAGCGCGATGGTGGACAACGCAAACAGCTGCCACACGGTCGCCTCATCGACACCGAACTGGACGAACAAGTCGCGCGCCGCGTCGAACTTGCCCGGCTCGGCCGCACCAGGCGGGCGCGCCTTGGTGATGGTGCGCAGCACATCTCCGCTGCGCCACTCGAGCTCACTCTTGGCCACGCCGGTAAATCCGTAGACGATGGCGCAGGTGATGGCGAACATCGGCAGTCCCCACCCCCGCACCGGCGTCTCGCGTCTCGCCTCGTGGGCTGTCAGGTCGGGCAGCGCGACGCACCACGTCAACAACCAAGACAGCAGATAGTGGTGCTGGTAGCTGTCGTGCAGACTGACGATCCACGCCAACGTGTAGGTGGCTGCCAGTACCGCGCGAAGCCAACGCGGCGCGGGCCCGAGCGCCAGCCACAACGCGATGAAGCCGCTCGCGATCACGAGGGCCAGGTAGCTGCTCGCGGTCGGCAGCGGCAGCCAGTCGTCGAGCCACAAAAAGTGCGCAACGTTGAAGCCGCCGACGCCGTAGCGTCCACCGTGTTCGACCATGTCGAGCCACAGATCGCCCGCGAGCAGCAGGTAGAGCCCTCGCAGGAGCCAGAACGCGCGAGCGGGATGGTACGCGGCACGCCAAAGGCGCTCGAGCGCGCTCACTGCACCACCTCGAGTCGTCGCCCCTGGCAGTCGTACTGGAAGAGCTGACCTGGCAGTGCGCGCCCAGACGGGCTCGTGCACGAGCGCTCGAGCTGACTGTAACGAACGTCTGGCCGCTCGCAGCGCGTCGCCAAGTACCGCTCGATGACGCTCTTGCGACCGCGCTCGAGCGAGCGCTGCCAGCTCGCGTGGAGGGTCCTGGGCAGGTCCACTTCGGCACGCTCTTGGGGCGTCTTGCCGTCGAACGCGAGCACCTGACAGCGCGTCAGCCGCACACTGGAGAACATCCGCCAAGCGAACCGCTCGTCGTCGCGGTCGTCTCGCACCAGGTAGTAAGACGCGGGAATCGCGACCTGCAGCACCACCAGTAACCACAGCCAAGCGACCGAAACTCGAGCTCGCACCGTCGCAGCTTACCGCGCAAGAATGCGTACGTTTCGCGCTCGAGCGAAGAATCGGAGCACAAGCTCGCAGAGAGCCGTGCCCCGAGATGCTCAGACCATCAAAACGCACGAGCGCGAGCCTCCGAAGAGGCTCGCGCTCGTGGTGTGGCCGCTAGGACGCGAAGCGCCGCTTAGCGCTTTTTGCCCTTTTTGCCCTTGGCGGGCGGCGGGGCCTTGCTGGACTTCGCCGGAGGCGCCTTGCTGGGCTTGGCGATCGGCTTCTTGGCGGGAGCCGCGCTCTTCTTCGCGCTGCCCTTGGCAGGCGGGACCGACTTCTTGGTCGGCGCGATGGACTTCTTGGTGGGAGCGATGGACTTCTTGGTGGGAGCGATGGACTTCTTGGTGGGAGCGATGGACTTCTTGGCCGGCGGCACCGACTTCTTGGTGGCCTTGGCCGGGACCTTGGACGCCTTGGCCGGAGCCTTGGACGGGACCTTGGACGCCTTGGCCGGAGCCTTGGACGCCTTGGCTGGGGCCTTGACCGGAGCCTTCGCTGGTGGGGCCTTGCCCTTGGCCGGTACGGCCTTGGGCGCAACGGACTTGGGCGGAATGGACTTGCCCTTGGCCGGAGCAGACTCGGACTTGGCTGCAGTCTTCTTTGTGGTCGCAGAGGACTTGGCAGCGGTCTTCTTTGCGGGCGCTGCCTTGGCCGGAGCAGGTGCCTTCACGGCCTTACTCTTGGCGGGGGCAGACTTGGCCTTACTTGGGGCCTTCTTGGCAGGAGCAGACTTGACGGGTTCAGGCGCCTTCAGCTCCGCCGAGTCTTCCTCGTCGTCGTCGGCGTCATCCTCGTCGTCATCATCGTCGTCGTCGTCGTCGTCGTCGTCGTCCGACTCGTCGTCGTCGTCGTCGGCATCATCCTCGTCGTCGTCGTCGTCTTCGTCCTCATCTTCCTTGGAAGAAGCGGCGATGGCGGGACCCTCGACCTCGTCGAGCTCCGCGTCGTCGACCTCGTCGACAGCCTCGTCCGAGTCGTCGTCCGAGTCGTCCGACACGACCTTGGCCGGGGCCGCCTTGGGCTTGGCTTTTGCTCGTGATTTCTTGGGCTTGAGGGGACTCGGCACCGGGCCCTCGACGGGCGCGGGCGGCGGCGGCCCGGAGGCAGCAGCCGCGTAGTCCGTGGCGGGCGGCTCTTCGTCTTCGTCGACGGAGAAGCTCGGCGCGAACTCGTCCTCTTCGGAGATCGTCGCTCCCTCGCCATCGGCCGACTCGATGAATGTGCCGGGGTCGTCGTCTTCCTCGTCTTCGCCCCAGTAGCCGCGCTCGTCGAGCGGCTCATCGTCGTCGTCCGAGACGTCGTCAGACTCTACGTCTTCTTCGCCCTCGGCATCGTCGAGGCGTCGGCGCGGAGGTGGCCCCTCGCCGTTCGAGTCCGCACTACCCCACTCAGCTCCACAATCGAGGTTCTGCTGAGTCTCAGTGGACTCATCGCCAAAAGCCTCCGTACGCTGTGCTTCAGTCACACCCCTCCTCCTTGTCGAACGCCGGCGGACTGTGCGTCGTGTCGGATACGAGCACAAACGAGCGGCAGCTGAAAGTCTCTAACATGACTCGTTAGTGAATTTCCTCGT
>JBEGTL010000449.1:0-6779 GCA_041179425.1 Pseudomonadota bacterium | reverse complement strand
TGCGTTTCCGGCGACGCCGGCGGCGTGACCATCGACAACGCGAGCGAAACCGACGCATCTCGTGCCCGACCGGCCGCTGCAGACGGGGGCCGCGAGATGGACGCCTCGCTCCTCGTGGACGCAGCCAGTGCCAAGGAGGCCGGTGAAGAGACCGAGGCGGCCGTTTTGACTGCGGCCGACGCAGGGGACGCTTTGACCCTGGCCGACGCAGAAAGTCCCGAGACGCCTCGCGTTCCTGCAGCTCCTGCATGCATCCCCGCAGCGGAGGACTGCGACGGCAAGGATGACGACTGCGACGGCAAGGTCGACAATGGCGTCAAGACGCGGTGCTGGTCGGATGCAGATGGAGACGGCTATGCCGCCGCTGGCGCGACCGTTGTCGAGAGCTGCGATGCGTGCGGCGCCAAGCAGACCGCGCAGGAGCCTGTCGCGGGCAAGGTCGACTGTGACGATGCGAGCGCCGCGAAGAGTCCTGGCGCGACCGACATCTGCGGCGACAGCGTCGACAACGACTGCGACGGCAAGCCCGACGACGACGACAACAACGCGTGTGGCGGTGCATGTTCGGTGCAGCTGCCCGGCAAGCCAGGCGACGCCTGTAACAACGGGCAACAGGGCGCCTGCGCGCGAGCTGGTACGTACGCGTGCCGGCCGGATCACTCAATGCTCTGCAGTGCGCCGATGGTGCCGGCCGCTGCTGCCGAGGTCTGCGGCAACGGCAAGGACGACGACTGCAAGAACGGCGTGGACGACGGCTGCGTGATGAACCTGTGCGGCGGCTGGACCTCGCTTGCGAATGCGGTGGGAGCAGCGTGCGCGGTCAAGAACGGAACCTGCTCATACTCCGGCGCATATAGATGCGCGCCGAACGCGACGGATGCGACGGTCTGCGCAGGACTGCCGCCAGCTGAGGTGTGTGACGGCAAGGACAACGACTGTGATGGCATGGTCGACGAGGGCTTCGTGACCGGAGGCTCCTGCACAGCAGGGATCAGCGAGTGCCTCGCGACGGGCACTTTGCAGTGCGACAGGGGGGGAGCTGTTGCATGCAATGTGGTCGCGAAGGCTCCGACTGCCGAGGTCTGTGGGGATGGCAAGGATAACGACTGCGACGGCACAACGGATGATGGATGTCCGCCGGCAGCACTATGCGGAGACGGAGCGCGGAACGGCCGCGAGGAGTGCGACCCAACGTCGCCGGGCTCCTCAGCGTTCACCTGCAGCACCCAGTGTTTTACGACCACCAACTATACAGCGTGCGAGCTTCCCAATAGCGCGTTGTCCTGCGTCGGCGACACGTTCTGCACGTCACTTGCGACCTGCGGCTCGCGATGCGGTGACTCCAGTGCATGTCCGGGCATTCCTGGTTGGCCAGCCACAGCGTTCACTTGCTCCACCCAGGAGAGCCGGTGTGTTGCACAGTGCACGCCTGCGCCGGTAGGCGACGGCCGCTGTCCGCCGGGAACAACCTGCCATCCAACGGCGCATCTATGTATTGGGCCTGCCTTCCGCCTGTGAAGCCGGTACTTTTCGTTTCGCCGCCTGACGACGCGGGAGTACACCAGACGGCGAGGAATCACGGCAGCCAGACTTCTCGCGGAAGCAGACTCTCCATCGCCTCAAAATGACGGTCGAAAATCGGGAGCTGCAACCGAGCCAGCGGATTCGCTGCATCGGTGACTGTAGGGCCTGGTCGAAGCTGCACAGCCACTTCCTGAGCGCTCAAGGTCGTGGACCACCGTCGGCAAGATTCACTCTCGAAGACCGCGTCTGACGGGATACGGAACGAGATGGCTTCAAGCGATGCAAAGAATATGAGGTTGCCTAGTGGAGCGGCCTCGTTCGTGCGTGGCTGGTCGCTGAAGAGCCGGATATGAGGGAATACCTCGCGAACCGTGCGATACACGGCCCAGGTTGCCTCCGAGTCCGGCCCAGAATCGAAGCCGACGAAGTTAAGGGCCAGCACGCCGCCCGGTCGGAGCAGTTCCTTCAGGCGGCTGACGACCTCCACGGAAAAAAGGTGAGAGGGGGCGGTGCCGCCTGTGAAGGTGTCGTGCACGATGAGATCGTATTGGCGGTCGCAGCGGTTGATGAACGCGCGCGCGTCCTCTGTGTGTATCGCGCCACCGGTCGAAAACCCAAAGTGGGTCTGCGCCAGCCGTACGACCTCGGGGTCGATCTCGACTACGTCTGAAATGAGACCGTGGCGTGCCATCGACATGGAAACGGTGCCGGTTCCCAGCCCTATCTGCAGAACCTCTCTTGCAGCAGGTCTTGCAAAACGCAGCGTTTCGATGACGTGCACGTAGCCGAAAACGCCACGGCGATGATCTTCCGTCAAGACGCCGCCGATGATCGAATGGTCGGCCCGCAACAGCCGGACTCCTCGATTGCTGTCCTCGATGACTTCCAGCAGACTGTATTCGCTATGCACTCGTTCGATCACTCGAAGACCGGGCGGCAATTGCCTGCCGTCATCGTTGTTCGCGGAGACCCACAAGCACACGACGACCAGGGCCGCGCCGCCTGCTCGACCAACGTTCGACAGCCCTAGGGCGCTCACTGCCGCCAAGATCGCGGCCGTCCAAAGCAGGATTTTGTCGGTCTCGAGGTTTGGAATCAGGACAAACGAGACCGCCAGTGTGCTGATAAGACCAGCGAGCGTCGAGAGCGCGTAGATGTACCCCACACGGTGCCCGGCAACCCGGACTTCTGTGGTAGCCAGCCGCACGGCGATAGGGCCGGTCGTGCCCAGCAAAATGAGGCACGGAGAAAACAGAAGCAGCGCGCTCAGCAATGGACCTCCGCGCGGACCAAGCGAAAGCGAGGCGCTCAACACGGGTCGGACGAGCAAGACGGCCGTAGCCAGAACGACGGCCGCGATGGCGGTTACCGAGCTGAGAGTGCGCGGGAAGGGATAGCGGTCGGCCAGGGTGCCACCGGCGTAATAGCCGATGGCAAGCGAGCACAGCGTGACGGCAAGGAGTGCCGCCCAGACGTACAAACTGACCCCAAAAACGGGGCCCAGGACGCGCGTGCCTACGATCTCTACAACCATCACCGCGGCACCGTTCAGAATCACCGTGCTGTAAATCAGGGCCCGAGCACCGAGCTGCCAACGAGGAGCCGCCACATCGCTCGACGCATTCGCTTCCATGCTCTGTCTCAACTCGCTCGGTGTTTGGATATGCGGTTTCGGCCGTCTCGGTCCGAGAGTAGTCATAGCAGCCCATAGCAGCGAAGCGGAACTTCACCTGTCGCGAATCACGTGCCGTGCTCCTCGTCGACCTGTCCGGTAGCGAAAGCGGACCTCAGCCCGTTGCGGTGTTGCGGTTGCGGTTGTTGCGGTCTTCGAGGGCGACCAGGCTCGCCCTGGCGCGGGAAGGAGCCCCCCCTCGAATGATCGCGGCGGCGCTCGAGGCGGGAGGTGGCCTCTACACCGAGCGGTTGTTTCGCTACTTCGCTACGCTCGCGGTCGTAGACCGCCCGCGCAGCGGAGCGGTGCGCAACGGTCGAGGGGCCCGCGTCAGGTCACGCTCGGCTCGGGCACAGCGACGCGCGAGGTGCCTCGCGTCAACGACAAGCGCGTGGTGTGGATGGCGAGCGACAGAACTTCACGAGCGCGCGCGATCTTGCCCGCCGTACCTGCGCCGTTCGCAGAACGGGTCGGAGCTGCTGCCGCTATTGTCACCCGACGCGCTCGGATCGCCAAAGCGCCAGAGAGTAGATCACGATCCCACCGCACCTCAACGCCGTCGCCCACCGGCGCCTGGATTTCGCTAGTGGCTCGCGCAACATTTCCCGATCTACAGCTGCACGTGCTCGACCTCGGCACGCGCCACCTTCCGCAGCTTCCGATTGTACAGCTGTGTGGTGCGCGTGGATGCGTGCCCGGCGAGCTCGGCGGCATCCTCGATGCGCCCGCCGTTCTCTTGGTGGATGGTGATGCCGGTGGCACGAAACGAGTGATTGCAGATGGTGGACGGCAACCCCCCCCGCCACACACCGCCTCTTCACCATCGCCCACACATCCGAGCGCCCCAGCGCCTTACCTGAGAGCGCCGCCCCGACACGCGGCGCGCTCTGGAACAGCGGCGCCTTGCTGCGCGCCTCGAGCTCGGCCGCGGCGACGTACGCGCGCAGCGACTCGCGCACGAGGTGGTGCGCAGGAAGCCGCCGCGACTTGCCACCCTTCTCGCTCAGCACGAGCCACGCATCAGAGGCTTCGTCATCGAAGTCGCGCACACGCATCTTCACAACGGCACCGACGCGCGCGAAAGAGAACAGCATCACCGAGAGCAGCGCCTTGTCGCGCAGGCTCACCTGCTACTCGCGCACCGCATTTTCGCGGCGTGCCACTGGGTGAAGTCTGGCCGCGGCTTCGTTCAAACACGATTCGCGGAACCGCTGGGAGCGGCGCGATCGGCGGGCGCTGCTGTGCTGTCGCGCTTCCGCGAATCGCTACTACTTATGTTCGGCAACAGGCAGGAGATCAGAACCGCGATCACGCGTCAACTAGATCGACAACGCGCAGAAATGACTGAGCTTGGTCGCGCGAATTGATGGTGCGCCGGCGGGCTAGACAGACAGGGAGATGACGATGGCCAGTCTCTGCGCTGAGTCAAAACTCGACCGACGGGCCCGTACCATCACAGCCGGCAACGCCAGCGCGCTCACCGACGGAGCGGCCGCCGTGCTGCTGATGAGCGAAGAGAAGGCGCGCGCGCTCGGCTACACGCCGCTGGCCGCATTTCGTTCGTGGGCGTACAGCGCGGTCGACCCAGCGGACCAGCTGCTGATGGGCCCCGCGCTGTCCATGCCCAAGGCCCTCGCGCGCGCGGGAGTCGAGCTGTCCGAGCTCGACTTCGTCGACATGCACGAGGCGTTCGCGGCGCAGGTGCTCAGCGTGCTCAAGATGTTGGGCAGCACGTCGTTCGCGCGCGAGCGGCTAGGGCGCGACCGTGCGGTCGGCGACATTGCACCCGACAAGCTCAACCTCCACGGAGGCTCTCTCGCGATCGGACACCCGTTCGGCGCGACGGGTGCACGCATGGTCACGACCGTCGCCAACGAGCTGCACCTGAGCGGCAAGGGCCTCGCTCTTTTGGTCATCTGCGCTGCCGGCGGGCTCGGGGCCGCGGCGGTGATGGAAGCCGTCTAGTGCTGCGGGTCGCCGTGTGCGCCGCCGGAGATCGTCAGCACCCACGACGTCGACGAGCAGAGCAACCTACGGGGCAGCGAGCGTGACGGGCGTGTCTTCGGCGACTCCGATCGTGAGGGCGTGCCAGGGCTCGATGGTCGGCGTGACCCAGCTGATCTTGGTGAACATCCCCTCGAAGCCGATCACGCCGTTGGCCTCTTGGCCGCTCAGCGTGTTGTTGGGCTGCTTCTCGAGCCAGCCGTCGCCGGTGTAGAAGCCCTTGCCCTGACTGAGCAGCAAGAATGGCGCGTCGAACCGGTACGAGGCAGCCGAGCCGTTGTCGAGCGCGCCCAGGCTGGCGAAAGCGAACACCGGGTCTTTGACCGGGCGCGAGAAGACGACCTCGCCGTAGCCGTCGACGACGCCGTCGATGAGCAGAGCGTCGGTGTTGTCGGGCGCCTTGTCGACGGCCGCGCTGGTGTAGCTCTCCTTCACCGCCCAGAAGTTGCGCGTGCTGGGCTGGAGCTGAACGTCCATCAGATCGCCGCTGTAGGTGACCTGCACGCCGCCGCTCGGGATGGCCAAGAAGCCGGTGGCCCCGCCGTCGACCCCCGTGCTGGCCGCCGTCCAGTCGGCCCAATAAAACGTGCGCTTGGTGCCGCCGTCGAAGGCCTCTTCGATCGCCCCGTCGGGGACGTACCCGTCGGGAGCAGCCGCGCCGTCGAGGTTGCTGCTCATCGACGCGTCAATGTCGGGCCCGACCCCAAAGCTACCCCCGTCGATGTCGCCCGAGGGCCGACCGACGTCGGTTCGTTCGTCGTCCCCGCCGCACGCCGCGAGGAAGGCGACACACACCCACGCGAACCACGTCTGCCGTGACGGCCTTGAGCCAATATGCCGACTGAGAGCGGAAGATGAATGTTGGATGACGGTCCTGCCTGCACTCGTTGCGGAGTACGCAGGATATGTACAGCCTGGTAACCAAATGTGGCAACCGAGCGCGACGCACCGCCAACGATTGAGCGATAAAACGCACCTTTGCTTACAGGCACATCATTGGGACACACGCCTGCGCTGTACTCCCCCCTTCGATGAACGGGACCCGGGCTCCGGTCGCTTCGTCGAGCTGCTCCACCTGGTAACAGTCGAACCCGTCGGGGCAGCCCTGCCCGCGTGAGCAGTCCGGCATGCAGCGTTTGGTTCCGACAGGCGCGCTCTGCTGCACGCACCAGGCGTTGGCGTCGGCGGGGTGACCCGTGCCTCCGGCGCAGTTGAGGAAGTACTGGCACGCGCTACCCCAGGTGCCGGGCAGCGGGCGCGCGCCCAGGCGGGGGCCGCAGTCGATGCAGTCGCTGCCCCACGAGCAGAGCGGCGAGCCGGAAGAGACCACGTCACCGTCGTCGCACACTCCGTCTCCCGAGAGACCGTCGTTGCCCTGGAACATGCAGTCGTTGGTGCAGGTGATGTTGGCGCATGCGGGCGCCGCGCCGTTGGGACAGGCGATCTTACTGTCGCAGATCTGCAGGCGTGCGTTGGTGCAGCTCTGGGCGATGCACGCCAGGTCTTTGCCGCCGTTTTGCGCCAGCGGACACTCGGCAAGACACTTGGCCTGCACGTCTGGTTGATCGCAGCTGCCTGG
>JBEGTL010000448.1:0-6779 GCA_041179425.1 Pseudomonadota bacterium | reverse complement strand
GCGTGCGCGAGCCGTACCGCTTCGGCCATCGCTTTGCCGTCGTGCGCGACGATCACCAGCACGTCGACCCCGCTGGTGATGAGCGCCTTCACGTCGACGATCTGTTTGGCGTCGTCGCTGTTGGCGGCTTGCACCAGCACGTCTGCGCCGAGCTCTCGTGCGCGCTCGACGAAGGCATCGCGGTCACCTTGCCAGCGCGCCTCTTTGAGCGTGTCGAGCGACAGACCGATACGAGGACGTGTGCGTGCGGTCGCCGTGCCGCCTTGTGCGCTGCCGCCACCGTGCGCGAGCAAGAAGCCGAGCGCCACGCTGAGCGCGAGTGACAACACCACGAGGAAGCTGCGTACGGTCATCGGAAGGATCCCCTTATTGCATGGGCTGCGCCGTTTCGCGATCCCCTCGCTGGTCTATACTCGGCGGCCATGCGGCCCCCTCGCTTCGCCTCGGTCCTCGCTCTGGTCAGTGTCTCTTTGCTCGCGCAGCCGTGGGCGCTCGTCGGCCGTACGCGCGCCCAAGAGTCGCCCACGGCCGCGCGCCCCGGGCCGTCCGAAACAGCCATCAAAAAGCCCGCTCCCAAGGCGGATTTGATCGAGGCGCTGCTCGCACAGATGACGCTCGAAGAGAAGGCCGGTCAGCTCACCCAGTGGGGCGCACAGCAGACGGCCACCGGGGCCAAGGTCAAGGCGGGCAGTGACGACGACGTCAAGCGTGGGCGCGTCGGCTCGTTCCTCGGCGCGTACGGCGTCGCCACCACACGCCATCTGCAACGCCTGGCCGTCGAAGAGTCGCGCCTCAAGATCCCGCTGCTGTTCTCGTTCGACGTCATTCACGGCTTTCGCACCATCTTCCCGGTGCCGCTCGCAGAGGCGTCTGCGTTCGACCCGGCGTTGGCCGAGCGCACGGCGCGCGCTGCTGCGGTCGAGGCCACCGCACACGGCGTGAGCTGGACCTACGCGCCTATGGTCGACATCGCACGCGACCCGCGCTGGGGTCGTGTGGTGGAGGGCGCAGGCGAAGACCCGTTCCTCGGCGCTGCGCTCGCCGTCGCGCGCGTGCGCGGCTTTCGTGGCAGCGAGGCAGACGCGCTGCGCGCCACCAGCTTGCTCGCCACCGCCAAACACTTCGTGGCCTACGGTGCGGCCGAGGCGGGTCGCGACTACAACACGGTCGACGTCTCCGAGCGCACGCTGCACGAGGTCTACCTGCCCCCGTTCCGTGCCGCCGTCGAGGCCGACGTCGACGCCATCATGCCGGCCTTCAACGAGATCGCAGGCACGCCCATGCACGCCCACCGCGCACTGCTGCGCGACCTCTTGCGTGGCCAGTGGGGCTTCAAGGGGCTCGCGGTCAGCGACTACACTGGCATCTCGGAGCTCACGGTGCACGGCATCGCCGCGTCGCCCCAGGTCGCCACCACGCGCGCCATCGAGGCCACCGTCGACGTCGACATGATCGCAGACTTCTACCTCGAGCAGCTGCCCAGCCTGGTGCGCACGGGCAAGGTGCCGCAGAAGCTGCTCGACGACGCGGTGCGCCGCGTGCTGGTCGCCAAGCAGCGCCTGGGCCTGTTTGCCGACCCTTACCGTCACATGCACGAGGCGCGCGAGCGAGAGGGCGGCATCAACGCGGCCTCGCGCGCGCTGGCCCGCGAGGCCGCACGCGCCTCCATCGTGCTGCTCAAGAACGAACGTTCGCTGCTACCGCTCAAAAAGAACCTCAAGAAGCTGGCCGTGATCGGTGCGCTGGCCGAGGAGTTGTGGTCCACCCTGGGCGCGTGGCCGGCGGCAGGTCTCCCCAAGGACACGGTGACCGTGCTCGACGGCATCCGGCGCGCAGTGTCTGCAGACACTCAGGTCACCTACGCACAGGGTGCGTCTCCCGACAGCGACGACACGTCGGGACTGGACGACGCCGAGCGCACGGCCAAGGCCGCGGACGCCGTGGTGCTCGTGATCGGCGAGAGCGAAGGCATGAGTGGCGAGGCGCACAGCCGCACCGGGCTCGGCTTACCGGGCGCACAAGACGTGCTGTTCGACCGTGTGCACAAGCTCGGCAAGCCGCTAGTCGTGCTGCTCATGAACGGACGACCGCTCGCCATCCCAGAGGTCGCCGAGCGCGCGCCTGCCATCGTCGAGGCCTGGTACCTCGGCCACGAGATGGGCAACGCCGTGGCCGACGTGTTGTTCGGCGACGTCAACCCCAGCGGCAAGCTGCCCATGACGTTCCCGCGCACGGTGGGTCAGGTGCCCATCTACTACAACCACAAGTCCACGGGTCGGCCGCCGCGCGCCGAGCAACGGTACACCTCGAAGTATCTCGACGTGCACTGGACGCCGCTCTACCCGTTTGGGCACGGCCTCAGCTACACCACTTTCAGCTACCAAAAGCCGAAGCTGAGTGCAGACAAGCTCGGCTCGAGCGACCAACTCACGGTCGAGGTCACCGTCAAGAACACGGGCACGCGCGGCGGCGACGAGGTCGTGCAGCTGTACTTGCGCGACGACGCCGCCACCATCACGCGCCCGGTGCGCGCGCTGCGCGGCTTTCAGAAGGTCGCGCTCGCCAAAGGCGCCTCGAGCACCGTCACGTTCAAGCTCGACCAGGACGACTTTGCGCTGCTCGACGACAAGCTCAAGCGCGTGGTCGAGGCCGGCACCTTCACGGTGTTCGTGGGCGGAAGCTCCACCACCGACAACCAGGCGCGCTTCGAGGTCACGGCCACCACGCACCTACCCGGACTCGGCACGGCCACGCCCCGCGCGCTGCGTTGAGTCGCTCAGGCGTGCGTGAGGGGCGGCTCGCCGAGCACGCCATCGCGGAACGTCATCGCCGCGCTGCAGTGGGCCTTCTCGGGCGTGCAATCGCGCGGGCCCATGTACGCGAGCGCGCCGAGCTTGCCGCCGTCTTGGAAGGCGCGCAGCCACAGGTACATGCGCTCGCCCGCAAAGCACGGCTTGCGAAACGACACGTCGAGCTGATCGACGAGCAGGGTCTTGGTGGGGTGCCCGAGGTCGTACATGCGACGCAGCGCCGCTTCTTCGAACAGCTGCGGGTAGACCAGCGAGTTGACGTGCTGGTTGGAGTCGGTGTGCGTGATGCCGAACGTGACCGGCACCGGGTCGAGCGTGAGCGCAGGCTCGAGCCACGCCGTCGGAGACATGGTCAGGGTGGATAGGGGCGAGCTGAACGGAAGACGCTGCTTGGGTACCAGCGCTCCCTCGGACGTGGGCAGCGCCAACACCTTACGGTCTTTGGCGGGACCGAACGGACGCGTGAACACATGTTCGGCGAACACGCTGCCCACGTGCATGCGCTCGCCCGCGTTGGCCGGCTGCGGCGGATGCGTGCGCGCGGCGGGCGCGTAGAGCTCGGCGTGGCCGTTGATGAGGATCCGGCTCACCTGGCCGCTGTCGTCGCGCGCGTGTCCCAGCTCGTAGACTCCGTCGGCCTCGACCTTGTTGCGCACCGAAAGCGGCCCGCCGGTGGTGACCATCGAGATGCGCGTCAGGATGGGCACCACGCCCTTGGCGCGCAGCTGACTGCTGGTCGACGTTCTGAACCACAGCTTGCCCATACAGACCAAGCCGATCGCCGCCGGCATGGCGCCGACCTTGAGGGCGCCGTCTTGCGAGATGTCTTCGTAGCGCATGAACAGAGCGCCTTGGGTGCGCTGCTCGGGCGGGACCGTGGGAAAATCGGGATGCTGCACCTACGAGAGGTAGCGCGAATGAGGAGCCACACGCTAGGACCACGAACATGACCAAGACGATTGTGATTGCAGGGTACGGCCCGGGCATTTCTCGCGCGGTGGCGCAAAAGTTTGGCAGCGAAGGTTTCTCCGTGGCGTTGGTGGGGCGGACCGCCGCCCGCGTCGAAGAGGGCGCCCGAGAGCTCAGAGACCGCGGCATCAAGGCGCAGGGCTTCGTGTGCGACCTGAGTGATGCCGCCGCCACGCGCACCCTCCTCGGCGAGGTGAGCGGCGCCCTCGGAGCCATCGCCGTACTGCACTGGAACGCTTATTCCGCCAGCGCGCGCGACCTCCTCGTGGCACCCGTCGAGGAGCTCTCCGCCGCGTTCAATCTGCCGCTGGTGAGCCTGGTCGCCGCGGTGCAACAAGCACTGCCCGAGCTCAAACAGGCGGGCGGCGCCGTGCTCGTCACGGGCGGCGGCCTGAGCGCCTACGACGCGGAGATCGACAAGCGCGCCGTACAGTGGAACGTGATGGGTTTGTCGGTCGCCAAGGCCGCGCAGCACAAGCTGGTCGGCTTGCTCCATCAAAAGCTCGCGCCCGACGGCGTGTACGCTGGCGAGGTCACCGTGCACAGCGTGGTGAAGGGCAGCGCGTTCGATCAGGGCCACGGCACGCTCGAGGCGAGCGTCGTCGCCAACGCGTTCTGGGATCTGTACACCCAGCGCAGCGCGACCTACGTGACCGTCAGCTAGCTATAAATAGCGCTCTGCGGTCGGCGGCATCGAGAACAGCTCCCAGGCTTGGCGCGCCCCTTCGGACGTGCCCACCATGGCCCAGTGTTCGCTGGCTGCGCGGCGCAAGAACTCGCTCACGTAGTGATCGAGCAGCTGCGACGTGAGCTCGTCAGGCTCGTGTGTACCAAACACCTCGCCGGCGCGCGCGACTTGCGCGGTTCCGTCGACGACGACTGCCGGATGGTACACGACGAGCACACGACCGTTGTCCGCCTGTCCAAAACGAAACGACGCGCCCAGCGCAACGCGCGACTCACGCACGCGACTGACCGGGAACTCGAGGCCGGGCTCCCCCTCACCCACTAGCGGCACCGGAACGCCCACGCGTTTCTCGATCGCCGTTGCGACAGACCCCAGCTGCGCGCGCACGCCTGGTTCACGCTTTCGCCACTCACGCCGACGCTCCTCCGCACGCGTCGTTGCATGAGCGATGCGCTCCAATTGCTTGAAGTCGTCCTCGTTCATTCCCCCTCCGAGTCGTAACGCTCCCACAAAGGCGTCTTGGCGTACCAGACCAATCTTCCCGCCAGCTTGCTTGCAGCCCGCTTGTGGTTCAGCTGCTAGCCACCGCGAGGCGCCCGGCTCGGGGCTACTTGGGGCCGCGGCGCAGGGTGTCTGCCTCGGCACGGAGGTCGCTATCGTCGGGGCGCCGGGCCAGTAGCTCGTCGTAGATGGAGAGCGCACGCGCCTTGTAGCCGTGGCCCGCGAGCAGGCGCGCCATGGTGCGGGTGCGGATGGGCTCGCTCCCGCTGCGAGGCTCCTCGGCTTCTTCGCGCGGGCTCGGACTCAGGGTCGTGGTGTGGAGCATGGGGGCGAGCTCGGGCGTGAGCACGATAGGCGCGGGAGCTGGGTCGTCGAGCCCCCCAACCTCCTCGGCGATCCAGTCCGCGAACACGGACAGGGCAGCCTCCGCAGTCGGGGCAGGCGCTTGAAGATCGGACGCGAGCACGAACGGCGGCAGCGGTCCGGTGAACGCAGGCGACTCGTTGGCGCGCGAGGGCTTGGCGCCTCGCCACGAGGGTGCGGCCTGCCAAGCAGAGGACGGCTGCGCGGCTTGGCTGGCAGCCGGCTCGCTGACCGGCAACGCGTCTGGACCCGCAATCGACACGGTCGGCGTCAAAGCGTGCGAGTCGTCTGCAAGGGAGCCCACATCGGCGAGCTCGCTCTTCGGCTCTGTTGCGGCGAAGTCACCGTTGAGCAGCGCGTCGATGGAGGCGATCTCGTCGGGCTCGAGCGCGCGGTGCTTCTGCGCGTGAGGAAGCCGCATGCGTGTGCCGGACTCCTCATCGGTAAACCCGTTGGCCAGAGCGCGGTTGGCGTCGACCATCGCGCGGTCGCGCTCGAGCACCTCGCGCAGACGGTCGCGTAGTGCCGGTGCACGGGGCGCCTTGGACTTTGCGACGCTCGCTCCCAAGCCCGACGCGGCGCCGCGCGCGGGCGGCAGCTCGCGCTTCTGCGGATGGGGATCGGAGGGATTGCGCGCGCTCACGTCGTACGGCTCGTGTTCTGCGCGCAAGAGAGAGTCGACTCGTCGCTGCGCACGCCGCTAGCCTGTCGTTCGCGCCCGGCGCTCGCAAGCCGTCCGGCCTGGAAAAACGCACCATCGAAGTGCCTGCAGGGACGAGAGCAGAAGACCGACGTCTCCTGCCCGTGGCCGATGACGGTGGTATGCCCTTGCATGCGTCGGCTCGCGCTTGCCTCTCTCCTCATGGCCACCACCCTTGTCTCCACCGCCCATGCAGCTCCGCCGCGTTTGCGCCTGAGCGACAACCGGCACTTTTTGGTGCGCGAAGGCGGCGAGCCCTTCTTCTGGCTCGGCGACACGGCGTGGGAGCTGTTCCATCGCCTCAGTCGCGAGCAAGCCGAGCTCTACCTCCAAGACCGCGCGAGCAAGGGCTACACGGTGATTCAGGCGGTGGTGCTGGCTGAGCTCGACGGCCAGAAGATCCCCAACCCGTACGGACAGCACGCGCAATACAGCTTCCAAAAAGGCGCCGTAGCGTCGGCTCCCAGTTCGGCACGCAAACAAATCGTGGCCCTGCCCGATTCCTGTGCAGCGAAACCTGACACCACAGGCGCGCCAGACACGGTCTCCAACCTGCACCTGATCGCCGCGGCGGGCGGTACCGACAAGGCCGTGTTGATCGACACTGGCGACCCTGCCAAGACCGCCGCAGCCTTCGGCCAGGCGATCGATCAGATTCGTGACAACTCCCCTGCCTGCGCCTACGGCGCGAGCCAGGGGCTTCTCGGGATCGTCGGATCTAGCCATTGCTCTATCCTCCCCCGACGGC
>JBEGTL010000447.1:0-6867 GCA_041179425.1 Pseudomonadota bacterium | reverse complement strand
ATGCACGTGCCGCTCGCCGTGGTCGAAGACCTGTTTCCAGAGAGCAAGCTCGAGGTCTTCCTCGCGGCGCCCAAGGGCACGGCGGGCGTGGTGGTGATCGACTTCGGCATCATCGAGGTGGACTGATGAGGAGGACGCCGTGCAAAAGCAACGATTGGTGGTCATCGGCAACGGCATGGCCGGCGTGCGCACGGTCGAAGAGATCTTTGCGCGCGGGGGCAAAGAGCAGTTCGACGTCGTCATCTTCGGCGATGAGCCGTACGGCAACTACAACCGCATCCTGCTCTCCAACGTGATGAACGGCTCACAAGAGCCCGACGAGATCTTCCTCAACAGCATCCCCTGGTACCGCGAGAACGACATCAAGCTGCACGTCGGGGTTCGCGTCACACGCATCGATCGCATCAGCAAGCTCGTCCACGGCCAACAGGGCCTGGTCGAGCCCTACGACAAGTTGATCATCGCCACCGGCAGTCGTGCATTCGTGCCGCCCATCAAGGGCATCCTCGACGACAAGGGAGAGCTGCGTGGCGGCGCCTACGGCTTCCGTACGCTCGACGACTGCCGCAACATCGTGTCGCACGCGAGGCGCGTGAAGAGCGCCGCCGTCATCGGTGGAGGCCTGCTCGGCCTTGAGGCCGCGCGCGGCATCATGCAGCACGGTGCCACCGTCAACGTCATCCACCTCTCGAGCTCGCTGATGAACCAGCAGCTCGATGTGCCGGCGGGCGCAATGTTGCGCAAGTCGATGGAGCAGATGGGCATCATGGTGCACACCGGCAAGTCCACGACGGAGGTGCTGGGCGACGAGCACGCCATCACCGGCTTGGCGTTCAAAGACGGCAGCACACTCGATTGCGACATGGTGGTAGTCGCCACCGGCATCAAGCCCAACGCCGAGCTGGGCATGACGTGTGGCCTGACTGTCGAGCGGGCCATCGTCGTCGACAATCACATGCGCTCGGCGGACTTCGACGTGTACGCCGTGGGCGAGTGCGCGCAACACCGCGGCATGGTCTACGGGCTGGTGGCACCGCTGTGGGAGCAAGCCAAGGTACTGGCCGATCACATCACGGACAAAGATCGGACGGCGAGCTACCACGGCTCCAAGCTCGCCACCAAGCTCAAGGTGATGGGGGTCGAGCTCGCATCCATGGGCATCACCGAGCCCTCTGAGCCCGAGGACGAGGTGGTGCAGTTCTCGGAGCCCACCAAGGGCCGCTACAAAAAGCTGATCATCCGCAATGGTCGGCTGGTGGGCGCCATCATGATGGGTGACCTCGACAAGGTCGGCTTCTTGATGCAGGCGTTCGACCGCAACACTGCGCTGCCTGACGAGCGGTTGTCCTTACTGTTCGATCTCGGGGGGCCCAGCAAAAAGGTCACCTACGACGAGATGCCCGCCGAAGCGCAGGTCTGCAACTGCAACGGTGTCTCCAAGGCGATGATCGGTGCGTCGGTCGCCGCCGGGCAGCGCACGCTCAAGTCCGTGATGATGGCGACGCGCGCGGGTGCAGGCTGTGGCGCTTGCAAAGGTCTGGTCTCCGAGCTGGTCGGCTGGTACTGCGGCGGCGCAATGGAGGAAGACCCCTCCGCGAACTACTACGTGCCGTCCATTCCACTGACACGCAGCGAGCTCAACAAGGTGGTGCGCGAGAAGAACCTGCGCTCGGTGTCGTCGGTGTTCGACGCGCTGTGCGACGGCAAGGTCGACCCGGGTAGTAAGCCTGCGCTCGCTTCGCTGCTGAGCATCGTGTGGAGGGGCGAGTACGTCGACGAGCGCGACGCACGCTTCATCAACGATCGTGTGCACGGCAACATCCAAAAAGATGGCACCTTCTCGGTCATCCCAGAGATGCCCGGCGGCATTTGTTCGCCCGACGAGCTGCGCCGGATCGCGGATGCGGCCGACAAGTACGCGGTGCCGCTCATGAAGCTCACGGGCGGGCAACGTATCGACCTGGTGGGCATCGCACGCGAAGATCTGCCCGGGATCTGGCGCGACATCGGCATGCCCGCCGGCTATGCGTGGGGCAAGAGCTACCGCACTTGCAAGAGCTGCATCGGCTCGGACTACTGTCGTTTTGGGCTCGGCGACAGCATGTCGCTGGCCCAAGAGCTCGAGGGACGCTTTCGCGGGCTCGACTCGCCGGGCAAGCTCAAGCTCGCGACGGCAGGCTGTCCGCGCAACTGCTCCGAGGCGCTCGTCAAAGACCTCGGTGTCGTCGCGGTAGAAGGTGGGCGCTGGGAGATCTACGTGGGTGGCGCGGCCGGCGCGCACATCCGAAAGGGCGACTTGTTGACGGTCTGCGACAGCGCTGACGACGTGATGAAAGTGTCAGGTCGTTTCATCGAGTACTACCGGCAGAACGCCAAGTACAAAGAGCGCACGTACACCTGGGTCGAGCGTGTGGGCATCGAGCGCATCCGCGCGGTGATCGTCGACGACTCCGATGGCGTCTGCGCCGAGCTCGACCGTCAGCTCGCCGAGGCGGTGGAGGCCACCTACGACCCTTGGCTCGAGCGCGACGAAAACAAGACGCAAAACCAGTTCAAGCTGGCGCTCAAGGTGGTGAGCTGATGGCACAACAGCACTTGCTCGGACCCCTCGCACAGATCCCCGAAGGGGAAGGGCGTACGTTCACCGTCGGCAACAAGCAGGTCGCGGTGTTTCGTACGCGCGCGGGTGCGGTGTACGCGACGCAAGCCGAGTGTCCGCACCGCAAGGGGCCGCTCGCGGACGGCCTGCTCGGTGTCGACACCCTGGTCTGTCCACTGCACGAGTGGTCGTTCGACCTGACGACCGGCACCGCCAAGACGGGCACCTGCGGCGTCGCGGTCTACCCCATTAGTCAGGAAGCAGACGGCACGCTCGTCCTCACGCTCGACTGAGCGTGACCTCACGGCGAGGGCGTGCGTGCAGGGTGCTGCTGCGCGCGGGCGACGAACCCGAGCCGTCTAGAGGACGCTGGCTTCTTCGAGGGCGCGCTTGAGGATGGCGCGATTTTCGTCGCTCTGCTTGGTGAGCGGGAGGCGCAGCTCTTCGGAGCAGGCACCGGTGAGCGCGAGCGCGGACTTGATGCCGGCCGGATTTCCCTCGAGGAACAGCGAGCGCATCACGGGCAGCAGCGCGTAGTGCAGCGCACGCGCCTTGGCGAAGTCGCCGGCCAGACCCGCCCTGACCAGCGCGACGAAGCGCTTGGGCAGCAGGTTGGCGATGACCGCGATGGAGCCGCGTCCGCCAACCGCCAGGATGGGCAGAGTGAGGCTGTCGTCGCCCGAGATGACGTTGAAGTCTGGACCACACAGCTCGACCACGCGCGAGATCTGGTCGAGCGAGCCGGAGGCCTCTTTGACGCCCACCACGTTGCCGTGCTTGGCGAGCCGCGCGATGGTCTCGGGCAGGATGTTGACCGCGCACCGGCCGGGAATGTTGTACACGAGCTGCGGCAGGTCGATGGCCTCGGCCACGGCCGCGTAGTGCGCGTACAGGCCCTCTTGCGTGGGCTTGTTGTAGTAGGGGGCGATGAGCAGCGAGCCATCGGCCCCGTGCTCCTTGGCAAAGCGTGTGAGCCGGATGGTCTCGCGGGTGCTGTTGGAGCCCGTCCCGGCGATGACCTTCACTCGCTTGTTGGCCTTCTCGATTGTGAAGTCGATGACACGCTCGTGCTCTTCATGGCTGAGCGTGGCCGACTCCCCGGTGCTGCCGCACGGAACGAGCCCGTCGACGCCCCCCTCGACCTGACGCTCGATCAGCTTCCCGAGCGCTGCGAAGTCGACTTCACCATCACGGAAGGGCGTGATTAGCGCCGTATAAATGCCCTCGAACATGCCCACTCCCGGCTGCTCCTCGCGTTTTTTGCGGATTTTGCGAGGGTGGGTTGATTCGCATGGATGGCTCGGCGGCGCAACATGTTGCGAGCTGCCGCACAGCCCACAAGAACGCCCCATATTGGGGCTTGAAATGGGCGCGAAACCTCCCTTATCGTACCTCATCCCCTGCAAGGGTCTTTGCTTTCGTCCCCTTATTCGTCTCCCGGCTCTCGCTCGCGCACTGCGCACCGCGCTCGGCCTCTGCTCTGCCCCGGGATTTCGTCGTCTTAACATGTTCGGCCCGGCCCCCGCCCCCGCCGATCCCTGTGGAGTCGCCCCCCATGCCCATGATGTCGAAGGAAACGCTCGCACAGCGCGTCACGCCCGGACGTATCCGTTGGTTTCGCAAAGAAGTCATCGAGGTTCGTGGGCCCGAGCCTCTGGCCGTGGTGCGCAAGCGCCGGGCCGAGGGCGACACGCATGCGCCGGTCATCCTGGTCCACGGGTTCGGTCAAAATCGCTACGCGTGGCATATGCCAGAGCGCAGCTTCGCCAACTACCTGGCAGACCGCGGCTTCGACGTGTTCAACGTCGACCTGCGTGGCCACGGGCGGTCGGCCGAGATGGGCTCTGCGCGCAGCCGCGGCATCGACGACTACATCCAGGGCGACCTCCCTGCCGTCATCGACGAGGTGCTCGCTCGCACCGGCTGCGACAAGACGTTCCTGCTGGGCCACTCGCTCGGTGGGCTCTGTTCGGCCGCCGCAGGGGCGCGGCTTGCAGACAAGGTCGCGGGTGTGGTGACGGTCGGCTCTCCGCACGCGCTCGGCCGCGACCACTTCGTGCTGGGCACCGGCCTTCGCGTGCTGCATCACACGCTGTTTTCCAAGGGCCTGTTCCGGGGCTCGCAGCGTCGGTTCCCGGTCGACCTGATCGGCAAAGCACTGCATGCGGCTCGTTTTGCGTTCGACTCCAGGTTTGCGCCCATCCCGGTCCGCGGATGGCACCCCGGCTCGTTCGAGGACGGCGAGCTGGCGAGCTACGTGCGTTCGTTCGACTCCGAGTCGTTCAGCACGGTCGACGACCTGATCGTGCTCGCGGCCACCGGCGAGCTACGTTCTCGCATCGACGGCAGCAGCTACACGCACGCCATCGAGCAGAGCACGCTCCCGCTGCTGGCGGTGTGCGGCACATTCGATCTGCTCGCCAATCCGGGCGCGGTCAAGCCCCTGTTCGACCGCAGTCGTTCGGCTGACAAGCAGTACGTCAAGGTCGACGCGGGTCACGGCGACATGCTCGTCGGCAGCAAGGCTCCCGAAGACGTCTGGCCCGCGGTCTCACGCTGGCTCGACGCACGGCGCTCCCTGGTCAGCCTCTCCCAAGTTGCCGCCGCAGAGGCCCGCCAGGCCTCGTAAACAGGCGGCCTGAGACGGGCGATCCGCGCCGCGATCCGCCGCCGCTTCCTCCGCTCCGTGCTCACGTACAAGAGTTACAAGAGGACGCTCCGCGCGGTGCTCAGTACCGGCGACGCCACGCGACGCGCCTTGCGCCTCATGCAACCTGTTTACGCAGCGCAAGATCAGGCGGGCTTGGGCGCGGCCGTGTGCTCTGCGAGGGCGCCGATGATGTCGGAGCGGGTGTCGTTGGGGAGCTTGGAGAACGCCTTGGTGTTCACCAGAGCTTCGAGCGACTCGAACATCCCCAGCTGGTACAGGCACTGCGCGGTCGCCTCGATCACGTCGACCGTCTCGGGCGCACGGCGCAAGTACGACAGTGCCTCTTCGTAGTTGCCCTTGCGTGTCGTCGTGACCCCGAGGATGGCCCACGCCCTGGCAAGCATAGGCGGGGGCAGCTGGGGCTCGGCACGCAGCTGGTGACTCAGACGCGCGGCCTCGTCGTCGTCGCCTTGATCGTACGCGCGCACCGCACGCTCGAGGAGCTCGGTGGCGAAACTGTTCTCTTTGGCTGCGGCACTTGCTGCACCGGCAGGCTGCGCGTTGGTGGCGCCGAGCGCCTGGATGTTTTGCCACGCCGTCATCGCCAAGATGATCATCATCATGGGGCCGAAGTTGACGAAGTACGTGCCGAGCGCGACCAGCACCACCACCACGATGCTGACGATGTGCGTCAGTCGTTCGCCGCGCACCGGCTTGAACAGCTTGGACGCGCCGATGCGCAGCAGCTGCCCCCCGTCCATCGGCCACATGGGCAGCAGGTTGAACACCGACCAGATGAGGTTGATGAACATAAAGTAACGCAGCGCGTTGTACGCGTTGCTGGACTCGATGGGCGCGTACTGCAGCACCAAGAAGGCCACCACGCCGAGCATGAGACCAAAGAACGGGCCGGCCGCGATGATCAGCGCCTCGTCCCGATCGCGGCCAGCCGGCTGGTGCCCGGTCTGCCCGCCGAACCCGTGCAGCAAGATGCGCGGCTCGAGCTTGAAGTGGCGCGCCATGAGCGCGTGCCCGAACTCGTGTACCAACAAGCTGATCGTGATGCAGATCGCCAGCACCAACCCCTGGCCCTGGCTGCGCATCGTCAGGTAGCCGAGCAAGAGCAGGTACCAAGGGCTGACTGACACCGGCACGTTGGCCAACGTGAACAAATGAAATCCGCCCATCGGGCTCACGCTAGCACTCGCCAGACCGCTTTCAAAATCGCGCCGGATAAGCCCCGGAGCCAGCCGGTCGCGCAGTAGCCCTTGCGGTCCGGTGTGCGTTTTCAAGCTCACGCGATTGGCGCACCATTGCGGCAGAACACCCACAAAATTTCGTATCGAAGGCGTGGCTTTCCCACTAACAGACGAGTAAGCGTCAGGCGTGCGCGCGGCCCAACGCACGCTGGCGCACGCAAACGCCCGCTGCACAGGGGCGCCAGCAACGTTTGGCATGCCCAAGAGGAGAGGGGAACCATGACCCCGTACGCCAGCTGGTCTACCGACGATACGAGCACCATGGAGCGCACCTGTGCGCTGTGTGCCGGAGAACGATCGCGCACCGTCCTGCTGCGTGGACGCGAGCGCGTGCGAGACGTGCTCGAGCCGCACCTGGG
>JBEGTL010000446.1:0-6929 GCA_041179425.1 Pseudomonadota bacterium | reverse complement strand
GACGGCGACGCGTTGGCGGTCCAGCAGCTCCTCACGCTCCCGTGTCGCGCGAATGGCCGCGGTGAGCACCGCCGAGAGGCTTTCGTGCTGGTGCTCGGCGCGCTGGCGCAACCAGGCGAGGTCCTCGAGACCGAGCGCGACGCTGACTTTTTGGACGGTGGCAGCCATGGTAGGAAGAGATTACTACCGCGGGCGCGAGATGTCACGGCCGGTCGTTGATCATCTCGGGCTGTCCGGCACGCCGATGGTGCGCCCATCTTCGCTGGCATGCTGGTGTCGATGGCCACCACCAGCGTGAGCGGGTGAGCAGGTGCACACTCTTGATGAGTCGAAGCGCATGCTGGGGCGAGCCCGGGCGACCAGCTCAGCGGCACACGTCGGCGCTGAGCACGCCTTGCGGTCGCGGAATCGCGAGCTCTTCGAACGATGGCAGCTGCACGATGCCGACACGGTCGATGTACATGCTGACATGGTTGGAGCCACCGAGCTCGCCGTGAACGAAGCTGTAGCTAGCGCTGACGCCGTCGAAGTGGATGGCGTCGACGACCTGAGCGAGCCGCAGCCGATAGGCGCGCTTGTCCACGGAGTGCCGTTCGGTCTGCAGCTGATGGTTCACGATCCTTACGCCTTCTTGCAGCAGTATCAGAGCGTCGTACACGCGCGCTGCGCGCCAGGCGACGGGTTCGCCCGGATAGGTCTCGTGCCAGCGCTGCTTGAACGCCAGGCCCCGTGAGGTCTCCATCGTCCCGTTGGGACCGACCGTGATGATGCCATCCAGGTCCGCGCCCGGTTGCGTCGTGCCGATGCACTGCGACCAGACACCCTCAAAAGCCTCACGCGGCCCTGGCACGTGAATTAGCACGTCGGCGAGGCTTCTCTGCGTGCTCGCGTAGGCCGCGTGGACCGCTCGCCCAAACTCGATCACCGGCATGTCTCGGCCCACGAACACCACGCGCTTCAAGGCATCGCTGCCGGACCGTATGCTCTGCACCATCTCTTCAAAGGTGCTGAAGGGCATGCGCTGCGCAGCGGCTCCTGGCGCGCCCTCGCGAAACACGAGTGGACCCTTGCCCTGGCCGGCGACGTGACTGTAACGGATCCAGTGCAGGTTGAGCTCCGGATAGCGTGCGAGCAGTCCGCCCGCGAACGCGTGCTGGAGCTCGCGCGCCTGATCCGCTGCGTAGAAGACCTCGCTGGTGGCGTTGCCGGCGCCCTCGTCGTCGTAGAGCACGTAGAGGGTACGCGAGCGGGCATCGGCCGCAAACTCGCGCTCCAGTAGCCATGCCAGGTCGTCTGCCCGCGCGCGGTTGTCTGTGGTCACGCGGAGTATACGTGGAGGCTCATGTGCACCGGCGAGCAAGCTCAGCTCGCTGGCAGAGGAGAGGGACACGATGAGCCCGCACTCGAAGCCCTTGCACTCACGAAGCAGCCGCGCGGTCAGGTGGCTGTCGTACGGACCGACGCAGGCGATATCGTCGGCGGCCACGGAGAAGTCGCTGTCGTCTTCCTGGACCTCGACCGAGAGCTCCGGTCCAGCGTTGGCTGTGAACATGCGCGCGCCCGCGGCGAAGGACATCCCGGCGAGATACTCGCAACCATTGCTCGGCGCGTAGATCCGCACCTTCTGCGGGCGGTCTAGCGCCACGAAGAGCTCGGACCGATAGGTAAGCCTGGGCAATCTGCAGACGACGTTGTCGGGCTCGCCCACGCAGCTCTCCGCCCTCACCCGTTGCGTCCACAGTGTGCCGGCGTGCCGGCTCGTGACATCGAGCCAGAGCTCGGACGGAACGCTCGCCAGCGCCAAGCGCACGCTGCCATTGCCACCCTCGCCTCGCTCGAGTTCGAGCGTGCGCTGCTCGAACTTCACCGACACAACCTCGCCAGCATCGACCCGCTCGGGCGGGATCAGCGCGAGGAAGAGCCACAACGCCGCCGCAAGATCAGAGCATGCAGCGTAGCGCCAGAAGCGCCGCTCGGGCTGACAGAAGGCGAGCAGCACGCAGGTGCCGCACACGATGAGTACCGCCACCGCAAACGGCAGGAGAATCCGTTGTCCCTCGCTCGCTCTTGTTTGCCAGATGGCGAAGGCCGGGACGGTCACCGCGCTGAGCACCCGGAATGCGTGCGCGAACAGCTCGCCCCATGGCACCGGGTCCGGTACGCCTTTCTTCCCGCTGGGGAGCGGCGTCTTTCTCGCACGCGAGTTTTTTGAAGCAGGCTCCATGGTCTGCTCCTGCCTTGAGGGCGCACGTCTCCCAGAGCGTCAGCGAGTGGACCGCTGCGCCAAACGGAATCTACCGTCGGGGGGGGCGACGACTCAGCAAGTTGACCAGAGAAACATTCTCCACCGCAAGTCCGATTTGGTAGGCGTCCCACGCGTTGGACAGACATTGCGCGCGGAGCTCAGCGCGAGCGAGGCGCGTGCTGAACGACCTCCGCGACGCGCAGCCGACTGCAATCCACTAGCGAGTTCTCGAACCTCGCCCTGAGTGTGCGCCGATCTCCAGACCGCAGTGCGCGCGACTCGCTCGGGGGCGTCATGGACAAAGTCTAGTTCGCGCGCGGCGTGTAGCTGCCGCCCTCGGGGTGAGGCTACGTCGGCGAGCGGCCGAGGCCATCGACCGATCCACGCTGGTGTCGCGTGCTACACCGCTGGCCTTACGGTTCGCGCGCCTCCGGGCGCATTTCGCGCCGAGAGGGAACTCCATGCGTAGCAACAGCCACGTCTGGTCCTTGCCGCTGCTCGCACTCGCGCTGTGCGCGAGCGCCTGCGCCCATCACGCCAGTCACGCGCCCGCCGAGAACACCCCGGCGCTGGCGTCCTCCAAACAGCCAGAGTCTGCACCCACAGCCGCCGACTACGCGGCCATCGTCGCAGCACCGGACCGCAGCGCCGAAGACCGCGCGCTCGACGAAGGCCGACGGCCCGCCGACCTGCTCGCGTTCCTCGCACTCAAGCCCGGCATGGGCGTGGCGGAGATCGGCGCTGCGGGCGGCTACACCGCAGAGCTGATCGCCCGAGCCGTCGCGCCGGCTGGAACGGTCTACCTGCAGAACTCGCCTTTCCTGCTGGAGCGCTTTGCCGAGAAGCCGCTCAGCGAGCGCATGGCGAAGCCGGTGATGGCCAACGCATCACGCCTCGACCGCGCCTTCGACGACCCGTTCCCGGCCGACGTGCGCGACCTAGATGTGGTCACGGACATCCTCTTCTATCACGACACGGTGTGGATGAAGGTCGACCGGACGCAGATGAACCGCGCCGTCTTCGCGGCCCTCAAGCCGGGCGGTCTGTACGTCGTCGCCGACCACGCCTCGCTCCCGGGACACGGCGTCGAGGACGTGGAAACGCTGCATCGTATCGAAGAGTCGGTGCTGCGCAGCGAGATCGAGAGTGTGGGCTTTCAGCTCGTGGAGTCTGCAGACTTTCTCAAGAACGCAGCGGACACCCACGACTGGAGCACCTCTCCGCGCGTCGTCGGCGAGCGGCGCGGCACGTCCGACCGCTTCGTGCTCAAGTTCAAGAAGCCCTGAGCGCAGGGGCACGGGAGTTGGCGCAGCGAGTCTCTTTGAGCACCAGGCCTCATCGCTGCGCAGCCCAGACCGTCACGATGGCACCCGCACTTGCTTGCGCTGTAGAGGCGGCATGATGGCGAGTATGCCTCGCCGTGCGATCAGAGCTTGGTGAAGGCGCGGCGGCTCGATGCTCCGGGCGCGGCTTGCTCTCCGTCAATTGCTTGGGCAAGCAGGGTCGGCATCACGGGTTTGACCAGATACGCGTCAAAGCCCGCTTCTCGGGCCCGAACCAGCTCGTCATGCCCGTCGTAGCCCGTCAGCGCAACGAGCCGCATGCCAGCAGTGACAGGGCTGAGCTTTCGCATCTGCGCTGCCAGCTGATAGCCGTCCATGTCTGGCAAGTCGATGTCTAGGACCGCCACGTGAGGCTGAAAGGAACTGGCCTTGGCAAGCGCCGTTGCCCCGTCCTGCGCCACCTCCGCGAGGTAACCGAAGCCAACCAAGGTCTCAGCCAGAAGAAGGACCGAGTCTTCGTCGTCTTCGACCACCAGCACTCGACTCGTCAGCATGGCTCCCCACTCCAGTCCAGGTTGGTTCCCAGGCGGCCCAGGCTGGCCGCGCTGCTCAGCGATAGCACGACAGGGCGCGCAGCAGGTCTTCGCTCGAGACTGGCTTGTTGAGGCAAACTGACGCACCCATCGCGGCTGCAAGAGGTGCGCTGTCGCTCCTGCCCGTCAGCAAGATCAGCGGGATTGGACCCAACAGTGGGTCGGCGAGCTGCTCGCCTCGAAAGGTCGCGCCGTTCATCACCGGCATCATCACGTCGAGCACGATGGCGCGAACCTGGGGACGCGCGCGCAGCTGGACGAGAGCATCCTGCCCGTTCTCCGCAGACAAGACGTCGAAGTCATGATCGCGCAGCAAGCCCGAGATTGCTTCGCGTACGTCGCGATCATCGTCCACCACCATGATCTCTGGCCTGCTGTTGTGCATGTGCGTTTCCCGTTCGCACCATACCGCTCCTGACTCACTTGGAAAGCGCGCGCCCCCTCGTGGCAGTCACACCTTCGTATGACTCGACGAAGGCGCGGAGGAGGGATACGGGACGGAGTCGGACGCCAACTCCCGTGCCAGAGCAAGCTCGAGAATAGCTCGATGACCCGCTACATCCTGAACGGCAACGCCCCCTGCGATGGTGCCATTGTCGGCTACGATGAGCTCTCCGAAGCTCTCTTCTTGCAGTGCAACTCGCCCAGCTACGAAGGAGCGAGCACGCCCGGCCGGAACACGGTCTCCACCATCGCCGATCTGGAGATCGAGGCTTACGAACACGGACTGCACATGCCGAGTTTGATGCTGCGCATCCTCCACGGTGAGCAGCAGCAACAGCCGCCGGTCTTGCTCGAGGGAGACTACGTCTATGTCCGCACGGCAAGCGGGCGCCTGACGAAGGCTCACCGCGTGCTCGAGGTGGCGCAGCACGCTGGGCGTCAGCGCCTTCGCATCGCGCTCGATGCTGACACCTCACGCTGGATTGCAGAGCGCGAGGTGCAGCCCGATCCCTTGTACGCGAGTCGCGTTCAGCATCTGTTCGAGTAGCGGTGGTTGCGCCGGCGGTCCTCGAGTAGCCGAGAAGCCGGTCTGCGTTGACGCCACCATTGTCTCACGACAGGGCAGCGCACCGCATCGACACACCAGGCGGCTCAGTCTTCAGCGCCCGCGCGGCGCGTACAGCGCCACCGGCAGCTCGAAGCGCAGCTTGATCACCTCGGTGCTGTCCGGCACGCCGGTGGCGCGTCCATCTTCACCCGGGAAGTTGGTGTCGATGGCCACCACCAGGGTGAGCGGGTCGAGCAGGTGCACGCTCTCGATCGAGTCGAACGGCATGCTGAACTTCTTGGCCGCGAGACCGGGCAGGTCGCCGCCGATGTCGCGCGGGTCGTCGATGTTCAACAGATCCACCAGCAGGCGCTTCTCCAGCACGCCGTTCTCGTCCGTCACGTCGAGGTCGATCAGGTACAGACGCTTCACCACGGCCTTGGCGCCGAAGAGGCTGTCGCGCTCGATCAGCACGTAGCGGTCGCCGCCCACGTTGGCCATGTCGCCGATCACGATCTGATTGTTGGTGACGTCGCCGTCCTTGCGATACAGGAACGACTTGCCCGTGTAGGCATGCTTCCACGCGTCTTCTCGAAGATCTCCACCACCCGCTCATCGCCCGGCACGCCGCGCAGCGCATCCACCGAGGGCGCGCCTTCCGGCACCGCGTACAGGAAGTGCTTCACCGCATCGAACGCCAGGCTCTCGAAGCCGCGGCTCGAGCCCAGGGTCGAAGGAGCCTTGCCCGCAAGCACGTCCGGGTTGCTGGGGCTCTTCAAGAACGGATGCGCGATCGGCTCCTCCAGCAACGTGCCGTCTGCAGCGAAGTGCAGCAAGAACGGACCAAACTCCTCGCCCACCCAGTAGGTGCCGTCCCAGGCGCGCGCGATCGACTCGATGTCGAAGTCGTAACCCGTGAGCAGACGCCCCTCGCGGATCTTACTGTCCACCGCGATGCCCGTGTCGGCACCGTTGCCGTCGCCCTTGAAGTACGTCGCGCGGTCTGCCGTGATGGTCAGCTCCACGCCCCTGCCGTTCTTCAGCAGACCGCGCGGATCCCGAAACGCGGTGAACCGATTGTCCACCACAGGGCCAGGCTTGCTCGTGCCATCCGCCTTGGTCTTGAACGTGGGCGACACGTTGTAGAAGCCCAACACATAGTCAGACGAGTTGCCCTTCGAGCCGTAGCCGTTGTCTGGCATCGCGGTGTACGTGCCATCCAGGTTGGGCAACAGACCCGACCAGCCCGGCACCGGCTGCGTGTTCACGAACGGCGGCGTCACGCCATTGGCCGCCGCGATGAACTGCCCCGACGTGGGCCCAGGCGTGCGCGTCTCCTGCGGCAGCGCGGCCCAGGCCACGAGCTGATGAGGCGCGGGCCCCGTGGGAGCGGGACGCGCGAGCAGCGAGCCTTCCGACGGCTCGAGCGACTCGGCATCGAGCACGTCATCGGACGCGCTGCAGCCATTGGCGGCGGCGAGCAGGCCGCCCAGGAAGAGGAGACGGTTTGCGATACGCATGTGCTTGACCTTTGTCCCCGGCGCCGGCGGTCGGCGAGGGGCGCGACTCGCGTGCCGGAGGAGTGGAGAGGCTAGAAGCGAGGTGATGCGGGCAGGCGACGGCGACGTGACATTTGGCGGGCGCACGCTGGCCGCGGGAGCGGCGCGTGAGCAAGCGCGCTGCGGGCCTCCTGCAGCTCGCTCGCCACCGCCACCTCGTGCCGCCCGGGACCAAGCTGAAAGCGCGCCATCGGCTCACCGAGCGCGCAGCGCCCATCGAGCGCGCCGCGCGCCTCGGGCGAGCTCAGGGTGAGCTGA
>JBEGTL010000445.1:0-6966 GCA_041179425.1 Pseudomonadota bacterium | reverse complement strand
GCCGGGGCTGCGGTGTCCACGGCGGCCGCATCACGTTCGCGGGCAGCGACGCCGGAATCGGGCTTCTGCTCCATGCCAGCGTTGAGCCCGCCGTCCAGGTCGACACTCCGCGCGTAGCACGCGCGTTCTACCTCAACTTCTTCGACCGCACAGGCCGCACGGCAATAGCCTGCGCTGCAGCGCTGCCCCGGCGGGCACTCGCTGCCGACCTGGCAGCGGAACACGCCCTCCGGGATCTGCGGATAGCAGCCAGCCAACAGCATGACTAGGCTCCAACCGGTGCACGCTTTGCTCGCGCGCGGCGAAACCGCACCCTTAGACACCAGCGAGCGCCCCCAACTATGCCCCACGCGCTTCCGTCTACCATCGGACGAAGTGTCTAGCTAGGCTGCGGATGTGGGAGTTTGGGGATGGTGAGCACCTTCGAGGCGGGCGAGACCGTGGGCGGCAAATACCGCATCGTCCGCACCCTCGGGCGCGGCGGCATGGGCGTGGTGTACGAGGCCGAAAACGAGCTCACGTCGCGGCGCGTGGCGCTCAAGACCATGCTTCCGTCAGAGACCAACCCCTCTGGCGCGACCGGTCGCCAGCTCCGCGAAGCACGGGCCGCGGCGCGCATCCGTCACCGCAACGTCGTCGATCTCTACGATGTCGTGCTGGATCAGGGCGTCGCGATCCTGGTGATGGAGCTCCTCAACGGCGACACGCTGGCGCACGTGCTCTCCACCAACACCGTGCCGGTCCCAGCCTTCTTGCGCATGCTCATGCAGGCAATGCGCGGCGTCGCGCACGCCCACCGCGCCGGCATCCTCCACCGCGACATCAAGCCCGAGAACATCATGCTCGCGCGCGAGCCCGATCACCCAGAGCTGGTGCCCAAGGTGCTCGACTTCGGCGTGGCCAAGTTGGATGACGGCGAATCGCTCACGCACTCGGGCGCGGCGGTGGGCACACCTCGGTTCATGGCGCTGGAGCAACTGCGTGGCGAACGCGATCTCGATCAGCGTGTCGATGTCTATGGCTTCGGCGTCATCCTGTACATGGCCCTGACGGGACGTGCGCCGCACGAAGCGCGCAGCATGCCGGAGCTGATCTACAAGATCGCGCTGAACCCGGTCATGCCCGTGCACACTTTGCGCCCCGAGCTGCCCGAGGCGCTCAGCGCAGTGGTGGGACGCGCGATCGCAAAGCAACGCGAGGAGCGCACAGCGAACCTGGAGCTGCTGATCGGGGAGTTGACACCTTTCGCAGAGCAGACCTCCACACTGACCACGCGCCTGACCAACGGCATGACCGATGACTCCACGCGCGCGGCAGAGCAGGAGCAATGCGATGCGACGGTGCACGCCAGCCGTGCGATCGCTCAAGGCTCGCAGCGACACGAGCCCCCGATCACTTCCAGGAGCCGACGTACGTTAGTGGGGAGCGCGCTCGTTTTGGTGCCGCTGGTCGCCATCCTAGGCTTCGCGCTGCGAGGCGGCTCCGAGCGCGGCCCAGCTGCCCAGACGAACAAGCCCGCGGCCCTGCCCGCGCCTTCCGCGAGCGCAGTGCCTACCGAACCGCCCACCGCTCCGCAGCCAGAAGCCGCGGACGCAGGCGGTCCGCCCGAGCCGGCCATCGCCGAAGGGAGCGGCGTCCCCGCGCCCGAGCAAAATGTGGAGCGCCGCGTCTCCCCGCGCGAGCAAAACGAAAAAGTGGTCCCCATGCGCACGCGTCGCGCCCCCGCTGGTGGTGCGAAGGCCGAGCCTCCCGCCCCAGCGCCGGCAGTGCAACCGCCTGGATCAGCTGTCGAGGCGCGCGATGCCCCCGCGCGCGAGCGAAACCTAGGGCCGCCGCCCGAAAAGTCGCGCAAGCCGGTGTTCAAGTTGGGCGACTTCGTGCCCAACCAACCCTGACTCAGAACCTGCCGCGCACCAGGACCGAGTGCGGTCCGACCAGGACCGCGGTACGTCGAAGAGCACGGTTTCTCCGCGCGTGAGCAAAGTGCCGCTCCGAGGGCGCGCCGCCAAAGTAGTGCCAAGCTAACCCGCCCAGCACGCCGGCCACGCCGACCCCACCGATCACGCTGCCCGCGATGCCCAGCGTGTGCGCGCGCTCGTACGGGCCCTTGCTGTCCTTCCAATCGAGCGTGTCAGGGTCTTCGACTTTGTGCTTGTCGACGGTCGACACGATGAGCAGCGACAGTCCAACGAGCGCCACACCCGCAGCGGAGATCGTGAGCACGCGCGGCATCACACGCTGCTCTCTCGTCGTGCGATCGAGGGTGAGGTGCAGCGGACGGCGCTCGCCCGCGGCCAAGCGCAACGACTTCTTCTCCGGATCGAAGCCGGCGGCGCTCGCCTCGACCACGTGCTCGCCCGGTTCGAGGATGTGGCGCGACGGCGACGCGACCGGCCAGCCATTGAGGCGCAGCTGTCCCGCAGCAGGTTCGAGCGCGAGCTCCAACACCGCCACCGAACGCAGCGCTCTCGCGAACGCCCGCTGTACTTCGTCGCGCGTCGAGGCGTCGAGCGGGTGGTCCTTGATCTGTAGCGCCTGCTCGAGGTGCTCGGCCGCCGCACGAAAGCGCTTGAGCTCGAGCTCGACGATGCCGAGCCCGCGCAGCGTCTGCGCGTTGGGCGACTGTGCGTGCGCGCGCTCGAAGTACGTCAGCGCGCTCTCGAAGTCGCCTTCGTCGTAGGCCTCGATCGCGTGGGTGACGCTCTCGAGGTAGGTCGCGTCTTGGGCGCTCGCCGCGGTGAGCAACGAGAGGCACAGCCAGATCGAACACGCGCGCACGATCGTTTGCATTTTCCAGCGCAGGCTTACTCCAAGGACCCGCAGATCGGAAGCGCCAGCGCGATTGATCTCTGCGCGCACGATGGTAGACGAGCTGCGATGGCTCGTACCTTCGTGCGTGCGGCTTGTGCGAGCGCCGTACTTCTGAGTAGCTGCTGGCCGAAGATCCCGGACGGCGTCTTCCGCTGCAACAGAACACAAGACTGTCCACCGGTGCAGCAGTGCGGCTCCGACCACTTGTGCAGCAGCACGCCCCGCGAGGCGGGAGCGTCGGAGCCAGGGCAGGGCGACATCCCGCGTGAAGCCGGCAACCCCGGGCCCATGCCCCTGCCGGAGGGCGGCGCCAACGCGCAACCTGAGCTCGATGCCAGCGTCGCCGCTCGTGACGCAACCGTAGACCTCGACGCGCAGACGGTCGGAACGGACGCTGGGCCGCGTCCGTTCGCCCTCGTTCAGCGCAGCCCACAGGGGGAGCTGCAGGATCTCGGAGCCTCGATCGTGCTCACGTTTAGCGACAGCGTCGATCCGAAATGGGTGACGTCTGATAGCCTCCGCGTGCTGCGCAACGGCGCCATCGTGGAGGGCGTGCTCAGCGTCAGCCAGAGCACCATCTACTTCACGCCCAAGCGCGCCTGGGCAGTCGGCGCGTCGTATGAGGTGCAGCTCGGCGCGCAACTGCAGGACCGCCGAGCAAGCGCGCTGACTCCGAGCCGCCTCACTTTCAAGGTCCGCAAGGGAGCGTGGTCCGTCACGCGCCCGAGTTTCGCAGACCCGCCGTACCGCGGCGTGCAGGTCGCGACGAACGCCGACGGTCGCGCCGCCTTGGTGCTGCACCGGACCGAACCACCTGCGAACGCCTCGGGCACGCTGCTCGGATCCCTCGAAGCAGCGACCGCATGGCGGACGCCAGTTCCGGTGTGCGCGACCTTGTACGCGGAGCTCGGCGACCAGCGCATCCGCGTCTCCGCAGAGGGTCGCGCCGTGATCGCCTGCGGCGACGGCCCAGGCAGTATCGCCGCCGCGGTCGTCAACGGCACAGGCGGGGTGGACAAGGTCGAGCAACCCGCCACGAGCTACACGCCCACTTACTACAACGCACGTGTCGCGATCGCGAACGACAACACCGGGCTGCAGCTGATCAACCGCTATGGCGACGGCGTTCCCTCGCACCCGGTGTTGATGCACTTCTACTTGAGCGGCTTCCGAGCTACGGCGACGCAAGTCGTCGACGTGGGAGAGAGCAAGGCGCTGGCGGTGCTCCCGCAAGGTGCGCTCGTCGTGTGGTACCAGCGCGTCGCAGTCCCAGCTCAGGCGGCGACATGGCGCGGCGAGGTGTGGGCCACGATCGTCGCGGACGACGGGACTTGCGTGCCGCAGGGCGGCCAGTGCAGTCGGCGCCTGTCGCTGCAAGATACGGGTGCCGAATACCCGCGCGTTGCGACCGACCCGAACGGCAACGCGATCGTGGTGTGGGAACAAGGGTCGAGCGTGATGTTCGCGACCTACTCACCCGCCGGCGCATGGTCGGGAGCAGAGGCCGTGCCCACCGGCGAGAGCGTCTTCCCCGGTATGCCGAACGTCGGCATGGACGGCGACGGCAACGCGGTCGTTGCGTTCCTACGCTCCGACGCGACTCGGACCTTCGATCTCGCGGTGGCACGGCTCGCCCATGGCGCGACGTCATGGTCCGAGCCCGAGCTGCTTGCGCACGACGTGGATCCGCTCGTCCCGCAGCTCGCGGTCGCACCTGGTGGCGAGGTGGTGCTGGCCTGGGTCGCGCTCGGAGCTGCCGTTGACGGCGGAGGGCGGACCAGCAGCATCGGCGTCGCGTATGCAGAGCCGGGTCAGGCGTGGGTGCCAGCTCCCGCTGACGAGCACGATCTCGGTGCCGGCGGAGCCTCGGTGGCGATCGACGCGAGCGGCCGCGCCTTGGCAGCCTGGATCAGCGCTGGCGAAGTGTTCGTCCGCCGCTACCTCTGATTGAACTCCGCACGCACGATTGGTACACGGACCAGGTGCAGCACAGAACGTACCTTGCGCTGGCAGGCTGCATATTTGTCGTCCTGCTCAGTAGCTGCCGGCCGAACGTCCGGGACGGCGTGTTTCAGTGCGCGGACGGACGCAGCTGTCCGCCGCGGCAAAGCTGTGGCGCCGACATGGTGTGTCGTCTCGTTCCGGTGGAAGCTGGGCCGCGCGATACGCCGGCGCTGGAGGCCGGTTTGCCCACGCAAGAGGCCAGCGTCGACTCGCAGGTCGCGTACGACAGCGCCTCGCCAGCCCTCGACAGCGCCGCCGAAGCCGCCACACCGCCGCCAGACGCCGGACAGTTTGCGCTGCTGCAGCTTACCCCAAGCGGCGAGCTGCAAGACCTCACGACGCCGCTGGTCGCCACGTTCAACGCGGTCGTCGACTCCAGCACGGTCGACCCAGACAGCTTCCGCGTGCTGCGTGATGACGTCGTGATCGAGGGTGCGCGCAGCGTCCAAGAGAACACGATTCGTTTCGAGGTCCAGCGCGCGTGGTCGCTGGGCGTCACGTACAAGATTGAGCTGACGGCCAAGCTCGCAGACGAACGCGGACGCGCTCTCGTAGCGCGCAGCCTCGACCTGAAGGTCCGCGCGGGCGCGTGGTCCACCGAGGACACCGGCTTGCTCGACCCGCTGTATCGAAACGTGCGCGTAGCGACGAATGCCAGCGGACAAGCGGCGCTCGTCGTAGAGCGGCTCGGACCTTCGCCGGGCACGCCCGAGCAGCAGCAGATCTCCCACGAGGACGCTGGCAAGTGGAGCACGCCACCACGCGGCTGCGAGAACTATTACTACAACCTCGGCGCTCAGCGGATTGCCGTCGCCGAGGACGGCCGCGCCGTGCTGGCTTGTGCCGACGGCGTCGACGACACCGCCGCGCTCGTGGCCAACGTGTCCGGCGCACAGCTGGCCATCAAGAAAGGCGAACGGGTTCCCTATTACTATCCGATGCTCGCGCTTACCAAGCAGGGCGTCGCCTTCCAGCCAGTGACGAATACGAACAACGGCGGCGCGCAGCTGTCCTTACTCCGCTTTGGACTCGACGACCCGCAGGCGAGCAAGCTCGTGCTCACGGACAACGGTGCGGTCGCAGACGTCGCGCCGCTCGACAACGGCGCGATCGTGCTCTGGCAAGCACGGCAGAGCGCCGCAGACGGCGGCGTGAGCCAACAACTTTGGGCCGCTGTACTGAGCGGCGACGGCTCGTGCGCGCGACACGACGGCATCTGCGGCACGCTGCTCGGCGCGTCGACGGAGGACATGCATGCGCGGGTGGCGACGGACGGGACGGGCCGTGCCGTCGTGGTGTGGGTCGCGCAGGGCTTCTGGTTCGCGAACTTCATGGGCCCGGACAACTGGTCCGAGCCCCGGCAGATCCCCCTGGGCGGCACGGGCGGCACGGGCGCCGCGAGCCGGCCGGAGCTTGGCATGGACGGCCGCGGCAACGCGCTCCTCGCGTACTTGAGCCACGAGGGAACGGTGCCCTTTGCCACCGTAGCCTCGATGCGCTTAGGGGCGGGCGCCGCGCAGTGGACGCCGCTGACCAACGTCGGGCTCAACTCTGACGACCTGGACCCGCAGCTCGCCGTCGGCGAGGGCGGCGAGGCCGTTCTCGCCTGGGTGGTGGTGGATCCCCAAGGCGGCGCAAAGAGCCTGGGCGCCAAGTATTACCTCCCTGGCCAGACGTGGTTGGCTGCGTCCGCGATCGAGCACGACAGCAACCTCTCCTTGCCCTCGGTCGCCATCGATGCGAGCGGGCGCGCGCTGGTCGCCTGGCAGAGCGCCCGCCAGATCTACATCGCGCGCTATCGCTAGCGCAGCGGAACGCCCCGTAGGGTGAGCTCTGCCGACGCTCTTCGTGTTGTCGGGGTTCCAGGCGTCGATGGCCTCGCCGAGGGCGGGGATGACGGCCTCCTCGATCAGCTCGTCCAGGAACTCTTGGTACGCCTGTACCTCGTCGCAGACGAACAGGCGGTACTTGGTGCCGCATACCTGCGCGATGCGGCGTTCCTCGCTGATGCCAACGATCCAAAAGCGCGCTCCAGCGGGCGTGTCGATTGAGTTGTCGCTGACGTGGACGGTCCACCCCTGAAGATACCGGGGACGTCCTGGTCGAGGCCGAAGCGCTTGATTGCGACCACGCTCGAGTTCACGCTGTAGT
>JBEGTL010000444.1:0-6994 GCA_041179425.1 Pseudomonadota bacterium | reverse complement strand
GCCACGGTTCTCCATCGAATCCATCGACGGGCTGCGTGCGCTCTTCTACCCAGCGCGGTGTCGTATTCGTGCCCTCGTCGAGCACACGGAACTCGTGCGCTGTCGGCCGCGGCGCTCCGTCCTGCTCGAACAGCGCACGCGCGCCTGCGCGATCTTCGGGATGAATGTTGGCAAAGCGCGCATCGGCGTTGGCCATCACGTTGCTCGCCGGCTGCCCGTATACGCGCGCCCAGGCTGGGCTGACGTACACCATGCGCGAGTCGCGCAGATCGTACAGCCAGAACGCTTCTTGGATGTTGTCGGCGAGCTGGCGGAAGCGCTCTTCGCTCTCGCGCAGCGAGGCCTCGGCTCGCTGTTTTTCGCGCTCGGATCGAGCGGCGCGCAGCGCGCGGCTGATGGTGATGGGCAAGTCGCGGTACATGTCCGGCGACTTGACGACGTAGTCGAGCGCGCCGCCCTTCATCGCGGCCACGGCGTGTTGTTCGTCGCCCTGGCTGGTCATGATCACGAGCGGGATGTCGTGCGCGAGGAGCTCGATGGCCGAGCCGTCGGGAAGACGCAGATCGGAGACGATCAGGTCGGCCATGTTCAGCTGCGTCCACTTGCGCGCGGCACCCAACGTCTCGACCACCGTCAGGGCAAACTTGGTGGACGAGGTCAACAAAGTCCGCATCGCCAGCTCGGCGTGGGCGGGGTCGTCTTCGACGAGCAGAACGACCGGGTCACCCATCTCTACAGCTCCTGAGCCGGCATGGTATTGCGGTTGAGCCAGTAGTCGCTGACCACCTGCAAGAGCCCGTCGAGCGTGAGGTAGTCGTGTGGCTTGACCAGGTAGCTGTTGGCGTGGTGCGCGTAGGCGCGCGAGACGTCTTGGCTGCTGGCACTCGTGGTGAGCACCACCACCGGGATGTCGGACAGCTCGGGCGTGGACTTGACGGTGCGCAGCACCTCGAAGCCGTCCAGCTTGGGAAGGCGTAGGTCGAGCAAGATGAGCCGAGGCCGCGGCGCCACCGCGACGTCGGTGCGCTGCAGATAGGCGAGGGCCGCCTCGCCGTCTTCGACGTGCACCACGCGCGCACTCACGTGTTGTCGCGAGAACGTGTCGAGGACCAGGTCCGCGTGGTCTTGGTTGTCTTCGACGTAGAGCAGGACGTCGACCACTTCACTGCTCATACGAGGCCTCCGGGACGAAGTGAGGACGGGGTGGGCGGGTGCTGGCGCGGGATGCGAAACACGAACGTGCTGCCACCTTCGTCGCCGGACTCGACCCAGATGCTGCCGCCGTGCGACTCGAGGATGCGGCGAACGAGCGCGAGCCCCACGCCCGACCCCTCGGAGCGCGGGTTGAGTTTTTCGAACAGACCAAAGATGCGCTCGACGTAGCGGCAGTCCACTCCGACCCCGTTGTCTTTCACGAAGCACACCTCGTACTTGGGATCGTACCGTGTGCCGATCTCGATGCGTGGCGACGGCTGGTCGCCCATGTACTTCACCGCGTTCTCGATCAGGTTCTGCGCGACTTGTAGCAGCCGTACGCGGTCGCCGTAGACCTCTGGCAAGTCGTCGGCGACCTCGACCTCGACGTTGCGCGCGGCGAGGGCGCCCGAGAGCAACTCGAGCGCGTCGCCCATCACCTCGGACATCGGCACGTTCTCCATGGCATGGTTGGTGCGGCCCACGCGAGAGAGCTCGAGCAAGTCACTGAGCAGACCGAGCATCTTGTTGGCGGCCGAGCCGATGCGCGCGATGTCGCTGCGCACGCCCTCTTTGTTGTCTGCGGCGAGGTCGCGCTCGAGCATGCCGAGAAAGCCCGTGATGGTGACCAGCGGGCTCTTGAGGTCGTGGGAGACCGTGAACGTGAACTGCTCCATCTCGGCGTTGCGCGCGGTGAGCTCTGCGATCAAGAGCTCGCGCTCGCGCTCGACGCGCTTGTGCTCGGTGTTGTCGCGAAAGGTGAACAGCCGGCAAGCCACGCCATCGAGCTCGATGGGACGAAGCGAGACGGTGCCTTCGAGGACGACGCCGTCTCTGCGCACGACCGGGCGGTCGAGGTAGGCCGGGGCGCCCTCGCTGTAGAGCTCGCGCAGCAGGCGTGGGCGCTCGCTCGGGTCGGGCCACAAACCAAGCTCGATCGTGGACTTGTCGAGCGCTTCGTCGCGCTCCCAGCCGATCACGCGCGTGAAGGCCTGGTTGACCTCGACGATCTTACCGGTCGCCACCTGCGTGACGATGATGGCGTCCGCGGACGACTGGAAGATGCGGACGAAGCGCTCTTCGCTCTTGCGCAGCGCCTCTTCGGCGAGGCGCCTGTCGGTGATGTTGACGACCAGGACCATCCCGTAGAGCACGCGCTCGCCGGCGTCGTCGAAGATGGGCAGAAAGTGGTGGGTGTACCAACGCGGGCCATACGGGATGTCCACCGTAAACGACTCACCGGCCATCATACGATGCATGGGGTCTTCGACGAGCGCGACGAAGTCGGCCGGAAGAGCCTCGTAGATGGTGCGGCCCTCGAGTTCTTGTTTGCTCATGCCCCCGGTCCCGATCTCGGGCCCGTCGGCCAGCACCAGGCGCAGGTCGTGATCGCACAACATGATGGCGCAACGCGGCAGGTTCTTGACGAGACCTCGGTAGCGCTCCTCGATGACGCGCGCCTGCTCGCGCTTCTCTTTCACTGCCTCGATGTCGCGGATCAAAACGACGAGGTGCCCTGGGCACACCGCGTCGGCACGACGCAACCGGACCTCGCACCACAGCGGCCCGCCCTTGCCGCGCAGGTAGCGCGCCTCGAAGCGTGCTTCGCCTGTCGTCATGGCGACCGCTGCACAAGCTCGCACCGCGTGCGGCGCACCTTCTTCGTGTGTGCCGGCCAGCGAAAAGAAGGAGAGGGAGAGCAGCGTGGCGCGGCTCTGCGCGAGCAGACGGGATGCGCCCGCATTGGCCTCGGCGATGTGGCCCGTGGTCGCGTCGACGACCAACACGCCGTCGTCGACCGCATCGAGGACCTTGGTGCTGTCGACCGGGCCTGAGGCGCAACGTGTGCCACCGCTCGCAGCGTCGACGCGTGCGTCGTCGCGCGAGCGGTCGGTCTGGCGAAGCTCCGTCATCTCGCCAACGTACCACAGGCAGCCTGCATCGCCGCGAAGCGCGGAAGCGCAGTCCGAACGCGCGCTTGCACTCGCTGTCCATGGATGAGGGAGGCAACGAGCGACGTGCGTGCAAGGAGGCTGTCGGTGTCTGCAAAGAGAAGTGTCAGGTCGTGCAGGCGGTCTGTCCTTTGTCCACCGCCGCGCACGGTATGGAGCGGAAGTACTGTCTGCATGTGTGGTTGTTTTTCTGGTTTCCCAGCTCTCCGAACGGACTCCTGAGAAAAGGATTAGAAAACCCTCAACCGCTCCTACATGGCTGCAAAGCGACAATTTCGACACGCGCATGTAGAGCGCCGAGCTCGTCCTTGGGGGAAGAATGTCGCAACGCTTGTCAGTGGTGCTGGTTGCCGTGGGGTCCTTGGTTATGGGTGCGTGCGGAGACGATGATGGCGGCGGCGATGACAAGGTCGTCGTCGACTCCGGCTCGCCCAGCGACGGCGGGATCGACTCGGGCGCGAAGGACGCGGGCACGGACGCGAAGGTCACCATCGACGCAACCGTCGTCGACACCGGGACCCCGACGCCGGTCGATGCGGCTGTAGATGCGGCCGGTCCGGTCGATACCGGTGTAACGTTCATCGACGCGGGCGCACCCGACACGGGCGCCCCTGACACAGGCGCCCCTGACACAGGTGTTGCCGACGCAGGCACGGATGCGGGAACGGATTCTGGGACCGATGCGGGTACCGATGCGGGCAGCGCCCCCGTCAAGCCCTCCCTCGCGGGTCAGGTCATCATCACGGAGATCCAGGCTGCTCCGAATGGCTACGTCGATGACAACTTGGGCGAGTGGGTCGAGATCTACAACCCGAGCGCCAGCACCACGTACGATCTCGGCACCTGCACCTTCGGCGACAAGGCCGGCGACGCAGACTTCACGTTCCTTGCAGGCACCACGATCGCACCCAAGGCCTACCTGACGCTCTCGGCCTCTGCGTTCACGGTCCTCACCCAAGGCTTCGTCAACGACGTCGTCTACGGAGCGAACTCCGGTCTGTCCAGTTCCTCTGACGGTCCCAACATCGTCTGCAACGCGGTGGTGATCGACAAGGTCGACTACAGCGCGGGCGCCAGCTTCCCCCTGCCTTCGGCCATGAAGGGGCGCACGCTGCAGCTCAGCTCCAGCAAGCTCGACGCAGCGCTCAACGACGTAGGCAGCAACTGGTGCCTTGGCTCGACGGTGTTCTTCACCGCAGTCGACGCGACGACCAACCAAGGCACGCCCAAGGCCGCCAACGCTGCCTGCCCGTAGCCGTCTCTGTCTGCTGCGCCGACATCTCACCGATCGAACACGAGGAAACGATGGCCATCCGAAGCAGTAGTCTCGAGCAGTACGCGTTTCGGAGTCGTACTCGGGTCGTGACCTGGTTGATGTCGGCTCTGTGCCTGGCTCTCTCGGCGTCCACCGTGCACGCGCAAGAGCGGGACGTGGCCCGCGCCTCCGAGGCGTTCAGCAAGGCGCAGCAGGCCGAGCTGCGAGGGGACTTCCAAGAGGCCTCCCGTCTGTACGGCGAGGCAGACGAGTTCGCGCCCGCGGCCGAAGCGCTGCGCAGCGCGGCGCGCACGGCCCAGCAGGCCGGGCTCAACGCCACGGCCGCGACCTTTGCCGAGATCTTACTGTCTCGGGAGAACGACGCGGCGTCGCGCACGCTCGCCGAAGACATCCTGCGCAACACGGCGCCGCAGCTCACCCACCTTCGTGTGGCGTGCGACGCACCCTGCAAGGTGCTGATCGACGGCCGCATGACCGCATCGCGCCGCAGCGAGAAGCACGCGCTCTACGCGCGCCCCGGCGACCGCGGTGTGTCTGCGACGTTCGACACAGGCAGCACCGAGCAGCAGATGTTGACGCTGAGCGCGGGGGCCGAGGTCGAACTGGTGTTCCATGCGCCTCTGGCTGCTGCGCCCGCGCTTGCCGCGGGGAGCGCGGACCTGACGAACACGACGCAAGAGGAGCCACGCCGCAAGCTGTCGCCTTGGTACCTCGGCACGGCCGGGGCGCTGACGGTGGTGGCCGGGGCCCTGACGGTGTGGTCGGGCCTCAAGGTCAAGAGCAAGCACGAGGACTACGACCGCACCTCGGCGACCGCGCAAGCGGACTACGACGACGGTCGCAAGCTGGAGAAGCAGACCAACGCGCTGATCGGCGTGACCAGCGCGTTGGCGGTGGCCACGGTCGCGCTGGCGTTCTTCACGGACTTCAAGCGCAAAGATACGTCGTCGGACAAAGAGCCCGCGAAAACGAGCGGCTCGCTGACGATGAATGCCACGCGGCAGGGGGCCGTGCTGGGTTTCACCGGTTCGTTCTGAAGGGTCTTTGGTAAAGGGGGGAAGGGGAGTTGGGGAAGATGTCCGAGGCGAGGCAGTCAGGTCGAAACGGTAAGCCGGAGAAGGTGCTGGGTGACTACAGCATCCTCGCCGAGCTTGCGCGTGGTGGCATGGGCAAAGTCTACGTGGCGCGTCGCTCCGGGCAGGCCGGGTTCGAGCGCTACTTCGCCATCAAGGTCATGCACCAGCAGCTCAACGAAGATCAGAACGCGGTGATGATGTTGCTCGACGAGGCGCACATCGCGTCGCGTCTGCACCACCCCAACGTCGTCCCGGTGCTCGACATCGGCACGTTTGGCGATGGCTATTACCTGGTCATGGACTACGTGGAGGGCTGTTCGCTGCAGCAGCTGCTCAAGCTCAGCCCCGAGCACCGCCCAATCAAGGCGATCGTCTCCATCATGCTCGACTCCCTGCGCGGGCTGCACGCGGTGCACACGCTGCGCGGCCTCAACGACGAAGAGCTGCACGTGGTGCACCGCGATGTGTCGCCGCACAACCTGTTGCTTGGGCTCGACGGCGGCTGTCGTGTCACCGACTTCGGCATCGCCAAGGCCAAGCAACGGTTCACCGACACCGGCATGGGCGGACACAAAGGCAAGCTCGCGTTCATGGCCCCGGAGCAGATGCGCGGGCTCCCCAACCTCGACGCGCGCGTCGACGTGTGGGCTGCCGGCGTCACCCTGTACTCGGCGCTGACCGGCGTTCACCCGTTTCGCGAAGAGAACGACGCGGCCACCATTCACGCGGTGCTCGGCGCCGTCATTCCGCTACCGAGCGAGGTGGGTCTCAAGCCGCCGGCGGCGTTCGACGACGTGGTGATGCGTGCGCTGCAGCGCGACCCCGACGCGCGCTACGCGACGGCCGAAGAGTTTGCAGACACGCTGCGTAGCGTCGCGCTCCTAGAGGGCCTCTTGGGTTCGTCCTCCGACGTGGCGCAGTGGGTCAAGGCCGCGTGTGGCACACGTCTCGCCGACCGTCGTCGCAAGCTCGCGGGCATCCCCAAGAGCGACGCGACCATCACGTCGAGCACGTCGACCGTGCCCAAGCTCTGGCACAACCAGGACGGCACCGGCAACACCAGCGCGAGCAGCTCGGGCAGCGACAGCAGCCCCGAGCACACGATTCAGGCCGACTTCCGCGCGGCGAGCTCGAGCTTTGCCGGCCGCGCGCTGAACGCGCGACGCGGGATCGCGATCGGCGCGATGGTGGCCGTCGTGTTGGCGATCACCGTCGTGCTGATCCTCAACAAGACGGCGCAGCCCGAGCGCGCCGAGTCGCTGCGTGCACCGTCTTCTGCAGCGGCCCCTGCCGCCGTGGCTACACCCGCACAGATTCCCGACAAGCCAGTGATCACCCCGCCCGTGACGCCGCTTCCCACGGCCCCGAGCACAGATGCGCCCGCCTCGCCCACCCTCAAGCCCGCATCGCCCGTGACGGCGCATCCGGCGGTGGCCGACCGGGCTCGACCTCGTGTCGCCGCGCCAGTCGCGAAGGGTCACAAACCTTCGACCAGC
>JBEGTL010000443.1:0-7018 GCA_041179425.1 Pseudomonadota bacterium | reverse complement strand
AATCCGCCGTACATGCGCGACGACGCGGCGCGCGCGTACCGCGACGGTGGCGGCGCGTTCGGCGAGGCGCTGTCGGTGCGTATCTTGCGCGACTCGCTCGCGAGACTCACCCCACAGGGCGCATTGTTGCTGTACACCGGCGTCGCTATCGTGAACGGCGTGGACGTCTTTCGTGCGGCCATCGACGAGCTCCTCACCAACTCTGCGTATCAGTACGAAGAGCTCGACCCCGACGTGTTTGGCGAGCAGCTCGATGAGCCAGGCTACGAGAACGTCGAACGCATTGCGGCCGTCGCCCTGACTGTGAGAAGGCTTTCGTGAGGGTACGCGATGGCTTGCCGACGTCGGGGAAGTGTCCACCTCGTAAGGGAGCGACCAGACGTGTCGCACGCGAGGAAGTGATGACGATTCAGCAGTCCCACCTAACGGAGACCGCACGCCGCCGATCCACCGAAAACCGTCACGCCCTCCAGCTCGCGCTCATGCACCTCAACCGGGAACGGCTCACGCCGGCAACCCCGTCCGAGAGCTGGCGCGAAGACGTCGTGCGCACCGCGCAGCTGACGCTTCGTGAGGGAGAGTTCTTGGAGAGTGAACGCCGCGCGGTCACACAGCGTGCGGCCGAGTCTCCCCGCGACGTAGGTGCGTTCGTGGCCTGGTTCGAGGCGCTTCGCGAGCGCGGCCCGGGACAGTTCGATCCGCTCTTCGACTTCCTCGCCGAGCGGGCCAGCGTCGAGCAGGTGCGCTGGTTCGTGCGCCAAGAGGTGGCGGGCGAGGCGGGCTTCGACGACTTGGTGGCGTTGACGCAGCTGCGTCTGCCCGATCGTCCCAAGCTGGAGCTGGCCCGCAACTACTGGGACGAGATGGGTCGCGGCAAACAGCCGGGCATGCACGGCCCCATGTTGGCGCGCCTGGCCGAGGCGTTGGATGCGCGGGCCAACGACCCTTCGCGCATCGTGTGGGAGTCACTGGCGGTGGGCAACCTGCTGGCCGGTCTGGCCTACAACCGGCGCTACGCGTGGCACTCGTTGGGCGCGCTCGGTGCCGTGGAGCTGACGGCGCCGACGCGCGCGGTGAAGGTGGTGGAGGCGCTGGAGCGCGTGGGGCTCGAGGGCGAGGCCGTGTACTACTTCAAGCTGCACTCGACGATCGACGTGGTGCATTGGAATGGCTGGCGCGACGAAGCTCTCTTGCCCGTGGTGTCCGCGCAGCCGGAGTTGATGCCCTGGCTTGCCGAGGGCGCGCTCATGCGGCTGGCTGCTGGAGCTCGCGCTTTTGAGCGTTATCGGCGGGAGTTTGGGCTCTCCGGGGACTTCTCCTAAGCAGGCAGGGCCCACCGTGAGCCATCGAGCAAAACCGCTGATGCCGTGTCCACCGCAGGCAGCCCACTAGAGAACCACTAGAGAGGAAGAGTGAAAGAGACCTTCCCAAGATAGGAACCAGGACTAGCGAACACCCACGAGCGAACGCCAGCCGCAATACAATCAAGCTCCGTAGGCGTCGCCAGATCAGGCGTGGCCACACCGACCGCGAGCACGGAACCACTGGTGTCCAGATACGCGGTCACCAGCATCTGCCCGCCTCCGCACGAAGCATGAAGAGCTTCCCCCGCAGTCACCTCGCCCGAGCGAGCCCCGACAGCAGACCGCGCAGCATCTGCGCCCAGTGCCACGGGCGCCCGCACATCCGGATCACCGGGCAGCTCTAGCGGCCACGTAAAGTCTGCCTCACCACCGTGCGGCGGCGGAAAACGGGTCGACTGCGACACCTCCAGCATGCAGCGCTCGGTCTCGCGATCGCCGAGCGAGCTCGCAATGGGCGACACCCCTGGCACCGCTCCGTTGGTCGCGACGTGAAACGACAGCGTGATGCTCCCCGCGAGCACCTCCACCGCGCCGAGCCGCTGCTGCGCACAGCGCAGGAACTTGGGCAGCCGCGGCTTGAGGGCGCCCTCGATCTCGAACGGCGACAGCGTGCCGCGAAGGCCGCTCACCGACAGCGATTCAGAGGGTGGGGGCCGTGTCAGCGGCTCCTTGTTCCGTACGACGTGCGCCGTCTCGCGCGGCGCGGCACCTCCGCAGGCGAGCGGGCCGGCAAGCAGGCTGGTCAGGAACAACGCGGGCACGAAGGTCAGGGATCGCACCGGCTTCTGCTACTCCGCGCGCACCGCGGTCGCCAGTTATCGACGCCCCCCGGGTCCTCGCCATCTGGGAATCCCGCCTTATGCTGTCCGCCCATGAACGACGAAACCCGCGATCGAGAGCTGTGGGCGGCCGCCGAAGAGGGCGCCGAGCTCGTCAGCGAGGGCGAGCACGCCGCTGCGATCGAGGAGCTCTCGGCCGTGGTCGAGCGCCAAGCCGACAACCACTACGCCTTCTTTTTCCTCGGCTCTGCGCTGCTCGAGACCAGCGAACCCGCGCGCGCGCTCAAGGCGTTCGTGTCGGCGCTCGCGTTGGTGCCAGATTATCCGGGGGCCCTGGTGGGCGCGGGCTGGGCGCTGCACACGCTCGGCCGCTACCGCGAGGGCATCCGGGTCGGTCGGCAGGTGCTCGCCAAGGCCAAGGACGACCCCGACGCGCTGTACCTCTGCGGCTTGTGTCACTATGCGATGGACGACCGCGCCGCGGCGCTCTCGTACCTGCAGCGCTTCGTCGATACGCGACCCGAGATCGAGGTCGCCATGGAAGCAGACGCGGTGATCCGCGTGCTGCGAGGCGAAGCCGAAGAGCTGCCCGAGCGACAAGACGACTAGAGGCACGAGGAGGTCACCATGACAGAGCGCAGCGCACACACGCAGGGCGTGCTGGTCACCGACCGCGACGAAGTCGCGCGCATCGCCGGTCGCGCCAGGCGTGTCGCGGTGCTCGGCATCAAGACCGAAAAGCAGTCCGATCAGGCGGCCTACTACGTCCCCGCCTACCTGCGAGATGCCGGTGTCGAGGTGATCCCGGTGCCTGTGTACTATCCCGACGCGACGCAGATCCTGGGGGCCCAGGTGTACCGGCGCGTGCAGGACGTGCCCGGCGACATCGACATCCTCGACGTCTTTCGGCGCCCTGACGATCTGCCACCGCACCTCGACGACGTGCTCGCGAAGCGGCCCAAAGTGGTGTGGCTGCAGAGCGGCATCCAGCATCCCGGCTTCGCACGGCAGCTGGTCGAGGCGGGCATCGACGTCGTGCAAGATCGCTGCCTGATGGTCGAGCATCGCCGCGCGGGGGTCCATCGATGAACCGCGAGTCGGCGCCCGATTCATTTTTGGCTCGCGCGCCAGAGGGCGCGCTTCCCAGCTTGGCAAGCGCGTCAGAGGGCGCGCTTCTGCCCCTCGGCGCGTCGCAAGCTAGCCTCGCCGCCGCTCTGCTGACCGACTCCGAGCAAGCTCACGATGTGCCGAACGCACGCGTAGACGCGCCAGAAGCAGCGGGCTACAAGGGCCGCGTGGCGCAACACCTCGACGATCCTTCGCTCGCGTGCGGAGACACCGCGCGCTTCACGGCAGACGACGACGACGGGTCCGACCTCGACGACCACTTCCACGATCAGTGCGGCGTGTTCGGGATCTGGGGCAGCTTCGAGGCCGCCAATCACACCTACCTCGGCCTGCATGCACTGCAGCATCGCGGGCAAGAGGCGGCAGGCATCGTCAGCTCCGACGGCGCGCAGGTGTACGCACACCGCGCGCTCGGGTTGGTGCAAGACATCTTCAGTGCACCCGTGCTCGCCAAGCTGCCCGGCGATCGCGCCATCGGGCACGTGCGGTACTCCACCGCCGGCGGCTCGCACATCAAGAACGCGCAGCCCATCTGTATCGACTACGCGCACGGCTCGCTGGCCGTCGCGCACAACGGCAACCTCACCAACGCCGACGAGATCCGTCACCGGCTCGAGGGGCTCGGCTCCATCTTCCAGACCACCTCGGACACCGAGGTGATCGTGCACCTGATTGCGCGCTCCAAGGAGCTCAGCACAGTCGACCGCGTGGCCGACGCGCTTCGCCAGACCAAGGGTGCGTTCTCGCTGATGGTGCTGACGCCGCACGAAATCATCGCGGTGCGCGACCCGTGGGGCTTTCGCCCTCTCGCGCTGGGTCGCCTCAAAGACGCGCACGTTTTTGCGTCCGAGCCGGTGGCATTCGAGCTGATCGCGGCCGACTTCGTGCGCGACCTCTTGCCCGGCGAGATGGTCGTGGTCGACAAGACCGGCATGCGCAGCTTCCGCCCGTTCGAGCGTGAGCCCGCCAAGATGTGCGTGTTCGAGTACGTCTACTTTGCGCGGCCAGACGCCACGCTCGGCGGCATCAACGTGTACGAAGCGCGCAAACGGATGGGGCGTGCGCTCGCGCGCGAGTGCGCGGTCGAGGCCGACGTGGTCATCCCCGTCCCGGACAGCGGCGTGCCCGCTGCGCTCGGCTACGCCAACGAAGCCAAGCTGCCCTTCGAGCTGGGGCTGATCCGTAGCCACTACGTGGGACGCACGTTCATCGAGCCCGAGTCGTCCATTCGACACTTCGGGGTCAAGCTCAAGCTCAGTCCCAATCGGGCCATCATCCAGGGCAAGCGCGTGGTGGTCATCGACGACTCCATCGTGCGCGGCACGACCAGCCGCAAGATCGTCAAGATGTTGCGCGACTGCGGCGCCCGCGAGGTGCACCTGCGCATCAGCTCGCCGCCCATCAAGTGGCCGTGCTTCTACGGGGTCGACACGCCCTCGCGGAGCGAGCTCATCGCATCCAGCCACAGCCTCGAGGAGATCGCGCGCTACGTCACCGCCGACACGGTCGGCTACCTGCGGCCCGAGGCGCTGCACGAGGCCGTCGCCGGGACCCACGGCAAGGGTTTCTGCGACGCGTGCTTCACCGGAGACTACCCGGTCGCCTTCGAACGACCCGCCCACCGCCGCCAGCTGTCCCTGGTCATCTGAGCGTCGCCCCGTGCAACGCGGATCGCGCTACTGTCATGAGTCTGCGATCTCGTTGGTGAAGTTCCGACGCGACGGCAAAATCGCTGTAAGCTAGCCGACGGTGCATTTGCTTGAGCCGATCGAGTCCATCGTGCCTCGCCGGGCCCAGGGCTACGGCGAGCACATCCTTCGCACGGTCCAGCTCGCGCGTGCAGGTCTCCCCGTCCCCGCGGGCAGTGCCTTGGCGCGCACGGCGGCCGATGCGATCTACGAGAGTGTGCTCGCGCCCGAAGAGCGGCTCGCGGCGCTGCTCGATCCGCACAACGCGTTCCCCACCGAGGCCGTGCTCGGCGCGCTGCGCGAGCGCGTGCGCGCGGCACCGCTGGGCCCCGAGCTGAGCGAGCAGCTCAGTGAGGCGTTCCGCACGCTGCAGTCGCTCGGCGCGCCTGCCGTCGCTGTGGCGCCTGCGTTGGTGGCCGACAAGCTCGGGGCGCAGCGCTGGCTCGGCGATGTGTTGCTCGGGGTGAGCAGCGAGGCGCGCTTGCTCGAGGCCGTCTCTGCGGCGTTTGCGGCCCCGTTCGACGCCGGCCTGTTGCGCACGCTGCGCGCCGGCGACGTGCGCGATGCGAGCGTGTCGGTGCTCGTGCAGCGCGTGGTCGACGGCTTGGTCTCGGGTGTGGTGTACACACGCCACCCGGTCACGGCCGATGCGGGCGAGTGGCTGGTGCGCTCCGGCTACGGCTTGGCCAGCGGAGTGCGCCGCTGCTTGGTGCCGAGCGACGTGTTTCGGGTCTCGCGCGACGGCTTCATTCGCGACTCGGTGGTCGTCGACAAGACGCGCATGCTGGTCACCGACGACACCGGCGTGCGTCAAGAACGTGAAGTACCGGCAGCGCTCGCGGCGAGCGTCAGCCTCACCGATGCCACCCTGCGCGACGTGCTCCGACTGGCCGAGCGCACCGAGCGTCACCTGGGGCAGCCGGTGCGCATCGACTGGGCGGTGTCCCAGAGCCGGCTCTACCTGCTGCGCATCCAGACCGCGGTGGGCACGCCCAAGATCCCGCGCACGCGCGTGCAGGCGCCGGCGCTGCGCGAGCGCGCGTTGTGGTCGCACGCCGAGATCGGCGAGGCGTACCCCGACCCCATCTCTCCGTTCACTTGGTCACTGCTCGGGCGCTTTGGCCGGGTCGGTGTCGCCAACGTGCTCGCGGCCACCGGTGCGGCGCTCGGCGCGGCACCCGAGCTGATGGTCGACGTACGCGGGCGCGGCTACCTCAACCTCGGTGTGCTCACCGAGGCGGTGTGCCGCATCCCCGGCGTCTCCGCGCACGTGCTGTCGCGCATCGGGCTCGACCTGCCGCGCGACGTGCGCGAAGACGATCGGGTGGGTCCCATCGACCTCACGCGCGCAGTGTTGCGCGTGTACGACTCGCACGTACGGCTGAGCGAGAAGCTCGGTATCTTGGCCACGCGAATGGCCGATGAGCGCGGGCACTTCGCCGGTCTCGATGCACGTCTGTTGTCGCCGCAAGCTTCGGAGCGTGTGCTGTGCGACGCCGAGGCATTCCTCGGTGAAGCCGGGACCGAGCTCATGCGTGCCCACGGCGCCTGGCTGGTCACGCTCGCGGCCTTCCGTATGTTGTTCGGCGCGTCGTTCGGGGCCGATGCGCTGCGCATCGAGCGCGACCTGTTGTGGGGGCCCGACGAGCTGCTCAGCGTCCGCTCGGGTCGCGACTTCCTCAAGCTGGGCCGCACGCTCTCGCGCGACACCCGTGCGCGCGCCTGGGCCGAGTCCAGCAAAGAGGCGCCCCAGTTCGTGCGCGAGGCGCTCGACGAGTTCGAGCAGCAGCACCGCCACGAGGGGATGTTTTTGCTCGACCCGCAGAGTCCGCGCTGGCGCGAGACGCCGCGCAGGCTCGAAGCGGCTCTGCGCGTGCTGTTGTCCGACCCGATGGGCCTCGCCTTCGCCATCGAGCGCGAGCAGCTCGTGCGCGGGCGTCGCGAGCGCGCCGAGCGCGAATGGAAACGCAAGCTGTCGCTGCCGCTCTGGCCCGTCGCGCGTTTGCTCATCCGACGGATGCGCGAGCTGACGCGGCAGCGTGAGGGCCTGTTCTCCGAT
>JBEGTL010000442.1:0-7032 GCA_041179425.1 Pseudomonadota bacterium | reverse complement strand
CGGCGCGGGGCCGGGCCGCGAGGCGTCGCAGCTGCCGTCGGGGCCGCCTTCCGGTCCTTGGCCCGCGAGCCGATGCGGTAGCGCAGCTGCATGAGGCCGGTCGAGAACGCTCGGCTCTCCTCGAGCACCAACGAGCGCTCGGAGATGCCTTCGGCGAACAGCGGGATGCCGCTGCCCAACACCAGGGGCACCACCGAGATGGTCAGGTGGTCGACGAAGCCGGTGTTCAAAAAGCCACGAATCGCCGTGCCGCCATCGATGTACACGTGTTTGGCGCCGCCGCGGCCGAGCTGATCGAGCAGCGCCTCCGGCTTGCCCGAGAAAAACTTCTCGCCGTGTCGGGCCGTGCCGCTGCGGTGCGTGAGCACCACCACGCGCTTGCCGACGAAGGGCCACGCTTCGAAGCCGAGCACCGAGTCGTAGGTGTTGCGGCCGAGCACCACCGTGTCCACCGTGTCGATGAAGCGCTTGTAGCCGTAGTCTTCGCCTTCTCGCTCGACGGTCGACAGCCAGTCGATGCTGCCGTCACGACGCGCGATGTAGCCATCGACACTCATGGCGATGAAGACCGAGCAACGCGGACCAGAAGAGCTTGGAATGGACAAGGTGCGCTCCGAGCCGAGCCGCGCGGTGCCTCCGCGCGCCGGCGAAAATAGATGTCGCAGGTATCGCTGTCCGTCGTGGACACACGCAAGTATCTGACGTGTCGCAGCGTTGCCTCGCGCAGGCCAACAGCAGGCCCTCGCGCTGGCTCGACCGCGCCACGCGCCAACGTTAGCAGCCGCCAATGCGACAGTACCTACAAAAACCGACCTTCGTCGCCACTGCCCCTCGAGCTCACAGATCGGAGGAAACGCCTTCGCGGGCTGCAGCGATCGGGGTAAAAGGGGCTCTTGCCGCCTGGTCCCCCACCCTGCCGAAACGATGGTTCCATGACGCGATCGCTAGGTTCTCCGCGCTCTGCTTGGCCCACGATGGGCCTGACGATTGGCCTCACGATCAGCCTGGCCGGCTGCGCGGCGAGTCCGATCGGCGAGAGCGATGGAAGCCAAGAGCTCGAAGCCGATGGCGGATGGAGAGCGAGCGAATCACCCGCCACGCAGGACGACGGCGACGACGCCAATGAACCCGGGATCGATCCGAACGCCGATCTCAACGGCGGCGCCGTGTCGACACCTGGCGCGATGAGCGCGCCGAAGCCCGATGCGGGGGCCGACGCGGGCAGCGCGGCACGCGACGCGGGCAGACCCGGCGCGGCGACCCAAGACGCCGCCGTGACGGACGCGGCGATCGCCGACGCTGGAAGGGGCACCCCCGCACCGGTCGACAGCGGGACCACGACGCCCACGCCCACGCCTGCACGCGACGCCGGGCCGAGCACGCCCAAGCCCGGCGGCTGCCGCACTGCCGCCGACTGCACTACGTCCTGCGTGCCGATTGGCATCCTCAACTGCTGCCGCGACAACGGCACGTGTGGCTGCACCTGGGCGCCCGGCGCGTACTGTTCGTAGCCGCGACGCGCTGCCTCCCTGCGAGCGTTCCGTCGATAGTTCGCGCGCGCGCCGCTGAGCGTGCGACCACCACGAGACAAGCTCCCGTTTGTGCGGAACACTGAAGTGGGCCTTCCACTTCTTCGCTCGCGCGACGAACCGTGCGCTTCGACAGGTGACGATCTCCATGTTTTTCGAGCGCTCTTCAGCGCACACGCCGCGGCGGCTGGCTGTCCGCACGCGCGCGAGCGACGATTCGCGCGCGCGCCCGATCGCGCGCATCGACGATCTCGCTGCACGCGGCCGAGCACGCGTTTCGAGCGTTGGCCTCGGTCTGCTCGTCTTCTGGCTCGGCGGGTGCGCCGAGAGCGCGATCCGGGAAGACCGCGCAGGCGACCTGTTCGACGCGGGCACCCTCGCTCCAAGCGCCGACATCGCGCCCGTCGCCAAGCCCGGATCGCCCAGCACCGGCACAGAGCTCGACGCTGGGCCACCTCGGGTAACGATCGTGAGTGGCGATGCAGGCAGCGCTGCAGTCCTCACGCCTGTGGCCATCGTTTCGACCAATGCCTCCTCGGCTCCCGACACGCACGTCTCGGTGGGCGCTGCTGCCGACGCCGCCAGCGCCGTGTCCGACGCCGCACCGCCGGGTCTGCCGCCACGCGCTGACGACGCCGCTGCCGCGAACCCGACCTCCGCTGCAACGCCTTCGGTTCAAGAGCCAGTCAAGCCGGCAGAGCCCGCACTCCCCGCCGCTTCCAACCCGCCCACGTCCCCCGCCGTCGTGGAGGCGCCCACCGAACCCGAGCCCCCGCCAGGGACGTCTGCGGAACCTGCACCGCCTGCCGTTCCGGAGACGCCTGCCGTTCCGGAGACGCCTGCCGTTCCGGAGACGCCTGCCGTTCCGGAGACGCCTCCCGTTCCGGAGACGCCTGCCGTCCCACAGACCCCTGCGGAGCCCGCTCCTCCCGATCGCTCGCCACGCTGCACCGATCTGATCTGCGCCCTCTCCTGCTATCCACTCAGCGGCGTCCCGTGCTGTCTGCGCGACGGCGGCTGCGGCTGCAGCTGGCTGCCCGCCCTCTACTGTCGCTGAGCGGCCCACGGCGCGCGGTCGACGCGGGGCCGCCGCGGCGATAGGTTCGCGGCATGCGAAAAGAGCAGTTTGGGGAGCTGAGTGCCCGCGTGACGGGCGGCGTGGATGGGCGCGGCGCGGGCGACGGGCCCGTGGTGGTGCTGATGCACGGGTTTGGCGCACCCGGCGACGATCTCGTCGACCTGGCGGCGTTCCTCCGTGTTCCGGCCGACGTGCGGTTCGTGTTTCCCGAGGCGCCCCTGTTGCTCGACGGCGGCCCGGGGCGCGCCTGGTGGATGCTCGACATGGCACTGTTCGAGCGCCGCATGCGTGGAGAACAGATCGATCGCAGCGACGACCTGCCCGACGCGCTGCCGGCGCTCCGTGCACAGCTGCTGGCTTCCCTCTCGGTGATCGAGCAGCGCCTGGGTGTCTCGCGCGATCGCCTGGTGCTCGGCGGCTTCTCGCAGGGCTCCATGCTGGCGTGCGACGTGGCCCTGCACGCCGAGCACAAGCCGGCCGGTCTGGTCTTACTGTCCAGCACCTTGATCGCGCGCACCGTGTGGAGCGAGCACGCCGCCAGCTGCAAGGGCCTGAAGGTGCTCCAGACGCACGGCCAGCGCGATCCCATCTTGCCTTACGCAGACGCGGAGAAGCTGCGCGACCTGCTGACGAACGCGGGCGCCGACGTGCGCTTCGTGCCGTTCGCCGGAGGTCACGAGCTCCCGCCGGTCGCCCTCGACGCGGTCAGCAAGCTGATCGTCGAGACCACCCAAAAGCCCGGCTGAGCACGCGCCGCAGCGCTTCAGAGCGTCAGCAAGGTGCGCAGCTGCTGCAACATCTTGTCGCCGATGCCGCGCACCCGACGCAGATCGTCGAGAGACGCGAACGGACGCGCGCGCACGATGGCGACCGCGAGCTTTTTGTTGAGTCCGGGAACGGTCGCGAGTTCGTCGGCGCTGCCTGTCTGCACCGACACGCGCGTGCCGACCGCGGTAGCAGCCTCAGTGGGCGCCACGGCCGCGACCGGGACTTTTTTTGCGGCGCCGTTGGAAACGCGCGCGGCTCCCGCGGGCTTGCCCGACGGGGCTGCGGTCGCGCTGACCTTACTTACTGGCGCGCCCTGGGTCTTGAGCACTGGCGACGCTGGCTTGGTGGCCTTGGCCGTGCTCTCGATCGTTGCCGCCACCGGCAGCGCGACTTCGGCTGCGGTCGGAGCGTGCGGCACTGCAGTGTGTAGAACCACGGCTTCGGTCGGGGCGTGCGGCGCTTCTTCGCGTGCGGCGACGGCTTCGGTCGGCACGTGCGGCGCTTCTTCGCGTGCGGCGACGGCTTCGGTCGACACGTGTGGCTCGACTGCGCGTGCAGCGACGGCTTCGGTCGGGGCGTGCGGCGCCTCTTCGTATGCCGCCACGGCTTCGGTCGGGACGTGCGGCGCTTCTTCGCGTGCTGCCACGGCTTCTGTCCACTGCTGGGGCGCTTCTTCGCGTAGACCCTGTGCCTCAGTGGACGAGTACGACTCTTCTGCGCGTACGTCGGTTCCTTCGTTGTACGCGTACGACTCTTCGGCACGCAGCTCGGGCAGTGCGCTCGGCTCGGCGCCGCGCGTCGACTCCCCACGATAGGGACTCGCGAAATTGCAGAAGTCGCGTGTCAGGTAGCCGGCGGCCTCGGTCCATTCGCGCAACATCAGCGCCAGCTGCCACTCGCCTACGGGCGGTTGGGCCAGGGGCACACGACGCTCGATCGCACGCTCTTCGCTCTGTCCGGCCAGACGCTCGAGCTCGGCACTGGCAAGCAGCAGCCCCTCGAACGCACCGCCCGCGTAGGGCGCACGCAGCGCCCACAGCTCGAGCGACAAGCTCCCGCTGATGTTGTCGACGTCGCGCGGATTACGCACGCCCTCGGCCTGCAGCACCACCGCGTCGTCTTCGAGACGGTAGCCCACGCTGCCGTCGAGGTGCGGTGCGGCAAACTCTTGTCGGGCCGGATAATTGGAGAAGTCGTGCACTTGGTCGTACGCGCCGGCGGTACCGGACGCGAGCACCAGCACCATGGAGTACGCGCGCTGCGCGGGGGGCAGCTGCGCAAACGCAGCGGTCTCGAGGTAGTCGTGCTCACGCAGGGGAGGCAGCGCGAGGGCCGCCTCTGCGACCTTGATGCCGCGTAGCGGGCCGCCTTCGTGGGGTGCCTCGCACGCCCACAGCTGCAGTGCCCAGTGCTCGCTTCGGTCGAAGTCGTCCTCCCGTGCGAGCGGCTCGATGGCCAGCTCCGCATTGAGGATGGCCGTGTCGCCTTCGAAACGATAGCCGTGGTTCTGTCCGAGGCTGACCCAGTTGTTTCGTGAGTAGTTGGACTGGCCGAGGGTAGCTTGCATGATCGAGTCGACTCTCCGAAACATCGATGGATGACGTGGCGCGCTGTTCCAGCTTGAAACGGTGCGTCTATGCGAATGCTTTTTTCCCGCGAATCGGTCAAGTTTTCACCGACCGCGCGTGCAGCATTGTCGCTCGGCTCCGCGAGATGCATGGAAAAAGCGAGTAAGACCAACGCTTGTCGCACACTCGATCAGCAGCGCATCGGCTATCAGCTGCGCAGCTACGAGATCGACCTCGACGACTTGTCGGCCGAGCACGTGGCCGACAAGATTGGGCTGCCGAGTTGCCGCGTGTACAAGTGTCGTAAAACACGACACCATCTCTGTGTCGGCAGGTCGGCGCGGCCTGCAGATCTTACTCGCGCCGGCGGACTACCTGCGCGTCACCGCCGCCACACTCGCCGAGCTCGAGCGCGACAAGAGCCACTGACGAGTCTTACTTGCGCCACTCGAGGTGGCAGCCGACCATCGGCCCCGGACCCACGCCCTCGATGCGGTTGTCGATGCCCGCGAGACCGACCGATGGCTCCACGAACAGGGAGCCCGAGCCCAGGTCACCGCGGACGAGCCGACGCAAGCCCACCTCGGCGTAGAGAAAGCCAGCCTCCTCTGCGCCACCGCCGCCGGCCGTGAGCCAGGTCTGACGGTTGAGCGGGACTTGAATCGTCAGATCGAAGTAGCCGTATCGCCAACGTTCGCTGTCCAGGACGAAGGCGTTGGCCACGGTGAGGGAGAGGCCGTCGAGCGCACCCACGCGCAGCGACTGCGTGATCGAGAACCCGAAGCTGTGCTCGATCCATTCTCGGTCGCGTCGCTGGATGGGGTCGAAGTCGAAGTGGAACTGTCCGCGACGCAGCGCGCCCACACCGAGGCCGACGGCAAAGTAAGGGTGGTCGTAGCCGACGCTCGCTGCGAAGCCGAACACCGACGCGTCGGTGTCCTTGGTCGCCGTTGCGCCGAGCGGAAACAACTGCGCTTGGACGTACCACGCGCGCTCTCCATGATAGGTGACCGTTGCATCCGCGAGCAGTGCCACGCCGAGCGAGCGCATGGGCAAGTAAGGTCTGATGCCTCCTTCCACCGTGAGCAGACGGCCTACGCGCGGCGGCGCGAGCTTGCTGTACGTGGCCCCACGCTGCGACGCCGACGCTGCATCACGTCGGAGCGAGCCCGCGGGCGCAGAAACGTAGACCGGTCGCGTCGGCCGCTCGGCCGGGACCGCGAGGGGCGCGCTCGACGTGCTGCCAGCCGTCGCGGCACTGGCGACGAACTCGCCCAGCGGGTGCGCCTCGATACGCGTCGACTCGACCCACACCACCTCTTCGCGCACGAACAAGGACTGCGCTCGGCCCGGAACCGAACGCCGCTCGGCGAGCACCAGCACGTCGTCTTCGCGTCGCTCCACCACGAACACACCGTCCGCCCCACAGGCCGCGTACCAGCGCTGCTGGTACGCCAGCAGATCGGAGGGCAGGCAGCCCCAGTGCGAAAGTGCGGCGCGGACTGCGTCTTGGAGAGTGGCCTCGGTGCCCTGTGCAGGGGCGCTCGGTGACGCCGCGTGTGCGGCTGCCGGCGGCGTCGCTGCGGGCAACGCGCGCGCCGGGAGCGGATACGGTGGCGAAGCTGGCGACGGCGCCACGAGGCTCGGTGGTTCGGCGCTGAGCGGCTGCGCTTGGGTCGTGGTCACCCACGCCGCCAGCAGCGTAACGACCACGAGCGTCTGCCAAGTCGAGAGTCGAAGCGGCGGGGTCTTCCCCAGCGCGCGAGCGAATCGTCGAAGCGGCGGGGTCTTTCGAGGCGCGCGGGCACGAGCGCACCCTCGGGCGCGCAAGCGAAGAGTCGTGGCCCACGAGCGAAGAAGGGTCCGCGCGCGAGCCAAGGGACGAGACACGATCATCGGGTTCTCCGGTTCGAAAGCCGAGCACTGCAGCGGGGGACCTCGCGCTCGCACGCGAGGGTGCGTCCCCGAGCCGCCACCTTAGTCAAAGATCCGTGTGAGGTGTCGAGAACGAACTACGATGCCGATGGTGACACCGCTGCACGAGCCCACTGTCGCCACCGACGAACTCAGGCCCACGCACCTCGAGGTC
>JBEGTL010000441.1:0-7044 GCA_041179425.1 Pseudomonadota bacterium | reverse complement strand
CGAGTGCGCGACCGGCCTCACCTGTATCGACGACGTGTGTCGGGCGATGACCCTGGGCACCACCGACCCGAGTGGGCGCTACAGCGGACGCGGCGAGAGCTGTCGCGCCAAAAACGACTGCGCGCCCGGTCTGGCCTGCGTCAGCAACACCTGTCGCGACACCAAGACCCCGCTCTCGCACACCAGCAAGAGCTGCTACCGCGTGGAGTGCGCCACTCAGGCCGACTGCTGCGCGGCGTTCGTGCCCAACGACAAGTGCGCGATGTACCGTCAGAACTGCGAGACGGACCCCATCTTCTGCAACACCTACCGCACGCTCTGTACGTGCGGACGAGACTGTGTCGAGGAGCTCTGCGTGGCGACCCCTCCCGGCTGCGTCTCGAACGCGGAGTGCACCTCCATGCAGACGCCTTTCTGCGTGGCGAGCAAGTGCGCGGAGTGCGACCGCGACGAGGCCTGCTCCGCCAGCGGCGAGCGCTGCGTCGAGGGCATGTGTCTGGCCGCCTGCACGCTCGACGAGAACTGTCCCGCCCAGCACCGCTGTCTCGACGGCAAGTGTACGGAGACGGGCTGCACGACCGATCGCGAGTGCGCGTTCGCGACACGGGCACCTCTCGCGGTGTGCCGAAGCAAGAAGTGTCAGGTGCCCCGTGCCGCCGACAGCGACTGCACCCCCAGCGAGAGCCCGGGACGTGCCGACGCCGTCACCGACCCACGCCTGCAGCTGCAGGTGTGCGAGGCGGGTCAGTGCGTGTTCGTCGGCTGCGAGAGCAACACCGAGTGTCGCGCGCTACTCTCCATCCAGACCTCACGCGGCGACGCGCGAGCGGTCTGCAAGTAAGGTCTTTTTTCGGCGCCGGAGCAGCGCGCTCACCCCGAGGACGAGCCACGTCCACGCGCCGTACGCGCTTTTCTCGCCACCGACTGCGCAACCGCCATCGCGGCTCCGCGTAGGCGCGGCATCGTCGCTCTCTCCCGGCTCGCTCCCCTTGCCTTCGTCGCGCGGCGCCTGGCCTCTCGGAGCAGTCGTCGCGATCGACGCATCGAGCGGCGCACCGAGCGGTCGAATGGTGGTGGGTCGGCTCACCCGCGCGTCGCCCGCATCGGCGCTCCACGCACCGCCGTCCATGGACGAACCGTCAGACGCGGGCTCGACCTCGATCAGACAGCGCGCATCACAGCCATCTCCGGTCAGCGTGTTGCCGTCGTCGCACTGTTCGGGCCCATCGATGCGCGCGTCACCGCAGTACAGGTGCGGACCCGTGCAGCGCCCGCCGCAGTGGCCGTACTTTGCGTTGTCCGCGCCGTCGTCGCACTTCTCGACGCCCTCCACGCGCCCATCGCCGCACACCGCGCCGGGGTCCTTGGGCTCGGGCTCGCTCGCACAGTGGTTGAGGATACAGCACGACGACAGCCCCAGGCTGCTCACCACGCCGGCCAGCGCATTGGCCAAGGCGACGGCCCCACTCTGCTGCGGGTCGATCACGAGCGCGCTCTTGGTGTTGCCCCAGCCCGCGTAGCGATCGAGCTCGGCACGGTCGAGCTCGTCGCCGGAGCCAAAGCCGATCACGTAGGTGTCGATGCCGTCTGCGACGAGCGCACGCAGCACGGTCTCCACGCTCGTCGACCCCTCCGAGGTCTGACCGTCGGTGATCAACACGTTGACGAACGGCGTGCTCTTATCGAGGGCAAACGGGGCGGGATGTTGTTTGTACGCGGCGATGGTGCGCTGCGTGAAGGCGAGCCCTTGTCCCGTGAACGTGGTGGGCTGCTGGCCCACGCAGCTGGTGCTCCCCGGCGTCTGGTTGCACGCCGGCATGTAGCTCTGCGTGGTGCGCACGAAGGGCGGCGCGCGATCGCGGTCGCTGTTCAAAAAGGTCCACGTGGTGGGGTAGCCGCCGTAGGGGTTGGTGCAGCCGGGAGCCTTGCACGACGTCTTGGGGTCCATCGCCCAGGAGAGGTTGTCGCGCATACACGGGCCCAGGTTGACGATCAGCTTTTGTTCGGCAGCGCCCGCGAACGCGACCATGCCGAAGTGTGCGACGTCTTCGATGGCCACCTCGCGCCCGCCGATCGACACCTTCTTTTGCAGCACCGACTCGACGTAGCCTGGGTCGCTGGGCAACGGCGCCGAGGGATTGCCGGCGAGCGCAAAGCGCGCCTTGTCCCACTTGCTCTGGCCGGGCGCGTTGGTCGCGATCATCGACGTGGAGGCGTCCATAGTCACCATCACGCGCGCGAGCTTTTGTGTGCAGGTGGGCACGATGACACCGTCACGAATGCGGTCGAGCACGCTGCTGAACGCGTCGATGATGCCCTCCGGCGACGTGGCGTCGATGGAGCTGCCCGTACCACCCTGCAGCGCGATCTCGTTGAGCGAGGGTTGTTGCACCGCGTCGCCAAACGCGATCACGTGCACGGGTACACCCGCCGCGCGCAACAAGGCCGCCTCGGGCGCAGGATTTTCGGGACAGTTCTGGCCAATGGTGTTGGGACAGGTCCAGTCGCCATCGGTCATCAGCACGACCTGATACTCGCGCCCGGCTTCTCCGGGCTCGCCCTGGTGGCTCTGCTTGGTGCGGTCGATGAGGCCGCGCGCCGAGGCGAGCGCGCCACGCGTCCAGGTCAACGCGATGCTGCCGAAGTCGGCGCGCAGCTGCGCAGGCGGCGGGGGCGTCCGGCGCAGCACCTCGAGCGAGGCGTCGACGCCGCTGCCCTTACACTCGAGGTACTCGCCATTGGTGCCGTCGAACGGAACGTCGATCGCGAAGCCATCGGTGATGAGCGGGAACGAGGTGTCGGTGCTGATGTGGCTGGCCGGCCGCTTGGGGTCTGGATCGCCCGCGAACCGCGTGAGACCGATGCGCGCGTTGTCGGCGAAGAACCCCTCGCGATAACGCAAGATGAAGCCCGCCGCATCGAGCTCCGCCCCCCAGCGCGTGGTCGACGTCTGGCCCGAAGGGAACCAGGCTGGAGCGCCCTCGAAGCCGGTCATCGAGCTCGAGTAGTCGAGCAGCAGCATAATGTTCGGCTTCTTGAAGCTGCAGGCGCGCTCGCTCTCACACACCGGCTGCGCGGCAACCGACGAGGCGAAGAGCCAGGGCAGCGCCAAGAAGAACGACGAGCGTCGGAAGAGCATCGTTGGCAGGGCTAACACGATGCGGGCGTGCCAGGCGCCGGATTCTGCAGCGTGAGGTGCGCACAGCTCACCCCTACCGGCGGAACGGATAGCTCCACGTCGCGACACGACCGGGACGCGCCTGGAGGCGTCCCATGAATCACCAAGCGAACTCGACTCGAGCCACCAAATGCCGTGCCCTGCCCACCCTCTTTGCGCTCGGCCTCGGGCTGGTCGCGCTGGACTGCGAGTGTCGTTCGGGGTGACCGTCTCCGAGCGATGCGGGTGATCCACCGTGTCTACAAGCACGGATTCGCGCGTGCCGGTGACTGGGCCTCTAGTTCCTGCCCCTTCCCTCGCAGTCGTCGGAGACTCCCATGACCCCTGTCCTCTTTAAGGCATTGTTGCGTCGGCTCGCCATCGCGCGCTTCGTGGAGCTGGTCGGATGAGACCTTCCCTGCACGCCGCAGTGCTGGCGCTCGCACTCTCCGCATGCGCCGACGATGGTCAAGATGCCGTCGGCGAACCCGAGCTGGCTACCACTACGCCCTCGCCAAGCTCCAACACGACGTTCTTCAAGAACGCCAAGCCGAGCTTCAGCTGCCCGCCGGCCCAGCATCCGGGCGCGCTCCAACAACATCAGCAGACACTGTACTGCCTCGACCCGAGCCGCGCGGCCAATGACTGCACGGTGCTGCTCACCTCGGTCGTCAACGCCGACAACCAACAGGCGGCCAAGCAGTTCTTCAGCAAGACGTTCACGCCGAGCGAAGCGCTCGCTCTGTGGCGCGACCGCATGCGTAAGGACGTGAAATATCTGACCGACAGCAAGCTTCGCCTCGAGGTCTGCAGCGGAGACGACGACAACGACCTGGTCGCCAACGCGCGCGACGCCTGCCCCAACACGCGTCCGTTGCGGCCCACCGACGATCGCGGCTGCGAGACCACGCAGCTGCCCAAGGCGCCTCCGCGCGAGGCAGTCGACCTCATCCTCGGCCAGTGGGGCCTGCTCTACGACCCACGCTGCGACGGCGCGCCGAGACCTGCACAAGCCATCTTCCTCCCCAACTTCATCCCGTCCGAGATGGTCTACCTCAGGCCCGACAGCGGCCACCCGGGAAGCATCGCGATGTCCCTGAATACGCCTCAAAACCAGCCTGCAGGCTGCGAGGTGGAGTATCAGTTCCGCGGGACGGTGTTCTGGGCAGACGGCACCGAGCACTACGGCATCACCACCTTCTCGTCACGCCTGTCCGACGTCCAGGTCCGCCCCGGCATGCCGCGCATCACCCAGAAAAGGGGCAGGGCGCACTTCTGGTTCTCCAAGGAGTCGTCGGCGAACGAAGACGCCTTCTCCCCACCGACTGTGCCCAAAAAGATCGCGTTTCAGGTGCGTGTGATGAATGGCGCCGGCGTCGACTCGGGCTGGAGCGAGACGTACGTCCACAGTGACTTCGGGGGTCAGTGATGCGTGCCCTCAAGCAGAGCTGGCCGTGGCTCCTGGTGAGCTCCGTGCTGGGCGCGATGGTCGCCTTACAGACTTACGCGTGGCGAACGTGGCTGCGTGAGGCGCCGCTTGCGCGCCAAAACGAGGCCACGCAGGCGATCGCAGCACGCTTGGTCGCGCAGGAGGGTGTCGACGTGGTTGCCTACACACTCCCTGCGCCGCCCTTGCTGACGAGCGTCGCGATGGCGTGCTGGCTCGTGATTCCGAGTCTGCTTTGCGCGCTCGTCATCAGCAGACGCGCCCGCGGCACGGACGCACTCCACGTCGCCAGCCTGAGGCTCTGGCGATGGTTCGCACTGCTGCTGGCGTTCTGGTTCGTCGTCGCCGCCGTCGCCAGTGCGTCTCTCCCGTCGGCCCTGCCGTGGACGCAGCAGCTCGCGTGGGCAGCTTCGTACTTCGCACGCACCATCGTGTATGCGTTGCCGTTCGCGGCGCTGCTGACCGCCGCGGCGAGCTTGGATACGCGGTTCATTCTGCGCACTCTGTTCGCCGTCAGCGCCCTCCTGCTCTTGCAGCTGGCGACCCATCTCGTACCCGCGTCGTTGTCCACGCTCATGCCTGGGCAGCTGACACAATCTTTGGTTCGGCTCGAGCCACGCGTGGTCGCGCGTGGCGTCCTGGTCTCGCTCGTCTGGAGCGCGACCTTTGTTTTCCTGTTCCCCTTCGCCATCCACAAGCTAGGCGCGCGCCTCGCATCGCACAGAGGAGTCGACATGACGGCAACGAAGCAAGGGCAAGTCGTGGCGGCGGTACTGTTGGCCGCCGCGCTCTCGAGCGCCAGCCCCGCGCTCGCCTACTCCAAGCCGGGCCACTTCGGGATCACCGACGCCGCCTGGCACATCATGCGCGCCGGTGCCTCGAGCAGGATCAGTGAGGCGGGTCTACCTCAGCTGCAGACACCTCCGAGCGGCGTGGACAAAAAGGACTGGGATGCGTACCTCACCGAGCTGACCGTCGCGCACGCGGCGCTCGGCAAATTTCCAATCGACGTACCCGACGCAACCGGCGGGGCGTGCTTAGGCGTTCCCAAGAGCACCGCGCTCAACCAGCTGCGTATCGGTGTGACGCCCGAGCACCTCGCCTTGATGGACAACAATCAGTGCGGGGTCAACGGATCGTACCGGGCAGGTGCGCTGTACATGTCGGTCTTTCCAAACGAGGACGCCCCGTTCGGCGGCACCGCGCTCGGCTTCCACGCCAAAAATCGTGACGACGATCTCAACGAGACACGCATCGACACGCTGCCCGTCGTGCGCACCTTCTTCGAGGCTGGCTCGACAGCGTGGACGGCGGCCACGGCTTCGTTGTTCGTGCCATTCGTGTGCGCCTACAAGGCCATCGCGACGCTGTGGGGTGCCGGCGGAAACTGCGTCGACGACGCCAAGGCACTCGCTGGGAAGGGAGACTTTTTTGCCGCCATCAGTGGCTCCATCCCTGGCATCAGCATTGCGCGTTCGGAGAACTACATCGGCTTCTGGCACCTGATCAACGTGCGGCAGAACGGGCCGTCCAACACCTACGACAACAATCAGGGCATGTACCTGCTGGAGGGAGGTCCAGCGGGACTGCCTGGTGTCATCGACTTCGCAACCGTCGCGGCCAGCTTGGCAGCCAGCGTCAACCTCGCCGCCAAGGAAAGTAACGGCGTGCGACGGTATTCCATCGAGAGCACCGCAGATGGTCACGCGGCAACCAGGCACCGGTCAGACTGGGAATGGTCTGCACATCCGTTCGCCGTGACGCCCATGTCGCCCCTCGATAACCTCGCCTACGGTGGCTACAACCTGCCCGGACTCGGTCGAACGGAGCGGCTCGGCTGGCCCCTGCACGCGATCGGTGATGCCACGGTTCCGATGCACGTGGTGGCTTCGCCCGGCTGGGGTCATCAGGCGTACGAAGACTGGGTCGAGACACACCTCGACGTCCTGCTCAACAACGCGGCGTGCCCAAACGACGGAACGGACTGCACGAAGTTCAGGAACGACCAGCTCAAGGTGGAGCTCGCGCAGGTGCAGCGCGTGCTCGCCCAGTCGTACCGCTGGCGGACCTTCTTGCGTACGCACGGCATTCGCGACCTGATTACCGAGCTTGCCAAGCAGACGCTGCAGAAAGCGGGCGGCGACCAGATCGCGGGCTGGGCATGGTGTGACTCGTGCTCGGTCTTCTACAACACCGGCAAGGTGTGGAAGTTCGGCTCTGACACAGTCGCCAAGGCCGCGGGTCTGCTCAAGGCATGGGATGGCAAGTTCGACCCGCTCGTCGCCAACAATCCCGAGGCTTACTACTCGCAGTTCACCGAGAACATCCGCTCGTTGGTCGAAGACGCGATGGGGGCAAAGATCGCGTTCTTGATCTGGGCATCGCAGCAAAAGTAACGCGAGACGAGGTCGCTAGGGCGGCTCCGACCGGGGGGTCGGAG
>JBEGTL010000440.1:0-7051 GCA_041179425.1 Pseudomonadota bacterium | reverse complement strand
CGACCCGACCAACGCCCAGTCTTCGACACGGCGCTCGAGGTCGGGCGCGCCGATGTGCGCGATCAGGGGAAGGACATCGAGCGGTCGGTTGCGCGTGGGGCTGTCGAGCACGTAGTCGTCGACGAACTCTTCCCAGGTGGGCCGATAGGTCGGCACCAACACCTTGCGTCGATACGCTTCTGGAAAGGGACGAATGTACGGCGCGATCAAGCGCGCCATATCGATGTCGGAGGCCGCCATGATCCAGTCCTCGAGCAGCAAGAAGCCGCGCACCACGTCGAGGATGGTGCCGACCTCGAGGTCGGGAGGCTCGGGATTGAGGTGCAGCCCGTACGCGTGCAGGAGCGAGCTGCGGGTGTCTTGGGCGCCGGCCGCGCGCAATGCCTGCCACAGCGGGTCGAGCTCGCGCATGCGGTCCCAAGGGATGGGCGGCGTGACCACTTCGATGGGCACGAACTCGCGCGCCACCTGCAGCACTCCGTCCTCGACGGCCTGCAGTGCGGGCGAGTCGGTGTCGAGGCCCAGTGCCGTCAGGGGACGCAAGTAGCTGCGCTCCTTGAGCGGCGTGGAGTCGACCTCGACCTTGAACTTGCCGAACTTCGTCTCTCGCACGCTGCCTTCGGTGCGACTGTCCGACACGATCTCGCCGCCCAGCACGTCGTGGACGACCTTGAGCGTCTCTTCGAGAGTAAGATAGCCGAGCTCGATCTCCAGCCCGACACGGCGTGTCTCGCCCCGCGTGTTGTTGACGCGTGGGGGCGACGCGTAATGAGACACCGGTTGCTTGGGGATGGTCATGGTCAACGCATAACCTAAGCAAGGCCCAAGCCAGAGCAAGTGCCAAGCCCGCCACGGAAGCATGTCAGCGTCGGCACGCGCATTGCGCCGGTGCCCGTCTTTCGGAGGAAACGATGTCGACTACGGACGGCGGTGTCTGACGATTTTGCCTCGAAAGCTGTTTTGTCTTAGGAAGATGTCCGATGAAGCATGGTTCTGGTGCGCGTAGCCCCGAGGCCCCGGCGTCCCCCAACGCAGAGCCGAGGGCCAAGACACTCGAGGTTCGCGAGTCGGGCATCGTCCCCGCGCGCGGCAGAGGCGTCGACGACGCGCTCGCGCCGGCGGTCACGCTCCGCGCCTCGCGTGTCGACATCACTCACTTTGGCGACGCCGTCGCGGGCGCAGGAGACATCCTGCTGATTGGCAGTCGCATCGGTTTGGGCGGTGATCAGGCCCTCGAAGCAGCGCAAACCGTCGAGGGCTCGCAGCCCTTCGTGATCCTCTATCGCATCACCGACGAGGGCGTGGTCCGTGAGCGCGTGCTGCGCGGCGCGGTCGGCCACGAGAGCGCAAGCCTGGCAACCGACGGCAGGCGCGTCGCAGTCGGACAGCCCGCGCCCGAAGGGGGGTTGGGCAGCGTCAGCGTCTATGTGCGAACTGCGGGCGAGCTCACACTGGAGAGCAGACTCGAGCCGAGGCCTCAAGAAAGTTTAGAGGCGGAGTTTGGCCAGAAGCTCGCACTGGCGGGAGACCTGTTGGTAGTGGGGCAGCCTGCCTCGGTGCGCGTCTATCGACACAGCGCAGTTGGCTGGCTCTCCGCGGGTCCGCTGCGGCCCGCGCTGCCTTACGAGTGGAACCCGGCCCTTGGTCAGAGCCTCGGCGTCCTGCACAGCCGTGTGCTGGTGGGCAACCCGATCGAGATCGACGGCCATCGCGCCGGGCCGGGTCGCGTGTTCGTGTACAAGCAGGCCGACGATCACGTGGAGCTCGACTGCGAGCTCACCGGCGACGGCATCGAGGGTGGTCGCGAGGAGACGCCCCGTGCCGGCTTCGGAGCGAGCATCCAGGTGAGCGAGGACTTCGTGCTCGTGAGTGCTCCCTTCGAGCTCTCGCCGTCGGGCAGCACGCTCAGCCGCGTGTACGTGTTCCGTTCGGCAGGCGGCTCGCTCACGCGGTTTGCCAGCCTAGACGTGCCGAGCTGCCACGGCGGCGTCTGTATGGTGGGCGAGCGCCTGTTCGTGCTGGGCGACGCGCTCTATGTCTACGCGCGCGCCGGCAATGGCTTTACGCCCGTCAGCAGCTACCCGTTGTCGGACGCTAGCCAGACCACGCTCGCCAGCTGCGGCAAGCTGCTCGCGATCGCCACCCAAGAGGGCGCCAGCACACAGAACGCCGGGCAGGTCTCGCTGCACTTTCCCGAGCATCTCTGAGCGTCGCCTGAGGGCGTTCCGCGCCTGGTACGTGGCTTGCTGAGCACCGGTCCATGCCGTCTTCTGCTGCTCAGGCCGTCGAAACGTCAAGGTCGAAGCGCTCCCCCGGGCGCGCGAGCGTAGAAGCAACCACGCGCGACGAACGCGCCGACCCGGTGCTCTCGGCAGAGCGCGCGGGACTACGCTACGTCCACGACCGCCAACCCGGCATCACGCGCAAGAAGAATGGCAAGGGCTTTTCCTACCTGAGTGCACAGGGCAAGGTGGTCCGCGACACGCCGACGCTCAAGCGCATCCACGCGCTGGTGATCCCGCCGGCCTGGACCGACGTGTGGATCTGCGCGGACCCAAACGGTCACATCCAGTCGACCGGCCGCGACGTGAAGGGCCGCAAGCAGTACCGCTACCACACTCGCTTTCGCGAGGTCCGGGACGAGACCAAGTACGAAAAGATCTTCGACTTCGCCGCGGCGCTTCCCAAGATTCGGGCGCGGTGCGAGAGCGACCTGTCGAGGCCCGGCCTGTCGCGCGAGAAGGTGCTGGCCGCCGTGGTCTCCCTGCTCGAGCAGACGCTCATTCGCGTGGGCAACGAAGAGTACAGCCGACTCAACCAGAGCTTTGGTCTCACCACGCTGCGCGACGGCCACGCCAAGATCCGCGGCGCGTCGGTGGAGTTCCAATTCCGCGGCAAGAGCGGCAAAGAGCACGCGGTCGCGATCAACGATCGCCGCCTGGCCAAGATCGTCAAGCGCTGCCGCGATCTGCCGGGCGACGAGCTGTTTCAGTACCTGGCCGACGACGGTACGCGCCGCACCATCGACTCTTCGGACGTCAACGAGTACCTGCGTCAGATCGCCAGCGACGACTTCACGGCCAAAGACTTCCGCACCTTCGCGGGCACCGTGATCGCGGCCAACGCGCTGGCCGAAGCGGGACTCGCGAGCTCCGAGACAGCCTCCAAGAAGACCATCGTGAGCGCGATCAAGAGTGCCGCCGGGCGGCTCGGCAACACACCCGCGGTCTGTCGCAAGTGTTACGTGCACCCCGGCATCTTCGAGGCGTACATGCGCGGGCGCGTGGTGCCGCGCATCGCGGCTGGCGGCGCACAGCTCAAGAACAGCCTGCGCGCGCGACTCCGCGCTGACGAGCGCGCGGTGCTCGCCTTCCTCAAACGTCACCTCGCCGAAGTCGCGAAGGAGCAGACGCCGGGCGGGCTGGTCTCCGTGCTAGAACGCAGCGTAAAGCACGCGGCAGCGCGCGGGCTGGCGAAGACCCGAGGCCGTCGCAAGTCCGCCTGACAGGACAGCGAACACAACACACATCCATCCGATCCACGCAAGCGAGCTGGCGGCGTGTGTGCCGGTCTTGCGCTAAGTCAGAATCGGGCTGCGGCTCGACTCCGCGTGGGTCTCCCGATCTGGCCGAGTGGCTGTGGCAGTCCGTCTCATGCGGCAAATCGTCACACCCGTGGGGACGCTTGATCGTCCCCCCCAGATGTCGGACGCTCACGCTCTGTACGACCGTGCGGATCAGGCAGCAGCAGCCTTCGCCGGTGCTCGACGTTCTCGAGGAATAGACCGATGACCATCAAAGACACGCGCGACTCGTCCGGTGCCAAGCCTCGCTCTCGTCCGACCCCGCAGAAGAAGAGCGCGGGCAACAAGAAGGAGCCGAGCCGAGAGCCGGGGCTCTTGCAGCCACGCGCGCTTGCGGACATCGACGCAGACGGCCCGGCGCAGCGCGACGAAGCCCGCAAGATGGTCCGGGCCAGCGCCTTGAGCAGCACCACCATGAAGAACGCGCTCGGCGGCATGGTACCGGTCACCGAGTGGGACCGGCTCTCTGCCCACAGCCGCGCGGAGATCGAGCACCTGGTCGATGTGCTCAAGGCGCTCAAGCAGGGCGACTTCACCACGCGCTTCGACTACTCGAGCGGCATCCTCGGCCGCGCCGGCGAGCTGCTCAACGACATCATCGGCCTCAACGAGCACACCACGAGCGAGCTCGTGCGCGTCGGCAAGGTCGTTGGACAAGAAGGTAAGATGCACGAGCGTGCATCGGTCGGTCCGGCCAAGGGCGCGTGGTCGGTGGGCATGACATCGGTCAACCAGCTGATCGCCGACCTGGTCGCACCCACCAACGAGGTCGCACGCGTCATCACCGCGGTGGCACGCGGCGACCTCTCGCAGAAGATGGTGCTCGAGATCGAGGGCCGTCCGGTGCGTGGTGAGTTCTTGCGCATCGGCACGACCGTCAACTCGATGGTCGATCAGCTCAACTCGTTCGCCGCCGAGGTGACGCGCGTCGCGAAGGAGGTCGGTAACGAAGGAAAGCTGGGCGGTCAGGCCGACGTCAAGGGCGTCAGCGGCACCTGGAAAGACCTCACCGACAACGTCAACGGCTTGGCCGCCAACCTGACGGCCCAGGTGCGCAACATCGCCAAGGTGACCACCGCCGTCGCCAAGGGCGATCTGTCGCAGAAGATCACCGTCGACGCCAAGGGCGAGATCCTCGAGCTGAAGAACACCATCAACGTCATGGTCGATCAGCTCTCGTCGTTCGCGGCAGAAGTGACGCGCGTCGCGAAGGAAGTCGGCAACGAAGGAAAGCTGGGCGGTCAGGCCGACGTGCCCGGCGTCAGCGGCACCTGGAAAGACCTCACCGACAACGTGAACGGTCTGGCGGCCAACCTCACCGCGCAGGTGCGAAGCATTGCCAAGGTGACCACCGCGGTCGCCAACGGCGACCTGTCGCAAAAGATCACCGTCGACGCGCGCGGCGAGATCTACGAGCTCAAGAACACCATCAACACGATGGTCGACACGCTGCGCTCGTTCTCGGCCGAGGTCACGCGCGTCGCCAAGGAGGTCGGCTCCGAGGGCAAGCTCGGCGGTCAAGCCGACGTCAAAGGCGTGTACGGCACCTGGAAAGACCTCACCGACAACGTCAACGCCATGGCTTCGAACCTGACGGTTCAGCTGCGCGACGTCAGCAAGGTCGCCACCGCCATCGCCAACGGCGACCTCACGCAGAAGATCACCGTCGATGTCAAAGGCGAGATCCTCCAGATCAAAGACGTGATGAACAAGATGGTCGACCAGCTCAACTCGTTCGCTGCGGAAGTCACGCGCGTCGCGAAGGAAGTGGGTACCGAGGGCAAGCTCGGTGGTCAGGCCGACGTCAAGGGCGTCAGTGGCACCTGGAAAGACCTGACCAACAACGTGAATGGTCTGGCCGCCAACCTGACGGCCCAGGTGCGCAACATCGCCAAGGTGACCACCGCCGTCGCCAAGGGCGATCTGAGTCAGAAGATCACGGTCGACGCCAAGGGCGAGATCCTCGAGCTGAAAAACACCATCAACGTCATGGTCGATCAGCTCTCGTCGTTCGCGGCCGAGGTGACGCGCGTCGCAAAAGAAGTCGGCAACGAGGGCAAGCTCGGCATTCAGGCCGACGTGCAAGGCGTCAGTGGCACCTGGAAAGACCTCACCGACAACGTGAACGGTCTGGCGGCAAACCTGACGGCCCAGGTACGAAGCATCGCCAAGGTGACGACGGCGGTCGCGAACGGCGACCTCTCGCAAAAGATCACAGTCGACGCGCGCGGCGAGATCTACGAGCTCAAGAACACCATCAACACGATGGTCGACACGCTGCGCTCGTTCGCGGCGGAGGTCACGCGTGTCGCAAAAGAAGTCGGTACCGAAGGCAAACTCGGCGGACAGGCCGAGGTGCGCGGTGTCAGCGGCACCTGGAAAGACCTCACAGACAACGTCAACGTGCTCGCCGCCAACCTGACCACGCAGGTGCGCAACATCGCCAACGTGACCACGGCCGTTGCGCGCGGTGACCTCTCCCAGAAGATCACGGTCGACGCGCGCGGCGAGATCCTGGAGCTGAAGAGCACCATCAACGTCATGGTCGATCAGCTGCGCTCCTTTGCGGCGGAGGTGACACGCGTTGCAAAGGAAGTCGGTACCGAGGGCAAGCTCGGCGGCCAGGCCGACGTCAAAGGCGTCGAGGGCACCTGGAAGGACCTCACCGACAACGTCAACGTGCTCGCCGCCAACCTCACCACGCAGGTGCGCAACATTGCCAAGGTGACCACGGCCGTCGCCAAGGGCGACCTTTCGCAGAAGATTACCGTCGATGCCAAGGGCGAGATCCTCGAGCTGAAGAACACCATCAACACGATGGTCGACACGCTCAACTCGTTCTCTGCCGAGGTGACACGCGTCGCCAAAGAAGTCGGTACGGAGGGCAAGCTAGGTGGCCAGGCCGACGTCCAGGGCGTGTACGGCACCTGGAAAGACCTAACCGACAACGTCAACGCGATGGCCAGTAACCTCACGGTGCAGCTGCGCGACGTCAGCAAGGTCGCGACGGCGCTCGCCAACGGCGACCTCACGCAAAAGATGACGGTCGATGTTCGCGGCGAGATCCTGCAGATCAAAGACGTCATCAACAAGATGGTCGATCAGCTCAACTCGTTTGCGGCCGAGGTCACGCGCGTCGCCAAAGAAGTCGGTACCGAGGGCAAGCTCGGCGGACAGGCCGAGGTCAAAGGCGTCAGCGGCACCTGGAAAGACCTCACCGACAACGTGAACGTCATGGCCAGCAACCTGACCAAGCAGGTGCGCGGCATCGTCAAGGTGGTGACCGCGGTCGCCAATGGTGACCTGAGTCAGAAGTTCGTGCTCGAAGCCAAGGGCGAGGTCGCGGCGCTCGCCGAGACCATCAACAGCATGACCGACACGCTGCGCACGTTCGCCGACCAGGTGACCTCGGTGGCTCGCGAAGTCGGTATCGAGGGCAAGCTCGGTGCCGAGGCGCGCGTGCCCGGC
>JBEGTL010000439.1:0-7054 GCA_041179425.1 Pseudomonadota bacterium | reverse complement strand
TGGCCTTCGTCTTCTTGTCGCAGGGCGATCTGGGCCGGGAGATGGTGCTGACCGGTCACGCCAACGGCATCGTCACCATCAACATCAACGAGGCCGACGACCCGTACCGCGAGCAGGTGCGCAAGGAGATGGGCGAGGCGTATCGGACCTTACTCGGTCACGTGCGCCACGAGGTCGGACACTATTACTGGGATCGACTGGTGCGTGGCACGCGGTGGCACTCGCCTTTTCGAGCGCTGTTTGGAGACGAGCGGCTCGACTATGCGGCGGCTGCGACGCGGCACTATCAGCGCGGCGCGCCGAGCGACTGGCAACGCTCGCACGTGAGTGCGTACGCCACCATGCACCCGTGGGAAGACTGGGCCGAGACCTGGTCTCACTACCTGCACATGTTCGATACGCTCGACACCGCGCGGGCCTACAGCTTGACACTGCAGCCGCGTCCGACGGGTGCCGAGCCGGGTTGGGAGCTCTCTGTCCGCTCGCTCGATCTCAAAGACGCTGCGAGCGTGATCACCGCCTGGGTCTCGCTGACCACCGCCCTCAACAGCCTCAATCGCAGCATGGGCCTGGCCGACCCTTACCCTTTTGTGCTGAGCGAGCGCGCGGTGCTGAAGCTCCGCTTCGTGCACGACGTGATCGAGCACTGGTCAAAGCACGACCAGCTCGACGAGGTGCTCTCACACTGGCCCGCGTGGGTGGAGGCACCCGCACCGGTCATCGAGTCTGCCGATACGGAGCAAACCGATGCAGAGCTAGCCTCCGCCGAGGAGGACGTAGCCGGGCTCCTCGTTGCCGAGGCGGAGCGGGTCCTCGCAGACGAGCGCGAGGCGATCGCGCACAAGGAGCGCTCGACGCGCGCGGCACAAGTCGCCGCGGCCGACACCGAGCCCACGGCCGGCGAGCCGCTGCCACGCGACACGTTGCCCGACCTGCGCAGCACGTCTGTGCAGGCGAACGACGCCGCTGCAGACACGCGCGATACGCTGCTCGACGAGTTCTCTGGGGACCTCTAGCCGCGCTCAGAGGCCCGACAGCGCGTCGTCGATCTTCGACATCGCGCTGTCCATCGCACTGCGTGCCGCGGCAGGTACTGACGCCGTGGTGCACTGCTTCGCGTCGACGCTCGCGCAGGTGCTGCTCGCACACCGACGGCGTACCGGACTAGCAGGTTGCCGAGACTGAAGCGATGGAACGAAAGGGCTACGTGGCACCGACCGCGGGCGGCACCAGTTGCACGTGGCGCGAGCAGCGCGAGCGGTCGCTAGCGCCGCGAAGCTGCAAGAGCAGCGTGAAGAGTGCGTTCTTCACCATGGTCCTGCTCCTCTAACACGCCTCGAGGAGCCGACCCGAGCTCGCTAACCCCGAGGAGAGGTTGTTTGCGGCGCGCTTACTCTTCCGTGCTCGGCATGGCGTCGCCGGGGCCCGGGATGCCGCTCCACGAGTTGTTGTTGCTCGCGCCACCCTCCGGCCCGCTGTCGTGCGGCAGGCTGCCTCGGGGCGAGCGCAGGTACACGAAGGGTGTGTAGCGTAAGAAGTTGGAGACACGGGACGTGTAGACGTCGGCGTAGCGCTCCATCTGAAAGGCCAGGCGGCTCTTGTCGTTGCCTGCCCTCATGAGCAGGCCCCAGCGCAGGTTGCCCAGTTCGGCGGACTGCTTGGCCAGGTCGCCGATGCGCACGTCGAGCGCCACCAGGTCGTGGCGGATGCTCTGCATGGTCTGGCGCAGCTCGCGGGGCGACGTGGTGGTCTGCGAGCCGTAGCCGAGGTCGAGGCGCTGCAAGGCGATGCGGGCGAGCGAGAAGCGGTGCTCGAGAGCCTCTTTTTCGGCCATCAGCTCGCTCATGACCGCCTGCTTGGGCTTGAACGACTCGAGCGCGGTCAGCTCGTTCTCGAGCTCGCGCGTGATCAGCGCCGTGCGCCAGCGCAGCACGTTCTTGCTGACGTGGACGTCGGCGTAGATGTGATCGCCGACGTACAAGATCTCCTCGCCACGTAGCGCGAACGAGCGCTCGATCAAGCGCGCGTTGCCGCCGAAATAGGCGCCGCCCTTGACCAGCGCGCCGACGTGCGGCGAGAGCAAGCCCGTCTCGTCGTCGACGACCCGAAAGGCGGGTGCGTTTTCTTCGAAGAAGGCGGGCTTGCGAGCCCCGACGATGAGGACGTCGAACAGCTCGCGGTAGGTCATGCCGTCGGGCAAGAAGGGGTCGAGGATGTGGCGCAGCATGTCGCGCGTGTACGACCACTCGGAGTTGGTGATCAGCAGCAGCATCTTGCCGGCGTTTTTGAGGTCGAGCAGCGCGAGCGGGAGCTCCTCGTCCACGTCGACGAAGCGCGTCGGGTCGCGCACGATCTGCTCTTTGAGGATGCCCTCGGAGTGGGTGGCGTCGACGCACTCGCGCAGCCTACGGTACAGGTCGCTGTAGCCTTGCTGCTCGCCCAGGCGCCCCTCGTCGAGGCGATCGATGAGCTGCAGGTAGAGACAGGCCTCGGACAACGCAAACCAGGTGTCGAGGAACACCCAGCGCTTCTCGGACAGGTCGATGATCTCGCGCGCGTAGACCTTGCGCAGCTCGTCGGGCCCAAACATGCGGGTGCCGTGGCAGGCCTGCTTGACGAAGCCGAAGCGGTTGGGCTTGACGGCGTTGCCGAGCTGCAAGTCGAGCACCAAGCCCGGCCGCACCAGGTGCGGATCGAACGCCAGCCCCTCGACATCGAGCCCGCGCAGCGCGAGGCGCGCGCGGGTGTCTTCGTAGGCCTGCTCTTCCCACTCCCGCGTGTGGTAGTGGACCAGCGTGTAGTCCATGTCGAAGCCGACGGCGCGGATCGACCGCATGTTGAGCGTGCGGTTGCAGAAGAGTCGCCGCCCCGGCGGGATCTCGTTCGGCGGAAGGTCCATGCTTGTCTCGTAGCAGACCTCACGATCGCTCGCCTTTTTTCGCCCGTGACCCGATCGGCGGTCCCAGCGACTCTGAACTGCCATGAAGACGTGGAACGCGGCGTGCGCGCTCTCCCTCGCCCTCGGGCTGCTCGGCACACACGTCGGCTGCTCGGGCACCGTGGAGCCAGTCCTGAGCCCCGGCGACGGTGACAACGTGAGCACCAAGCCCGACGCGGGTAAGCCGGGCAGCAAGCCGGGCAACACCGGGACCGGCAGCACGGGCACGACGGGCACGGGCACCACCGGCACCACCGGCAAGACCGACGACCCTGACAAAGAGCCCAGCGGCATCGGCACCCAGGTGTTCGCCTTGTGCGCGGACTCCGAAGAGACCCCGAGCCCGCGCCTGTTGCGCCTACTCACCCGGCGCGAGTACCAAAACACGCTTGCCGACCTGCTGTTCGCCCAGAAGCCCGACGTGAGCAACCTGCCGCTCGAGCCGCGCGTACGCGGGTTCGACAACAACGCGGCCGCGTCGGTGGTGACCAACCGTCACGTCGACGAGTACATGAACGCGAGCGACGCCCTGGTGGAGACCGCCGTCGCACAACAGAAGGGCGCGCTGTTGCAGTGCCAGCCGAGCGCTGCCGACTGCGCCAAGACGTTCGTGCAGAAGTTTGGGCTGCGCGCCTTTCGACGGCCGCTCAGTGACGACGAGGTCACGCGCTACGTCGCGTCGTTCGCGGCCGACCTCACCGGCGGCAACTTCGACGAGGGCATGAAGCTGGCGATGAAGAGCATGCTGGTGTCGCCCAACTTTTTGTACCGCGCCGAGGTGGGCGACGAGCAGGGCGACGGCACCTTCAAGCTGTCTCCATACGAAGTCGCGAGCGAGCTGTCTTACTTGTACTGGGGCAGCATGCCCGACCAGAACCTGCTCGACGCCGCCGGCAAAAACCAGCTCGGCAGCAAGGCCGAGCTCGAGGCGCAGGCGCGCAGGTTGCTGAGCGACAAACGTGCGAGCGACCAGCTGCAGGCCTTCTCGCTGCAGTGGCTTCGCTCGGACGGTGCGCTCTCCGCATTCAAAGACAAGGCCATCTACCCCGACTTCAACGACTCGCTGCGCACCGCGATGATCGAAGAGCAAAAACGTTTTGTCACCGACGTGGCGCTCACCCGTGACGGCAAGTTCAGCGAGCTGTTCGATGCAAACTTCGTGTACGCCAACGGCGAGCTCGCGCGCTTCTACGGGCTGACCAACGGCAACAACGACTACAGCAAGGTCACCACCACCGAGGCCTCGCAACGCGGCGGCATCCTCGGGCTCGGCGCGGTGTTGGTGGCGCACGCGCACTCCAACGAGAGCTCGCCCATCAAGCGCGGCCTGTTCGTGCGCGACCGGCTGTTGTGTCAAGACCTGCCCCCGCCGCCCGCCAATCTCGACACCACGCCACCGGGGCTCGACCCCAAACTCACCACCCGCGCGCGCTTCGCCAAACACACCGCGAGTGCGGCCTGCAAAAGCTGTCACCAGTTCATCGACGGCGTGGGCTTTGGCTTCGAGGGCTTCGACGGCGTCGGAAAGCTGCGCACGGTGGAGAACGGCATGCCGGTCGACGTCAGCGGCGACATCAAGGGGCTGACCAGCCTCACCGACAAGACGAGCAATCCGTTCGAGGGCACGCGCGAGCTGTCGACCATGCTCGCCGACAGCGCCACGGCGCAGAGCTGTCTGACACTCCAGTACTACCGCTTTGCACGCGGCTACGAGGAGACCAAGCAGGACGCCTGCTCGCTCGACAAGCTCAAACAAAAGTTCGAAGCCAAAGACCTGACGATCAAGGAGCTGCTCGTGAACCTTGCGCTGCTCGACTCTTTTACGGTGAGGCGCGGCGAATGAACAAGACTCACAGGTCCGGAGTACGTATGCCCAGCTCGTTTGCGATGAACCGACGCACGTTGTTGCGCGGCCTTGGCGCCACCGCTTTGCTCGCTCCGTTTGCGCAGCTGCCCGCACTGCAGAAGGCGCGCGCGGCCGTGCCCAAGCGCGCGATGTTCGTGTACGTGCCGGACGGCTGTATCCCCGATCGTTGGCACCCCACCGGCAGCGAGACCTCGTTCACGTTGCCCGAGATGAGTGCGCCCCTCGAGAAGGTGAAGCAGCACTTGGTGTTCCTCGAGGGCCTCACCATGTACGCCGGCGGCGCCACGCACGAGGGCGGCATCGCCAAGGTGCTGACGGGGGTGTCCCCCAAGTCGCTCGACATCTCGTTGGGCGAGAAGCTCGGAGGCAGCACCGCGTTTCGTTCACTGCAGCTCGGCGTCGGCGCGACGTTTCAAAACGGCTCGGGCAGCATGAGCTTCATCGGCGAGGGCCAGCCGGTGAACCCCGAAGACGACCCCGTCAACGCGTTCACGCGCGTCTTTGGCGGCGCACCCGGCGGCGGCGGCGCTGAGCAGGAGCTCACGCAGAGGCGTAAAAAGAGCATCCTCGACAGCTCGCTGTCCGACCTGGCCGCACTGCAGAAGCGCCTCGGCAAGACCGAGAAAGAAAAGCTCGACGTGCACCTCGACTCGCTGCGCGAGCTCGAGCGCCGCATGATGGGCGGCGGCCAGACCGCCACCTGCAACCTCAACGGCTTCAACAGCACGGGCTTCAAGGTCATCCCGACGGACTACTACCCGAAGACCTATCACAAAGAAGAGAACTTCAAGCTGATGGGTCAGATGCAGATGGACCTGGCCGCGCTCGCGCTGTCGTGCGGCACGACCAACGTGGTGTCGTTGATGTGGTCGCACCCGGTGTCGCCCACGCACCTGCTCGACACGGGCATCGGCACCGCCAACCACGACGCGTCGCACTACGGCGAGGCCACCAGCCAAAACGCCAAAGACTTCGTCACGCTCAAGCGTTGGTTCATGGAGCAGTTCGCGTACCTCATCGACAAGCTCGCCAAGACGCCCGACACCAGCGGCTCGCTGCTCGACAACACGCTCGTCTTGTTGTGCTCGGAGCTAGGCGACTCCAACTTGCACGACCACAGCCGTGTGCCGTTCGTGCTCGCCGGCAAGGCGGGCGGCGCCCTCAAGACCGGTCGTTTCCTCAGCTACAAGGGCAAGAACGGCGGCGAGAACGAGCCGCACACCAAGCTGCTGGTCTCGATCAGCAACATGATGGGCGTCCCGGTCGACAGCTACGGCTTCACCGGAAAAGGCACAGGCGGACTGAGCGGGCTGTAGGCAAGAGACCGAACCTCGTCGCCGTCAAGGTCCACGACCTCCTCATGTCCACGACAACGTCCCCGTAGCGTTGACGTCGACGTTGACGTCCACGTCAACGCCCAGCTAATGAAGCGTGATCTCGCCGGTCGAGACGCCGTTCATCAACCGCCGGAAGTCTTGGCCGGCGATGCGAACCAGGCTCTGGTGGTCGCCAGCCTCGAGGTAGACGTCTTCTTCGTTTAGCAGCGCGGCATCGACGACCGACGACACGCCGTACGCGGCGCCCACCGCGGGTACCGCGCCGAGCTCGCAGTCCGGGAACAAGTAGGCCAGCTCGTCCTCGCTCGCGAGCGCGACCTCTCGCTGCCCGACCAACGCAGACAGCGCTGCCCGATCGACGCGCTTGCCCGCGGGCACGACCGCCAGCACGTAGGCGTCGTCGTGGCAGAACAAGACTCCCTTGGCCATGCTCCGCTGCGGCACGCCGCACACGCTGATGGTCTGATGGGCCGTCAGCGTGTGCCGATGCTGGAGCGTCTCGTACCTCACATCGAGCTTGCCCAGATACGTCGTAATGGTGTGCATGGCCGGTCCCCCCCAGGTCGCGCCCTACCCCACGCTCGAAGCTAGAACAGCCGCAAAAAATGAAAAGGTCCCCATCGGGGGAGGCTCCCTGACAGGTCATCTGCGTCGTGTGTGACGTTTCCGGCACCGTGGGACGCTTCGCGAGCGTGAACCTTGCGCGTACTTTCGCTAAGCTGAGCGGGTGATCGGGCTTGCTTGCGCTCGGTCACACAAGGAGTGCGTGCTCCAGTGGATCAAGCTCAGTGTGGCCCGTCAGGCCGGCGTGATCGTTGCCGGTAGCTTGTCGGTCGCCGCACTCTTCATCTGGATGTTGGGCCGGTCGGACGTGCTGCCTGCGCTCCCTGTGCGAGTGTTCATGGGCGGCTT
>JBEGTL010000438.1:0-7055 GCA_041179425.1 Pseudomonadota bacterium | reverse complement strand
ACCAGCTCGATGAGGTTCGTACCGCGCTCGGACGGCGAGGCAGCAGTGCAGCCAGCGGGCTCGCGCGCATCGAGCAGCTCGGCGAAGAGCGCAAGCGCGCCATTCGTGAGCTCGAGGCGGTGCTCCGCGAGCGCAATGCGGCCAGCGAGGCGATGGCCAAGATCGCCGACAAAAAGAGCGCCGAGTTCGCCGCCAAGCGCGAGGCGCTGCGTGCGCTCGGCGATCGCGGCAAGGAGCTCGAGGCGCTGCAGAAAAAGGCGCAGTCCGAGGTCGAAGAGGCCCTGCTCGCGGTGCCCAACGTGCCGTACGAGGGCATCCCCGACGGCAGCAGCGAGGCCGACAATCGGCTCGTGCGCGTGGTCGGTCAAAAGCCGACGTTCGCGTTTGCTCCCAAAGATCACGTCGACCTCGGCAACAGCCTCGGCATCATGGATGCCGAGCGCGGTAGCAAGCTGGCCGGCGCACGCTTCACCGTGCTGTCGGGTGCGGGCGCGCAGCTGCAGCGCGCGCTGATGATGTTCATGGTCGACCTGCACACCACCCAGCACGGGTACACGGAGGTGTGGCCGCCGGCCTTGGTCAACGCCGAGTCGCTGCGCGGCACGGGCCAGCTGCCCAAGTTCGAGGCTGATCTGTTTCGCATCGCCAGCAACGAAGCAGTCGGCGCGACAACCGACGCAGCGAAGCCAGGCGAGTCCGACGCGCAGGGTGTGCGGCTGTACTTGTCGCCGACCTCCGAGGTGCAGCTCACCAACCTGCACCGCGACGAGATCGTCGACGGCACGCGGCTGCCGATTCGATACACGGCCTACACGCAGTGCTTCCGGTCCGAGGCGGGCAGCGCCGGTCGCGACACGCGCGGGCTCATTCGCCAGCACCAGTTCGACAAGGTCGAGTTGGTGCAGTTCGTCGAGCCCGAACGAGGGCTCGAGACGCTCGAAGAGCTCACGGGACACGCCGAGGCCGTGCTGCAGAAGCTCGACCTGCACTACCGTGTGGTCGAGCTTTGCGCGGGAGACCTCGGTGCCAACTCGCGGCGCACGTACGATCTCGAGGTGTGGCTACCGGGACAGGACGCGTACCGCGAGATCTCCAGCTGCTCGTGGTTCGGCGACTTCCAGGCGCGGCGCGCCAAGGTGCGCTTTCGCAGGGGCAACAGCAAGACCGACAAGCCCGAGCTGGTGCACACGCTCAATGGCTCGGGTCTCGCCATCGGCCGCACGTTCGTGGCACTGCTCGAGCAACATCAGCAGGCGGACGGCAGCATCAAGGTGCCGGCGGTTCTCGTCCCGTACCTCGGCGGTCGCACCGTGATCGGCCCGTAACGCGTGCCGTTCGATCCGCGTGTCGACCACCCGCTCGCCGCACTCACCACGCTCGGGCTCGGCGGGCCTGCTGCCTACTTCGTCGAGGTGACGGGCCGCGAAGAGCTGCACGAAGCGCTGGCGTGGGCCCATGCTCGGGAGCTCGCGGTCGGCATCCTCGGCGGTGGCAGCAACTTGGTCGTCGCCGACGGCGGCTTTGCCGGCTTGGTGGTACGCATCGCCACCCGCGGCGTCGAGGTCACGCGCGACCCACACCAGGCGACGCTCACGGTGCAGGCAGGCGAGAGCTGGGACGACCTGGTTTCCCTCGCTGTCCACGAGGGCTTCGCAGGCATCGAGTGCCTGTCCGGCATTCCGGGTTCGGTCGGCGCCACGCCGATCCAAAACGTCGGCGCATACGGGCAAGAAGTCAGCGATGTGGTGTCGGCCGTCGAGGTGCTCGATAGGCACACGGACAGCACCGCGTGGTTGTCCGCGAGCGAGTGCGAGTTTGGCTATCGAGACAGCCGCTTTAAGCGCGACCCGGCGCGCTTCGTGGTGCTCGCCGTCCGCTTCGCACTCTCGCTCTCTGCGCCTCAGGTCCCGCGCTACAGCGAGCTCGCGCGTACCCTCGCGGTTCGCAGCGGGACCCCTACCCTGCGCGACATCCAGCAAGCGGTTCGCTCCCTCCGCGCAAACAAGGGCATGCTGATCGAGCCCGGTTGGCAGCGGAGTGCGGGCTCGTTCTTCACCAACCCGGTGGTCTCCGCGGACCAAGCAGCTCGGGTCGAACGAGAGGCGCGCGACAAGAACCTGCTCGTGGACGACGAGGCCATGCCGCGATTCGTAGCGCCAAACGAGCGCGTGAAGCTTGCGGCAGGCTGGCTCATCGAGAAGTCGGGCATCAAAAAAGGTCTGCAGCGAGGCCCCGTGGGCGTGTCTACCCAGCACGCGCTGGCCCTGGTCCACTACGGCGGCGGCACAACCCGCGATCTGGTGTCTCTAGCAACCGAGATACAACAACAGGTGCGTGCCACCTTCTCGATCGCGCTCCAGATCGAACCCGTCTGCTGGGACGAGAAAAGAGCCTAACCAGCAGCGTCGGACGGGCCGTACATCGACTCGGCGATCTTGTAGGCGCTGACTTCGAGTCGCTGCAGGGCTTCTTTGATCGCTGGCAGATCTTTGCCGACTTCGAGCAGCGACTTGAGCGACGAGATGTCGCCCTTCACTTCGTCGATCACCGCTGGCGGAACCAGCTCCACACACTCGATGACCGCGCGCTCCGTGGTGTACAAGAGTGCGTTGGCGGTGTTGGTCAGCTCGGCGAGGTCTTTGCGTTTTTTGTCGGTCTCTTTGAACCGGCCCGCGTCGGACACCAGCTGGTCGACCTGCTCTTGGCTCAGGCCGCTCGAGGCGACCACGCGTACGCGCTGCTGCTTGCCGCTGCGTTGGTCGTGCGCGCTCACGTTCATGATGCCGTTCGCGTCGATCTCGAAGATCACCTCGATCTCGGGCACACCGCGCGGAGCAGGCGGGATGGGAGCGAGCTCGAACTTGGCCAGCGTACGATTGTCGATCGCCATCTCGCGCTCGCCCTGCAGCACGTGGATGGGCACGAACGGCTGGTTGTCCATGCTGGTGGTGAAGACCTCGCTCTTTTTGGTGGGGATGGTCGTGTTGCGCGGGATCAACGCGTGGAACACGCCGCCTCCCGTCTCGACGCCGAGCGAGAGCGGCGTCACGTCGAGCAGCAGTACTTCTTGGAGCTCACCGGTCAGTGCCGCGCCCTGGATGGCGGCGCCGGATGCGACGACTTCGTCCGGGTTGACGCCCTTGTGCGGCTCGCGGCCGAAGAACTCGGCCACCTTTTGTCGCACCAGGGGCATCCGCGTCATGCCGCCCACCAACACCACGGCGTCGATGTCGCTGACCTTGAGGCCCGCATCTTTGAGCGCTTGCTGGCAGGGCTCGAGGCTCTTCTCGATCAGGTCCACCACCAAGATGTCGAACTCGCTGCGCTTGAGCGTCAGTACGAGATGTTTGGGACCGGTCGTGTCGGAGGCGATGAAAGGTAGGTTGATCTCGGTGGTCAGCGAGCTCGACAGCTCGTGTTTGGCCTTCTCTGCTTGCTCTTTGAGCCGCTGGAGCGCCATCCGATCTTTGCGCAGGTCGATGCCGCTCTCTTTGAGGAAACGGTCGCACAACGAATCGACGAGACAGTGGTCGAAGTCTTCGCCGCCCAGGTAGGTGTCGCCGTGGGTCGCGCGCACCTTGAACACGCCGTGGTGGATCTCGAGGATGGAGATATCGAAGGTGCCGCCACCGAGATCGTAGATCGCGATGCGCTGTCCCTCTTTTTGATCGAGCCCGTAGGCAAGTGCGGCCGCGGTGGGCTCGTTGATGATGCGCTTGACCTCGAGCCCCGCGATACGGCCCGCGTCTTTGGTGGCTTGGCGTTGCGCGTCGTCGAAGTAGGCCGGCACCGTGATCACGGCCTCTTTGACCTCTTGACCCAGGTACGCCTCGGCGATGCCCTTGATGGTCGAGAGCACCATCGCGGAGATCTCCGGGGGCGAGTACGTCTTGCCGGCCGCCTGCACCCACGCGTCGCCGTTCTCTGCGCGCGACAGCCGGTACGGCACCAGCTGCCCCTGCCGAGTGGCTTCGGCCGAGTCGAAGCGTCTGCCCATCAGACGCTTCACGGCGAAGATGGTGTTCTCGGGGTTGGTGACGGATTGGCGCTTGGCCACCTGCCCAACCAGCCGCTCACCGCTCTGCGTGAACGCGACGACCGAGGGCGTCGTGCGACTGCCCTCGGCATTGGGGATCACCACCGTCTCGCCGTTTTCGATCACGGCAATGCACGAGTTGGTCGTCCCGAGATCGATTCCGATGACCTTCGCCACTCGGAAAAGAGTACCGAAAGAGAGGCGCTACGAACAACCTCATCGGCCCGACGGGCGCGAACGACGGCGGCACCATCTCACACGGCGCGCGAGTGTGGTCAGTGGACGACGGCCGCTTTGCGCGCGACAGCCACCATGGCGGGGCGCAGCAGCTTGCCTTGCACGCGGTAGCCCGGCGTCATCTCGGTGACCACGGTGCCGGGTGGTTGATCGCTCTCTACCTGCTGGACAGCTTCGTGCAGGCCAGGGTCGAAGACCTGACCGACGCTGGGGACACGCTCGACGCCGAGGCGGCTGAGTGCGTCTTCGAAGAAGCGCAGCACCATGGTCACGCCCTCGACCACGGACTTGGCGTCGCCACCCTGCTGGGCCGCCTGCACCGCGCGCTCGAGGTTGTCGCCGACCGGAAGCACCTCGAGCAGCACGCGCTCGATGCTCTTGCGCTGTGCGTCTTCGATGTCGCGCCGCGAGCGCTTGCGGAAGTTGTCGTAGTCGGCAGCCGTGCGCAGCAGCAGCTCGCGCAGCTTGGTCGCCTCGGCTTGCGCCTGCTCGAGCTCGGCCCGCAGCGCTTCGGGGGACTTGGGCTCGCGCGGCGGCAGATTGCCCGCGTCGGCAGGACTCACGCTGCCCGCTTCGGGTGGTACCGAATGGCCACTGCTCGGCTCGGAACCGGGCGACGATGGGCGCCAGTTGTCTTCCGAGTTGGCGCCGCCTTGTGCGTCGCGCTGCTTGCTCTCGCTATCACTCACGTACACCCCCTGCGCGTCCTCAGCCGGCTTGTGCTGCCCGGCGGAAATGCGACTCCATCCTACTCGGGATGGGAGCCAACCATATCCACCCGCCATCACGAAGCAAGAGTGGAAACAGCGGCGCCTGGAGCGCGAGGCGCGCCGCGATCCACCACTGCTTCTTCCAGTCCGTGCTCAGCGACAGGAAGTTTGCTCCGCGCGGTCCTCAGAACCGGCGGCGCCTCGCGACACGCCTCGCACTCCATTCGCCACTGTTTCAGCGCCGATGCGCAGGTTTAGCGTCGAGGCCGCTTTAGCGCCGGAGTTCGAGCAGCTGGGTAAGCAGATTGGCTGTGAAACCGACCAGTGGGACCACCTTCTGGTAGTCCGTGCGGGTAGGCGCGATGACGCCAAGCGTGCCGCTGCCACCCCCGGGCTGTCCGTACGTGGCCGTGATGAGGGACAGATCTTGGGTGTCGGACAGCTCGGTCTCGGCGCCGATCAGGACCTGTACGCCGCCGGCCGCGACTGTGCGCTCGAGCAGCTCGAGCAGGCGCTCGTGCTCGGCCAGCGCACCCAGCACCCCGCGCATCTTCTCGACGCTTGCAAAGTCGGGCTGGCCCAGGAGCAGCTGCTGGCCCTCGATGACGACGGCACGCTTGGCAGCGCGCGCGAGCATGGTGGCCTCGACGACCTGGTGGGCACGGTGGGTGAGCTCGCTGCGCTGGCTCTCGGCGGCTTGGGCCACCGCGTCGCGCAGCTGGCCGAGGGTGCGCTCGCCGAGCAGCGAGTCGAGGAAGTTGTGCAGGCGGTCGAGCTCGGCCGGGTCGGGCTCTCGGTCGACGCTGACGACGCGGTTTTCGACCGTTCCGGAGCGCGTGACCACGACCGCCAGCAGCTGGCCCGGGCCGAGCCGCAGCCACTTCAGCTGGGCCACGTGCTGGTGCGACGCGTTCATGGCGTGCAGCACCGAGGCAGAGCCGGTGAGGTGCGAGAGCAGCCGGCCCGCCTCGCGTGGGAGGTCGTCGATGCCGGGGGTGAGCTGCGAGAGGCGCGTGAACAACGCCGATCGGTCGTCGGGCTGCACCTCGCGAACCCGGCCCAGCGCATCGACGAAGGACCGGAACCCCTTGTCGGTGGGCACGCGACCTGCGCTGGTGTGCGGCTGCGAGAGGAAGCCCGCCTCCTCGAGGTCGGCCAGCTCGTTGCGGATGGTCGCGGGTGAGACGTCGAGACCGTAGCGCCGGGCGAGCTTGCGCGACCCCACCGGCTCACCGGTGGCGATGTACTCAGTCACCGCAGCGTAGAGAATGCGGCGAGAACGAAATCCGAGCTCTGCCATGTCGTCGCTACCATTTAGGTAGGCGCGCATTCGCTGAACTGTCAAGTGATGCTCCCTTCTCCGGCTGGGTGTTCGCGCTGGGCGAGGTCGATTCGAGGAGGGTAGAGCCCCGTTCTCGTGAGCTGGCTCGCTACTTGGCCAGCACCCGGGCTAGCTCGAGGAGCTCGGTCTTGATGGGCTTGGTGCGGCCCGCGATGTCTTTGAGGGGGGTCCGCGTGATCTCGCTACGTTGGTAGCCGACGAGCACCCCGTAGTCACCCGACGTGAGCGCGTTGACTGCGCCGACGCCGAGGCGGGTGCCGAGGATGCGGTCGAAGGCGGTGGGCGGTGCGCCGCGGACCACGTGGCCGAGCACGGTGGCCCGCAGCTCGAAGCCGACCAGGGTGCGATCGGCCTCGAAGAAGGCGAGGATCTCTTTGGTGCCGACCTTGACGCCCTCGGCCACCACCACGATTGCGTGCGTCTTGCCGCGCTCGTAGGCGGCGCGCAGCCGCATGGCGATGTCGGCCGGGCTCACCTCGTTCTCGGGGGTCGAGATGACCTCGGCGCCGCCGGCGAGGCCCGCCATCAACGCGAGGTAGCCACAGTCGCGACCCATGGTCTCGACGACGAACGCACGGTTGTGTGACGAACCCGTGGTGCGCAGGTGATCGATCGCCTCGAGCGTGACGTTGAGTGCGGTGTCGCAGCCGATGGTCACGTCCGAGCCGAGCAAGTCGTTGTCGACCGTGGAGGCGACACCCACGACTGGAAAGCCGAGGTCGAACAGTGC
>JBEGTL010000437.1:0-7058 GCA_041179425.1 Pseudomonadota bacterium | reverse complement strand
GGCTTCGAGCTTTTGCCAGGGCTGGATTTGTCGATTCGTTTGCACTTCTCTTCTCACCAGCTTCCCTATGCCGACTTTGATCGGCGCTTTCCGAGCCCGTGCACGAACACGCGCGCCTGCTCAAAGGGAACCGTAGCCTGCACTGACAAGCCCGACGTGTTCGTGCTCGGGCTCGTGCACCTTGTCTCTCGTGCTCGTGTTCGTGTTCGTGCTCGACTGCAGACACTCAGAAGCGCAGGAGTGCGCTCCCCCAAGCAAAACCCGCCCCCAGCGCGCACATCAGCACGAGCTGCCCCTCCTTGATCGTCCCCGCGCGAATCGCTTCGTCGAGCGCGATCGGGATCGAAGCACTGGAGGTATTGCCAAAACGCTCGATGTTGAGCACGAAGCGGTCGAGACCGATGCCGACTCGTTTGGAGACCGCTTCGATGATGCGCAGGTTGGCCTGGTGCGGGACGACCCAGTCGACCTGATCTTTGCCGACTTCGTTGGCCTCGAGTGCAGTCAGACTGGCCGACGACAGCGCGCGCACCGCGTACTTGAAGACGTCTTGTCCGCTCATGTGCACGTAGTGTTGGCCCGCGTCGACCGTGGCGTGACTCGCCGGCTTGGCAGAGCCCCCGGCCGGAATGTGCAGCGCCGAGGCCTGCGAGCCGTCGGCGTAGATGTGCGTCGACAGCAGCCCGCGGTTGCTCTCGGGCGCACTCACCACCGCGGCGCCCGAGCCATCTCCAAACAACACGCAGGTGGTGCGGTCTTAGAAGTTGATCAGACGAGAGAGCAGCTCGACTCCAACGACCAACACGTGGCGCGCCGAGCCGCTGGCGATGAATTTGTCGGCGATGGACAAGCCGTAGATGAAGCCCGCGCAGCGGCCGCGATGTCGAACGCGGGACAGTCGTTGCGAGCCCCGATCTTTTGCTGCACGAGCACCGCCGTGGACGGCAGCGGCGCGTCGGGCGAGATGGTGGCGACGACGATCAGGTCGAGCTCGGTGGCCGCGATGCCTGCCGCCTCGAGCGCAGCCCGCGCGGCGTGTGCCGCCATGTCGCTGCTGGCTTCGCCCTCGGCCGCGATGTGTCGCTGGCGAATGCCCGTGCGCTCGACGATCCACGCGTCGGAAGTGTCGACCATCTGCTCCAGGTCGCGGTTGGTAAGCACGCGCGCTGGGGCGTAGTGACCCGTGCCGATGATGCGAGAAGCGATGGGTCCGGGCCTACGTACGTCGAGGGGAGGCGGGCGGCTGCTGCTCGGCATGGTTGTCGCTGAAAGCACTAGCGCATAGAGCCAGCACGCGCACCATCTGTGCTCACGGTACGTGCGTTCCGAGGGGGGCGGATACCGCGCACAGGCGGCGCCCGGCCCAGCTGCGTACACGTGCGAAAGCAGGCTGTTTAGCCCCTTTTCTGCGCCGGCTGGCTCGCCTCCACCGCGCATGCGCGCCGCGCCACACCCTGTTGCGGGGCCTCGCTGCAGGGGCAGGCAGGCCCACGCGCGATCTTTGTCGCGGTCGCTCACACAAAGCGCTTGATCGCCGCTACGCCGACGCGTTTGATCAATCGAGGCCATGGCCCCCAGACCCGTCGAGTTCACACGAGAAGCGCTCGAAGATATCGAGGACCTCCCGGAAATTGCGCGGGAGCTGAGTCGGTCTGCCGAGCTCGGCCGCATCGTGTGCGGACAGAGCGACCCGCGCACCCTCGAGCTGGTCATCGAGCGCTTGCGCGTCCTGTACCGGCTCGAAGACCACCTCATCCTCGTGCTCGGCGCCGACATCGCGTTCGCGTACCACTGAGCAGGGCGTCGGCCCTCCCCGTCAGCGCGCTCGGGCCCAGACCGAAAGCGCGTGCGTCCCTTTGCGCGCGCGCCCCCGTCCTGTAGGCTGCGGCACAGTCCAAGGGGGTTTTGGATGGTGCGCGCTCGTGCTGAAGGGCCGTTTCGCGTGGAGCTGGGGGCATTCCCGCTGGTGCGTATCCACTCGCCGCGTGCGAGCGACTACGAGCACGTCGACGTCCAGAGCTTTTTTACCGGGGCCGACGCAGCCATGGCGCAGCGCCTGCCGTTCGCGGTGCTGCACGACGCGCGCGACATGCCGTACGTCGACGAGCCTCGCCAGGCACGCTTCCTCGAAGAGCTGCAGCGGCGCCGCCTGCTGATTGGCAAGTACATGCGCGCCTACGCGGCCGTGGTGAGCTCGCCACGCGAGCGGGGCCTCATCACGGCCCTCGGCTGGTCCGCGCATCTGCCGCTCCCTACCCGCCTGTTTTACAGCGAGTCAGAGGCGAGCGCATTCTTGCTTGCACGCTGCACGAGCGGCACGCTCGCCAAGGCCACGCGCGCTCAGATCAGCCGGCGGTCGAGCACGTCGTAGGCTTCGATGGGCACCAGGCGCGCCGGATGGTTTGCGTACTCCACGCGCGATAGCGAGTAGACGTCGGTGTCGGCCTTGCCACCCTCGGGCAGCGGGTAGCTGAGCGGGTCGAGCACCGGACCGCTGAACGAAAGCCGCTGGGCGACGCGCGCGCTGCGCTCATTGCCCGGGTCGACGCGGATCTCGATGGCGTCGAGCGGCTCGAGCTCAAAACCCACACGCACCAGCGCCAGACCCACCTCGATCGCAAGCCCCTTGCCGGTGTGCGCGACGTGGAGCCAGTAACCGAGCTCGCGCTCATCGACGGTGACGCTCAGCTTGAGCGCAGCGACGCCGTACAGCGCGCGCTCTTCTTTGTCGAAGATGCCGTAGACGTAGTCGGAGCCCAGGTCGAAGTGACCTCGATTGGTGCGCATGCGCTCGACACGCTGCTCGAACGAGAGAGGTTCGTGCGCCGCCCAACCCATCCAGGGCAAGAGGTGCGGCAGGCTCTCGGCGATGGCGTCGCTCACCAGCTGCGCGTGCTTGGGCTCGAGGCAACGCAGCCTCGTGCGGGTTGTCTCGATGCGGTACGCTGGCCCGCTCAGTCTGTCCATGCGCACCACCACTCTAGACGAAACACGGCACGACAGCGAGCGACTGTACACGCGCAGCTTCATCATCTTGCTCGCGACGCAGACCTGTTACGGTATGTCGTTCTCCACGTTCTTTTTGCTGCCCAAGTATCTTCGCGTGGTGCTGCACGCAGACGAAGTGCAGATCGGTACCGTCGGCGCACTCGGCTCCATCGCAGGCGTCATCGCGTTCCCGCTCGTGGGCATGCTCAACGATCGATACGGCCGGCGCCTCTTCATGTTGCTCGGCAGTGCGCTCATCACGATCACCGCGCTGTTGATGTTGGTGCTCACGCGCATCGACGCCGCGCTGTACGGCGCGCGCCTGGTGCAGGGCGCGTCGTTTGCACTGCTGTTCAACTCGTCGACCACGCTGATGAGCGACCGCGTGCCGCCAGCACGATTGGGCGTCGCGCTCGGTGTGTTCGGCTCGTCGATGTTGGTGACCAACGCGCTCGCGCCCGCCCTCGCCGAGCTGCTGGCCGCGCACTACGACTGGCACGTCGCGTACTGGGTCGCTGCGGCGTGGGGTGTGGTCAGCCTGCTGCTCGGTCTGCTCATCCGCGAGGCGCCGCGCGAGCAGCACGCCAGTAGCCCCTGGGCAGCCAGCGTCGCGCTCGCACGGGAGCCCAGGACACGCGTGATCGTGCTGGCCATCGCGGGCGCAGGAGCGGGCTTTGGCACGGTGTTCACGTTTCATCAGCCGTACGCGTTGCGCGTCGGCATCGAGCACCTGTCGGGTTTCTTCGTGGCGTACGCCACCACGGCGCTGTTCGGGCGCATGGTGCTGATGCGCCGCATCGATCGCCTCGACCGCCGCAAGGTCAGCGCCGTCAGCATGTTTGCGTACGCACTCGCGGTGGGCGCGACGGCCTGGCTGCGCCCCGGCCTGCTCGAGCCGGTCGGTCTCGCCCTCGGCCTCGCGCACGGCGTGCTGTACCCCGTGTTCAACGCGCTCGCGATCCACGGCGTGCCCATCGCACAGCGCGGCTCGATGATGGCCCTCTACCACGGGGGCTTCAACGGCGGCATGGCGGTGGCGCTGATGGTCGGCGGCAGCGTGGTCGAGCGCTTCGGCTACCCGACCCTGTTCTTGGGCACGGGCGCGCTCACCGGCCTGACCGCCTGGCGCGTCTGGTACAGCCCTGCGCTGCGCGATACACGTTAGCCGGGTGAAACCGACGCGAGCTGGTGCGGACCAAAAAAGACCGGGCTCGACCACGCCATCTCGCCGTCGGTCTGCACGACGCGGGCGTAGACGTAGGGCGCCTTGACGCGCGCCGAGAGCGAGGCTTGCCTGCCCTCGGGCGCCACGCTCGCCAGCACGCCCTCGGGGCCCACCAGCTCGACGCTGCGCAGCGGTGCGGTGCCCACGGCGTGCACCTCGAACTCAGCGCCCAGACGGTCGCTCAGCTCGCTGCCCATGGGCGTGCCGTCGGCCGTCAGGTCGAGCAGGATCTTGGCGCCGCTGGTGGCGTAACACCGGCGCGACACCAACGCCTCCATCACGCTGTCACGTGTCACGGAGCGGGCCTGCACCGCAGTGAGCCCGGTGCGATAGGGGTCGCGCTTGCGTGCTTCGCCGTGGTGCCACAACAAGCCATGACTGTCGGAGGAACCCGTGAAACCAAAACGGTGCCCGCGCTTGAGCATGACGTCGACCATCTGATCGCGCAGCTCGCCGCGCTGACCCAGCGGGTGCTCGACGTGCTCGTAGCAGCCGTGGCACGAGCAGATCTCCCAGGTGGGCTGGCCGGCATCGTCGTGGCCAGCTTCGTCGGCCCCGGTCCAACCGATGTGATGCGGCGCCGAGAAGCCACCGAGCGCGCGCACACGCGAGACCAACGCACGCCCTTCGGGGACTTCGTCGCGCGAGACGATGGGCAGGCCACGCCGCGGGTAGTACACACACTTGTGCCCGGGACCGGGGAACATCTTGCCGGTCCACTCGTACGCGAGCAGCGTGACGAACGCGCCCGGGGCGTCGTAGTGGTCGGCGACGCTCTGCAAGTACTCCCACTCGCCGGGTCCAGTGCGCTTGCCCAAAAAAGCTTCGTGGTCGGTGAGCGCGACGAAGTCGTCGCCGTAGCGGTAGCGCGCGCGCTGGTACACCTCGTCGGCGCTGCCCACGCCGTCGGAGTGCGCGCTGTGCTGCTGGATGTCGCCAAACAGCGTAACGAACCCACGCTTGTCGGCAGGGTTGGCAACGCGTGGTGCCTGTGCGCTCGAGCGAGGCGTCGCTGCGCGTGGTGCCTCCGTGCGCGAGCCAAAATCAGCAGGGCGAGAAGAAGCGCGCGAGCCATCGACAGGTCGTGCGTGCGCAGCAGACTCACCCGCGACCCAGTCGACACGCGCAGGACGCAGCGCGGGCGCACGTCCGCTCGGCGGCGGGTACAGGTCGACCTCGATGCCCTTGCGATCGCGGCGCGCGACGACGACCGACTCTCGTGCGCCGTCGCGCACGCTGGTCACCACGATGTGTCGACCGCGTGAGCCCCACTCGCCATCGCTCAGTGCGCTTCGAGCGGAGAAGCCGTCGTGGTCGAGATCTTGCCGCCAGAAGTTGTGGGAGCCGCGACCCAACAACGCGAGCGCACCGTCGCCGCTTACGTACAGCGCCGGGAACTCGAACGACTGCTCGACCCCTTCGCGGTCGCGGTCGCGCTCCAGCATCTCGGCGCTCGGCTCGAACACCTCGCCCTGTACGTCGACGAAGCGCAGCGCGATCCACTTGGCGATGTCGCTCTGCCCGTCGTCTTCGCGCACGTCGTGGTGGAACGCGACCCACGTGCCCGCCTTGGTGACCGCGAGCGTGGGAGCCGCTGCGCTACCGTGCGCACGGAACACCAGCACGCGCTCGCCCGCGCGCGACAGCCACACGCTGGCCTCGCCGTCGACGAGCTCGATCCACACACGCTCGCCGGCGCGCTGTTCCTGTTGCTCGGCGCGGGAGTCGGAAGTGGGCTCGACCACGTCACCGCGCGTGAGTGCCACGATGGCAAGGGCCGGCTCCTCTGCCTGCGCGGGTCCCACGCTGCCGTCGCTACCGATTGCGAAGCGCACCACCTGTTCGTGCGTGCCAGCGGGCCCACCGATCCAGGCGATGGTGTGCAACGTGGCAGTACCGTCGGGGCGCGAGGTAAGGCGCGGCGAATGAAGGTAACGATCACTTTGCTGATCGATGCGAGCCATGGAGCCATGTTGCGCTCGCCTATACGATTGTCCAGTTCATCGTGAACACGGGGCACAGCGTGCGTGCGACCCACGTGGCGACGACCTGGCAGCACGGAAGGAATCTAGAGGTTGCTCGCAGGCCGTGCGTCAATCCTGGCCATGCAACGAACCGTCTTTCTCCTGGCCATCGCACTCACGGGTTGTGCTGGGTCGGCCGCCGTCAGCGGCGACAAACGCCTGCCCATGCGCAACGTGGTGCTCTATCGCAGCGGTGTCGGCTTCTTCGAGCGCGCCGGCAAGTTTGATGGCCAAACCCTGCAATTTCGCGTCAAACAGAGCGAGGTGGGCGACTTCCTCGCCTCCCTCACCGCCGTCGAAAAGACCCACGGCGGCGTGCGTAGCGTGTCGTTCCAGGTGCCCGATGCACCTTCCCCGGCACCCGTGCCGACGCCTCGCGACGAGCGTGCTTTCGTACCGCGTGGACCGGTCGAGCCCGCCCCGCCCCCGGTGTCGCCCACGGACCCGCGCGTCGACGTCCACATCGAGCTGAACGACACAGGCCCTCACGATTTGACGGTGGCGTACGTGGTGGGGTCACCCGTGTGGCGCCCCAGCTATCGCGTCGTGTTCGACGGCACGGACACGGCGCTGCTCCAAGCGTGGGCCGTCGTGCAGAACACGTCGGGCGAGGACTGGCGCAACGTCGCGCTCTCGCTCACCACCGGTGCGCCCATCTCGTTCCGCTCCGATCTGGGCACGCCCATCACGCCCGTACGGCCCCTCGTCTCGGACAGCGGCGAAGTGATCAACTACGTGCCCACCGGGGAGACCGTGATCGCCCAGGCCCCGCCTCCGCCCCCGATGGCTGCCCAGGCGGCGCCCGCAGTCGAGGCCGAGGC
>JBEGTL010000436.1:0-7064 GCA_041179425.1 Pseudomonadota bacterium | reverse complement strand
TTCATGTTGCTCAAGCCTGCTTCTGTCGTCGCATCATGCTCCGCTCGCGCGCCCGAGGGTGCGCTTGGACGCCTGTCAGGTCTGGGCTTTCGGCTGCTCTTGCCGCTGCTCGCCGTGACGTTGCTCGCGTGCGGCTCGGACCCGGCGACGCGCACGCCGGTGAACGAAGGTTCCGACGACGACGGGCAAGACCAGCCTGACAAGACCGACACCGACCACGCGTCGGGTGCGGACGCGGGCGGAGGTCAGGCTCCGGCGAAGGTCGATGCTGGCGGCAAAAAGCCCACGCAGCCCGGCACTCCCGACGACCAGGCCGATGCTGGCAAGACGCCCAGCCAGGGCGGCAGAGGGGACGACGCGGGCTCCGCGACAGTGCCCGATGGCGGCAGCAAGCCGGGCGATGCCGGGACCTCTTCGGAGGGTCCCGACGCAGGCAGCGGGCCTTCCACGCCCCCGGGCAATGGCGACACCACCATTCCCATGACCATCCCACCGGCCAGCAACGGCGCGGGCGAGATTCGTCCCTCCACCACGGTGCTCAAGGGCAGCCAGAGCGGCGGCAAAGACGTGTGGGACTTCGAGAACAAAAAGATCGGCGTCAACAACCCGGTCGACTGTGAGGGCGGCGAAGGTCAGGTGACGGTGTTCGAGGTCGAAGACGGCGTCACCGTGAAGAACCTGATCATCGCGGGCGGAAAGCCGGGCGGCAACGGCATCGTGTGCAAGGGCAGCTGCACGCTCGACCACGTCTACTGGGAAGACATCTGCGAGGACGCGGCCACCAACAGCAAAGACGGCGCGACGATGACGCTCGACCACGTGATCGCGCTGCACGCCTCGGACAAGGTGTTCCAGCACAACGCCAAGTCCGACTCCAAGACGGTCATCCGCAACTCGTACGTCTCGGACTTCGGCAAGCTGTGGCGGTCGTGCGGCGACTGCGAGGGCAACGGCGGTCCGCGCCACTTGGAGATCGACAACGTGCGCGTGGAAGGCATCAAGACCACCGTCGCCGGCGCCAACCGAAACTACAAAGACACCGTGACCGTCAAAAACCTTTACGTGAAGGGCGGCTACGACGCCGCCAAGGACAAGCCGAAGATCTGCCAGGAGTACACCGCCGTGACCAATCACCAGGGCGAGTCGACCAAGATCGACGACGGCAAGAGCCAGTGGAACACCGCGACCTGCAAGCTCAGCCTGTCCGACGTGAAGTCGTACTGAGCAAGCGACAGACCGGCCGCCGAGGGGAGCGGGGGCATGCACCTTTCGCAGCGCAGTTGACGGGGTCCGCCTCCAGCTTAACAGTCCCTCCCCCGTGTCCCTCTCGATCCCCCCATCCGTCGTTCAGGCGGCCAGCGCCCTCTCCCTCGACCTCACGGGGGCGCTCGGCGCGTCGCTCGCGCAGTACCTCGAGCTGCTGCTCGAGACCAACAAGCAGTTCAACCTCACGGCCATCACCGACCCTGACGAGGCGTGGGACAAACACATCCTCGACAGCCTCAGCCTGGTGCCCGATCTGCGCGCGCTGCCCGACGGCGCGCGCATCGTCGACGTGGGATCGGGCGGCGGACTGCCCGCCCTACCGCTCGCGGTCGCTTTGCCCGGCCTGTCGTTCACGCTGCTCGAAGCGACCGCCAAGAAGGGCCGCTTTTTGGCCCACGCGGCAGAGGCGCTGGGCCTTGGCAACGTGCGTGTGGTGAGCGACCGCGCCGAGAGCTTTGGCCAGGGAGCCGAGCGCGAGAGCTTTGCCGCGGCGACCTCACGCGCGGTCTCACGCCTGCCCATCCTGCTCGAGCTGACGGTGCCCCTGCTCCGCGTCGGCGGGCTCAGCTTGGCCATCAAGGGCGAGCAAGCTGCGCTCGAGGTGGACGAAGCGGCCGAGGCGCTGCGCCTGTTGAGGTGTCGCGTCGAGGAGACGCGCCGTACCAAGACGGGTGTGGTGGTGCGCGTGCTGAAGACCGGCTCGACACCCGCGCGCTACCCGCGCCGCGCAGGCGAGCCCAAGCGCTCCCCGCTGTAACCGCTGCCGGCTCGGCGCGCGTTCTGGTTGCGTCGCACGATCACTTCACAGAGGCCCGTCACCGACCTTTTGTCGGCCGTCAGAAACAGACGTGCAGGCGCGCGTTTCGGCGGGATAATGCGAGCCATGAAGGAAAGCTCGTCCACGGTCATTCGCCGTGAGGACTATCGCCCACCGCCCTACACCATCGAGAAGATCGATCTCGATTTCGACCTCGACGAGCAAGCGACACGCGTCACCGCCAAGAGCCTGGTCAGGCGCACCGCCGAGGGCGCCCTCGATGCGCCGCTCGTCCTCGACGGGCAGCACATGGTGCTGGCGTCCGTACGCATCGACGGTCGTCTGCTTGCGGAGGCCGACTACACGCTCACGCCCGACACGCTGACCATCGCCCGCGTGCCCGCGCAGTTCACGCTCGAGGTAGTGGGCACCGTGAACCCGGCCGCCAACAAGGCGCTCGAAGGGCTGTACGTGTCCGGTGGCAACTTCTGCACCCAGTGCGAGGCCGAGGGCTTTCGTAGCATCACTTGGTTTCTCGACCGCCCCGACGTGATGGCGCGCTACACGACGCGCATCGTCGCCGACAAACGTCGCTACCCGGTGCTGCTCTCCAACGGCAACCTGGTCGAGCGCGGCGAGCTGCCTTCCGGCAAACACTTCGCCGTGTGGGAAGACCCGTTCCTCAAGCCCTGTTATTTGTTCGCGCTGGTCGCGGGCAACCTGGCCGTTCGCGAAGACACCTTCACCACCGTGTCCGGTCGCAAGGTCAAGCTGCAGGTGTTCACCGCGCAGCGCGATCTCGACCAGACCGAGCATTGCCTTTCCTCGCTCAAGCGCGCGATGAAGTGGGACGAAGAGACGTTTGGCCGCGAGTACGACCTCGACATCTACATGATCGTCGCGGTGCGCGACTTCAACATGGGCGCGATGGAGAACAAGGGCCTCAACGTCTTCAACACGAAGTACGTGCTGGCCCGCAGCGACACCGCCACCGACGCCGACTTTCTCAACGTCGAAGCGGTGGTCGCGCACGAGTACTTCCACAACTGGAGCGGCAACCGCGTCACCTGCCGCGACTGGTTTCAGCTCAGCCTCAAAGAGGGCTTCACGGTCTTTCGTGATCAAGAGTTCTCGAGCGATGTGGGCTCGCGCGCGCTCAAACGCATCCAGGACGTGCAGCGCCTCTTGGCGGTGCAGTTCCCCGAAGACGCCGGGCCCACGGCACACCCGGTGCGGCCAGACGCGTACTCCGAGATCAACAACTTCTACACGGCGACCGTCTACGAGAAGGGCTCGGAGGTCGTGCGCATGATGCACACGCTGCTGGGCAAAGACGCGTTTCGGCGCGGCTGCGATCTGTACTTCGAGCGACACGACGGCCAGGCGGTCACCTGCGACGACTTCGTCCGGGCGCAGGCCGATGCCAGCGGCGTCGACCTCACGCAGTTCAAGCTGTGGTACAGCCAGGCCGGCACCCCCGTGGTCAGCGCGCGCACGCACTACGACGCGGCCCAGAAGACCTATCGGCTCACGCTCGCGCAGCGCGTCCCGCCCACACCCGGCCAGCCCGAAAAAAAGCCGGCGCACATGCCCATCCGGCTGGGTCTCCTCGGCACCGATGGCAGCGACCTGCCGCTCGTCTTGGAGGGCGAGCGGGGGCCCGGCGAGACCACCCGCTTGCTCGAGCTGCGCAGTGCGGAACAGACGTTCACCTTCGTGGGCATCGAGGCGCGCCCCACCGCCTCGCTGCTGCGCGGCTTCTCGGCGCCGGTTCGCCTCGAAGAAGACAACACCGACGCCGACCTCTTGCTGCGCATGGCGCACGACAGCGACTCCTACTGCCGCTGGGACGCTGCCCAGAGCCTGGCGCAGCGGCGCATCGTGCGTGTCGTCGAGGCCGCGCAGCGCGGCGAGCCGCTCACGCTCGACGCCGCCTTCATCGACGCCTTTGGCAGTGCGCTCGACAGCGCCGCCGAGCCGCCCCTGTTGGCGCAGGCCCTGGCGCTGCCCGGCGAGTCGGTGATCGCCGACCGGCTCGAGAGCGTGGACCCGAGCGCGGTGCACGCCGCACGCAACTTCGTCGAGCGCGAGCTGGCGCGGGCCCACGAGCCGCGGCTGAGGCGCCACTACGACGAGCTCGCCGCCCCGGGCGCGCACCAGATGACGGCCGAAGCGATGGGCCGTCGCAGCCTACGCAACGTCTGCCTACGCTACCTCACTGCCGCCCGGGACTATCAAGACAGCTCACTTGCCCGCGCGCAGTTCGACGCCGCCACCAACATGACCGACATGATCTCGGCGCTCTCGTGCCTGGTGAACGTGGTGGGCCCAGATCGCGAGGCGGCACTCGCCGCATTCTACGAGCGCTTCCAGGGCGAGGCGCTGGTGGTCGACAAATGGTTCTCGGTGCAGGCCACGGCCCCGCGCGAAAGCGCGCTCGACGAGGTCATCGCGCTGATGAAGCACCCCGCCTTTCAGCTCGACAACCCCAACCGCGCGCGCTCGCTGATCGACAGCTTTTCGTCCGGAAACCCCGTGCGATTTCACGACGCGAGTGGCCGTGGCTACGCCTTCCTGCGCGAGCGCGTGCTGGAGATCGATCGTTTCAACGGCCAGGTCTCCGCGCGGATGGTCGGCCCGCTCACACGTTTTCAGCGCTACGAGCCCAAGCGGCGCGCGCTCATGATCGCCGAGCTGCAGCGCATCCTCGACCAGAGCTCGCTGTCGCGCGATCTCGAAGAACAGGTAGGCAAAGCCGTGCAAGCAGCGCGCAACGACAAATAGCGCAGAAGGTAGGCAGGCCCCGGGGGCTGTTGCCAGGCACGGCCAGGTCCACACGCAAAACAACTTGCGCCCTCCTCAGGCAGTGGTGAGAATGCCCCGAGGACGGATCGAGGGGATCCGTGCGTCAGCCCTGTGTCCATGACCACACAAGCTCCCAAGCAGACGCCGCCAGACGAGCTCGTGGGGCGCGTCATCAACGACCGCTTCCGCATCATCAACGTGATCGCACGTGGTGGCATGGGTCGCGTATACCGCGCCGAGCAGGTCCCGCTCGGGCGCATGGTGGCCATCAAGACGCTCGACCCGCGCCACACCGGCGGCGAGCACGACCCGCAGTTCCAGCAACGCTTCTTCCTCGAGGCGTCGGTTGCCTCCAAGCTGCAGCACCCGAACACCGTCACGGTGTTCGACTACGGCCGCACCGCCGACGACCTGTACTTCATCGCCATGGAGCTGGTGGAGGGGCGCTCGCTGCTCAACCTCGTGCGCACCGAGGCGCCGCTCCCTGCGGCGCGCGTCGTTCACATCGCGCTGCAGATCGCCCGCTCGCTGCGCGAGGCGCATCGCCTCGACGTCATCCATCGCGATCTCAAGCCGGGCAACGTGCTGCTCGCTCGCCACGGCGACGAAGAAGACTTCGTCAAGGTGCTCGACTTCGGGCTGGTCAAACACATCGAGAGCGAGTCCGAGCAAGAGCTCACCAAGGCGGGCCTGTTCATGGGGTCGCCCAAGTACATGTCGCCCGAGCAGATCCGCGGCGAGCGCGTCGACGGGCGCGGCGACATCTACTCGCTCGGCATCGTCATGTACGAGATGTTGACCGGCAAGGTCCCGTTCGAGCGAGAAAACACGGTCAAAGTGCTGATGGCGCACATGCACGAGCCGGTGCCGCCGTTGGTCGTCGACAACTGTCCCGACGCGCTCGTGCACCTGGTCATGCGTTGTCTGGCCAAGGACTTCAACCAGCGCCCGGCCTCCATGGACGAAGTCATCGCGCTGCTCAAGCAGGCGAGCGGCGCCCACCTCACGGCGAGTGGTGCCTTCGCCCTCTCGCAAGAGATGCGGCTGCCCGGCACGCAGCCGCCCGGTGGTGGCTTGCCGGTCACGCCGTCGCGCGGCTTTCAGTACGGGCCGCCAAGCGTGTCGATGGCGATGCCCACCGACAGCCTCGGCTACCAGACCGTGTCGGGCGTCGTGCCGCACACCCTCTCCCTCGCCCCGCCCGCACCACCGGTCGCCACGGCCACGAGCTGGCTGCCTCGCATTGCGGTGGTCGGCGCGCTGGCGATCGCGGCCGGCTTCCTCGCGCTGCGCTTCTCCGAGCGCGGGATGAGCCTCAACGCCCAGCCCCATCCCGAGCCACGTGCAGTCGCGCCCGCGGAGCCGACGCCGCCCTCGACACCGCAGCCGACGACGACGCAGCTGGGTACCACGACCCCGACAGTAGGCGCCGAGGCAACGCCGACACCTCTGGCCGAACAGGCCGCGGCGACCGCGCAGCAGCACGTCTTGGTGCGGCTCACCAGCACGCCCAGCGGCGCCACGGTGACGGCGGATGGCAAGGTCTACGGGCAGACCCCTGCCGACATCGAGTGGTGGGGCGAGCCCGCCGCGCCGGGTCGGCAGATCACCTTCGCGTTCCAAAAAGACGGCTTCGAGACGGTGACCGTCGTGCGCACGGTGCACGGCGAAAAGCTCAACGTCGAGGCTGTGCTTCCGCTCAACGCAGCGGGAGCGGCGGCCGGAGCGAAACGACGGGTCGTTCATCACCCACGCGAAGATCAGGCGCCGAGCGACTCGCCCAAGGGCCCCGTCGTGGTGCCTGACGACTTCAAAGAAGACCCCTACTAGCCAGCCGTGCCGCGTGCCGGTTCTCTTCGCAGAGAGAAGCGGCACGAAGCGAGGCTCAGTGGAGCGGGGCGTGCACGGGAGCGGACGGCGCCTTCGCGACTTCGCGGGGCCGACCGACCCAGAACCGTGCGCTGTCGCCGACGGTGCGTGCCAGCCCGGGCTCGGCATCGACGAGCACCGCCGCCACGCGATCGGTGCGTGTCACGACGTCGCGGCGGCGCAACAGCACCTCGCCCCGATGCGCGTCGGCTGCCACCACCCACAACACGCGGTCGGCCACGTCGGCCGCGCGTTTGATGCGCGAGCTGTCGAGCTCGCCCTGCCAGTTCTGCGCGATGGTGACGCGCGAGCCGGTCAGCGAGCGGTAGTGTCGCTGTGCACGCGCATTGAGCTGGGCTGCCAGGGT
>JBEGTL010000435.1:0-7096 GCA_041179425.1 Pseudomonadota bacterium | reverse complement strand
CATCGACCGACTCGAAGCCGGAGGCATGGCTGAGGTTTTCCGCGGGGAAGCCCTCAGTGTGCAGGGCTTCAAGAAGCAGGTCGCGATCAAGCGTGTTCTGCCGCATCTCGCGCAGAACAAGAGCTTCATCCGCATGTTCATCGACGAGGCGCGCCTCGGCGCCCGGCTGAACCACGCGAACATCGTCACCGTCTTCGACATCGGCGCGGCCGACAACACCTACTTCATCGTCATGGAGTTCGTCGACGGGGCGAACCTCAAGACGGTGCTCGAGACGCTCAAGAAGCAGGGCAAGAAGCCGAGCGTCAAAGAGGTGCTCTACATCGGCATGGAGATCTGCAAGGGTCTCAGCCACGCGCACGGGCTCACCGACGAGCAGGGCAAGCTGCTCAACATCGTCCACCGGGACATCTCCCCGCCCAACATCCTGATGACCCGCGGCGGCGAGGTGAAGGTCACCGACTTCGGCCTGGCCAAGGCGACGACGCAGCTCGAGAAGACCGACCCCGGCGTAGTGAAGGGCAAGTTCAGCTATCTGTCGCCCGAGGCGGCGCTGGGGCAAGAGGTCGACTCGCGCACCGACGTGTTCGCGGTGGGCATCCTGATGTGGGAGGCCCTGGCTGGGAGACGCCTGTTCCTGGGCGACTCCGACTACGAGACGGTCAAGAAGGTCCAGCGCGCCGAGGTCCCCACGCTGCGCGGGGAGCATCCCGACGTCGACGAAGAGCTCGACGCGCTGCTGCTCAAGACCATGGCTCGGCAGCGCGACGAGCGCTTTCAGACGGCGCACGACCTGGGCGACGCCATCGCGGACTACCTGATCGGGCACCGCCTCAAGGTCACCTCGTACGACATCGCGCGCATGATGCAGAGCGTGGTCGCCACTCGCACCGACGAGAAGCGGCGCAAGATGGACAGCAGCATCATCGACCAGCTGATCTCGGACGAGCTGCTCACGTTTACCTCGCTCGACGAGATGAGCGATCCCGTCAATCCATCGGGCAAGCGCACGGCCGCGCAGGGTCAGTCGACGCCCGAGGGGTCCGACCGCCAAAAGCTGCCGGGGGCGGGCGCCAAGCCGCTCGACGCGGGTTCATTCGGACGCCAAGAGTCGAACACTTGGTACTTCGACGACGACAGCGTCGACGAGGCCACCAACTTCTTCGACCGCTCCACGCTCGACGCGGCCGAGACCGCGGGCAAAGGGCCGAGCAAGAGCGATCCTCAAGAGCTCGCCGCGCTGCTCGAAAAAGAAGACCAGACGGGCAAGGCGCGGGTCGATCCCAAGCAGGCGGCCGATCTCGAGCGACTGCTCGCGTCCGAGGTCGAAGAGACCAAGGCCGGCTCGGAGCCTGTCGACTTCGGCAAACGCAAGGGAGCGACCGTGATCACGGCGACCTCCCCGGTACAGGGCAAGCCCTCCTCGGGCGCTCTCAAGTACGTTGTCATTGCGGTGGTGCTGGCGGGCGCGGGAGCGGCAGCGGCTTGGTTCAGCGGGCTCATTCCGCACTGAGGCGCGAGCACGAGCGTGTCAGCAGGGACGGGCCGTTCGTTCGGGTCATCGACCCTCTTCCACGACGAGCGAGGCGATCCAGCGCTCGATCGTCAGTAGGCCGTCTCGATCCACGCGCTCTGTCCCGAGTCCCGGCATCTGTTTGCTCAGGTCCCGGACCTTCATCCTCTGCACGATGATGCTGGCCTCGGGCAAACCCGGCTGAACCCTCAGTCCTTCGGTCGTGTAGTGGTCGGCTTGGACACCCACGGTGTTGCGCTCGATGGTGGTCTGGCCCGCAATCACATCGAGAGTGGAGAGACGCAGCGTCAGGCGGGTATCCTTACGCGCGGTGCCGTCGTCGTTGTGACAGTGCGCGCAGTTGGCGTGCAGATAGCCGAGTGCTGCACGCGTCGGCGCGTCTCCTGGCACCTCGTACGCCACACCCGGAACCACGAAGCTCGAAGAGACTACGCGCGGTTGTTGCACCGCCGAAAAACCGAGGACGCGTCCGGGCTCTCCGCGGTGACAGGTCCCGCAGTTGTCTTGGGTCGGTACATCGTGCTGCGTGCCGCGCACGTCGCTGCTGCCCAGAGGGGCGAGCACCGCATCGGACTCGTCGTCGAGCCAGACGAAGCTGCCAAAAAAGACGTCCGACGGGGCGGGTCCGATGCGCGCCAGCACGCGGGTCTCGAGACGCTTTCCGTCCTCGCTCGCGAACTCTTTGAAGAAGACCGCGCCCTCCGGGAAGAGCCAGTGATCGGGATCGGACGTGTCGATGCTGGTGCCCTGTGGCAAGTAGAGCCACCGACGCTTGCGCGCGCCGTCGGACCACAGCGCGTAGCGAGGCTCGTATGCAATCAGGTCCGGTGCGAGCTGTTTGTTGGCGATGTCTCGATACAGCCGGAGCGCGGAGAGCTTGAGCGTCGCCGTGGCGCCTGGTGTCGGGTACACGACGCCAAGAGGACGCCACGGCTCGTTTGGCAGCGGGTGTACCTGACTGTCTACACCAGGTGCCGCATCGGAGGCAGAGTCAGGTCCGGCGACGTCCGCGTCGAGTGCACCGTCTCGTGGGCTCGATGCGGCATCGCCAACATCGCCTGCGCCGACAGATGCTTCAGCTCGCGTGTACTCGACCGAGTCGGTGCCGGTCGCGCACGAGGCCACGAACAACGCAAACGACACGCTGAGCTTGGCGACGACGGTCGACATCGGGTGCTCCTCTCGCGCGCTCAGCCTGCGTCGGCCACGCTTGCATCGCGCACGCCCGCGTCGGGAGCGCTGGGCTGACAATCGCCACCGACCATGTGCTCGACCGGCGGGATGGACAGTAAGTAGTGTCCGATGTCGCGGGCGTCACCGTCGGTGATTCCACCGTATGCGCCCATCGGGCCAATGGGCATCGGACCACAGAACTTGGAGTAGCCCTGGTCGGCATCCTCGCCGAACTTGAGCGCACGCACCACGTCGTCCACCGTCCAGGTCTTGATGCCGGTCGCGTCGGGAGTGATGTTGGGCGCCCACGCAGTCGGGTTGTTGCCGAACGTGCGACCGCCCTGAAAGGTCTTGCTGGTGATCGGTGTGTTGGTCACCGGGTCACGCGTCGTGTGGCAGTCGAGGCAGTTGCCGATGTTGCCAGCCAGGTAGCGGCCTCGTTGCGCTGCGGCTTGGTCGGCATAGTCAGGTCGTGGACGCGGGATGTCCGCTTCGGGCCAGCGCGCCGCAGGGGCGACGGGCGGCGTGTTGAACGGCGGTTGGTTGGGCGCGACCATGTGATCGATCGGCGGCAGCGAGCGCAGATAGGCGACGATGGCATTGGCATCGTAGTCATTCATGTTGCCCAGCACCGCGTACGGCATCTGCGGATGGAGCGCCTTGCCGTCCGGCTGCAGGCCCTTCAAAAACAGGTCTTTGACCTCGTTGTCAGACAGATTTTTGAGGCCGGACGCATGGTTGGTGAGGTTCTTGGAGCTCAGACAGCCGACCCCTCCATCGGCGGGCACGGTGTCGGTCCAGCAGTCGATGCCGGAGAACAACCGCGACAGATCGGGCACGCCTCCGTCGCGCGGCGTGTGGCAGCTGCCACAAGGGTAGATGTTGGTGGTGAGGTACTTGCCACGCGCAATGAGAACATCGGGTGGGACCACGCCCGTGTCGTGCAGTCCCGAATCCAAAGGCGGTTGCGGGCCGGCGTCGATACTCGCGTCAGCCGTCGGGCCGCCACCGTCGGGCCGGCCTGCATCCATCCCGCCGTCTACCCCCGAGTCTGGTTTGTCCGGGGTGTCGTCGTCGCCGCAGCCGACGGCACTGGCGGCGGTCAGCACCACGATGAGGAGGTTTGATCTAGGCATGGATGGGTCTCCCGAGTTAAGCGATGCGCAAGCGTCCGCTGCATCCTCTCGGGCACCGGCGCTCGATGCGTGCGCTCTTTCATACGCAGCACCGCGCGCCGACTTCCTCGCCTTGTCGGTAGGTCCTGACGCTTTTGCTGCAGAAAAGAATGAGACTCAGCGCGCGCAGCCGCAGCTCACCCGGCGAGGATGTTGCACTGCGCGTCGTAGTAGCAGTCGGGGTTACAGCCGCCTGCGGCCAGCGTCATCTGCGACGTACCGGCCGCACCGTCGAGCACCGCCGGTGTATCGAACGGATCGTTCAGCGCAGTCTTACTGTCCGGGTCGGAGGTGATCAGCCTGCCCCGTACGCGGTAGCGCCCCGGCGCGACCGAACGTTTGATGTTGCCGCGACCAAATACGCGCACGCGCCCGTACGCGAGGCCGATACCCACCCCGCGGAACGCGGCCGCGAGCTTGTCCGCATCCCGCGCCTCGGCAAAGCCACCGTTGGTCGACAAGCCGAGGTGCCGCAGGTCGGCGAAGTCGAGCGTGTGTCCGAGACCTATCGCAAACAAAGACACGCCGCGCTGCCGCGCCAGCTCGATGATCTCACGATGACGCGCCGAGTCTTGGGCTTCGCCGTCCGTGAGCGCCACGATCGACGCCGTGCCGCCCCGCCGCGCGATGAGGTCGAGCGCATCTTTGATGGACGTGTAGAGCTTGGTGCCGCCGCTCTCCCCGATCTTGTGTAGCGCGCTCTCGAGGCGACTCGTGTCGTCGGTGAAGTCTTGAATGAGCCGAGCCTCGGACATGCCCGGCGACGTCGCCACGCCGAAGTCGAGCACGGCGACGCTGCCGCTCTTGGTCACCTCGCGAGCGACGGCCTTGCCGCCGCGGATACGGCCCTCGCGGCGCGGGTCGTTGTCGCGCATGCTGCCTGAGCTATCGAGCACCAGGGCCACATTGAGCTGACCTTCTCCGGGCCGCGCCACCTCCACCCGTTCGACGCTCACGTCGAGCGGCACGGCTGCGCCACCGGCCTCGGGGACCAGCTCGACCCCGTCGAAGCGAAAGGCGTCTTCGGGCAGGTAGATGCCGCCAAACTCGTTCTTTGCGTTGCGCGGCGAGACGGCGACCTCGAGCAGCAGCTCGCTCGACGACAGGCGCCCCGAGCTGGCGACGACGTCGCTCACCGAGATGACACCGAAGTCTGGCCGCGTGCGCCGCACGTAGCTGACGAACAGCGGGTCGAGCGGCAAGTCGATCGCGTAGCGCCCGATGCTCAGCATGCCGTGCGCGCTGCGCCAGAGCTTGCCCACCACCGCGTCGGGTAGCGGCACGAACGCCTCGCCCGCCTGGTCGAGCTTGGCGACCACCGGCATGCCCGTGGGCAGCGTGACGCGCACCTCGCTGCCCGCGAGCGCCTTGCTGCAGGCGTGTGGAGATGAGTCCGTGCGCTCGACCGAGTCGCGAAACTCGCCCTCGATGCGCCGCCCCTCGACGATGGTCACCTCTTGCACACGCGTGTGCGCCTCGGTCGTGGTCACGCACGCGCCCTGCACGATCTTGACGCGCACGGCGCCGTCCTCGAGGGAGTGCGTGACCAAGAACGGATGGGCCAAGTCCTGCGGCCGCTCGTAGGTGCGCGGCTCGAGCAGCTTGGTCTCGCGCAGCACCTTGGGTGTGCTGCTGGTCGCGCAGCTACCGGCGAGGAGGAGGGCAGCGAGGGGGAGAGAGAGGCGCATGCGCCGCGCATACGCCTGCGCTGCGAGGGGAGCAACACTCGGATGGGGTTAACGCTGGGCTAAAGCTTGGTTAGAGGGGCGGTCAAAACCCGACACAGACGGACACGAGAGACTGCACTGAGCTCGAACATGCCTTCTCCTGCGTAAAACGCCATCGTTGAACGCCGCAGCGTCGGAGCGGGCGCCGCAACTGCGATCGGGAAACTGCCTATTCGCTTGCGGAACATCGTGCTCGGCTGCACTTCGCATTCTTAGAGTTCAGGCAACTGACCCCGATGGTGCAGACTGGTTCCACCTTCTGGCAGATCTTCGCTTCGACTTCGACGCGATGCGTCTCAAGTCGAGACTTCGCGTCGGCTCGCACGCCAATCGGACAGTTCAGCACCTTTGCATCCGTACCAGCGCAAGCCCACGCAGGGCTCCACAACGTACAGTCGGAGTCGGAAACACACGCCCCCAACCCGTCACGGTTGACGAGTTCATCGGATGAGGTCAGTAGGTGATCATCGGCCTCTTCACAACTTAGCTGACCAGGCCCCAACTCCGACCAGAGGTCTGCTTGATCAGTCCCAGCACCCTTGTCTGAGCAAGCGATCAAACTCGCCGCTGCCGCCGCATGTCGGAACCAGAACGTTCGAACCCTCATCTTGGACCTCGCTGTACCGAGATGTGCCCCGTTAGGTGACTTGTTGGACAACGGGATCCGAGTCTAGGCCCAGCCTAGGATGCTGACTGGTATTCATCAGAATGTGTCTGTACTGGCATCTCACAGCGATCATCTGGACCGCCCCGGACCGCCTTACGACGTGGATGCAGCGTCAAATGCGCTATGGCGCGCATTGCGCGCAAGCCCTCCAATGCAGTAGAACGGCGCTCCCCCCTCGTTCATGCCCGCCGGGTGCGGGGGTCGACCTGCTTCGCCTGGGCGGCGTCCTATCTGGTCCACCGACGCGCCCGTGAAAACGGTGACGTGGTCGCCCTCTCAGGCACGACCATCCGTGGCGAAAAAGCGCATCGCTCAATCTGGGTCTGTGGTCCTGGCGCCTTCGTGACTATGAAGGCTCTTTCGTTCAGAAGTCGCGGAGAGAACAAAGACGCATACGACCTTGTGTATGTGGTACGAAACTTTGGCGACGGTATCGAGGACGTGTCGTCTCACTTGGCACCGTTGTGCGATGACGATGAAACGCTGCGCGCGATTTCGATTCTGGACGAGGACTTTCAGTCGGTCGACGGTCTGGGACCGATGCGAGCGGCTGCCTTCGTACACGGAACTCGCAACGAAGCGGCTGAGGCCGATGCCTGGAGCGCAGTTCGCGATCTGTTGGAGCGACTTCCTGTCTAATTTAATTAAAATATAATTAGCGCCGTTTGACATGCGGGTCACGACGGCGATTTAAAGCGGCTCTCCTGATCTAATCGTGGGTGAAACGTAGCTCAGTTTGCCCGTGGAAGCGGTGGACACAACCCTCCGAGCTTGAGCATGGCGAGAGCGATCAACGGGGCTGGAGAGTGGAATCCAAAAG
>JBEGTL010000434.1:0-7108 GCA_041179425.1 Pseudomonadota bacterium | reverse complement strand
CCTCGGGCACCTTCCACGCGCGGTTGGCGGCGATGGTGACCTCGGTGCTGTAGCCACCAAAGCGTACGATCGCGAGCACACGATCGCCGACCTGATGGTTCGACACGTCGCGCCCGCACTCGACCACGACCCCCGAGATCTCGAAGCCCACGCACGTGGGCAGCGGCGGCGCCCACTTGTAAAAACCGCGCCGCGCGACGACGTCGGCGTAGTTGACGCCTGCGTAGGCAACGCGCACCCGGATCTCGTGGGCGGCGGGGGCACGCGACACAAACGTGTCGAGCTCGAGCACGTCGACGTCGCCATGTTTTCGGAACACCACCCGCTCTGGCATGGTGCGGTCTTAGCAGCTCAGTGTGAAGCTATGTGAAGCTTGTCGGCCAGCGCCTGGGCTGCGCTGAGCGCCGGCTCGCCACGCTGCACGGCCGCCGTCAGCAGCGCGCTGGTCTGCTCGACACCACCGAGAGCCTCGAGCCCCAGCGTGCCCACGCGGCGCGCAAGCCAGTCGACCGACCACGCCACGTGGCCCGCGCTGCGCCGCGACGCGAGGCCGACCGCGCCGAGCAACTCTCGATGTTTGGAGAGCGCGTCGGCCAGCTTGTCGACACCCTGACGGTCGCGCGCACTGGTGAGGATGACGTCGAGGTCGCCGTCCCCTGCGCCCACTTGACGCAGGGTAGAGAGTGCAGACTTGAGATCACTCGCGGCACGCGTGGCGGTGGGGCCGTGGTCGGCTTTGTTCACCACCAACAAGTCCGGGATCTCCATCACGCCGGCCTTGAGAAACTGCAGCACATCGCCCGAGCCCGGCTGCACCACCAGCACGACTGTGTCGGCCACGTGGGTGACTGCGATCTCCGTTTGCCCCACGCCGACCGTCTCGACCAGCACGACGTCGTACGCCGCGGCCAGTACCTCGACCGCCGCGTGCGTCGCGTGCGCGAGGCCCCCGAGCGCGCCCTGCGTGGCCAACGAACGTACGAACAGGCCCTGGTCCTGAGGGTCGAACGCCATACGCGCGCGATCGCCCAACAGCGCGCCTCCGCTGCGCATGCTGGACGGGTCGACCGCCACCACGCCCACCGTGGAGCCGCGCTCGCGTAGCTCCCGCGCGAGCACCGCGACCAGGCTGCTCTTGCCGACGCCCGGCGGGCCCGTCAGCCCGACTCGATGCCCGCGGTTGTCGGTTGCCCCCTCGGCGAGCGCCGCGAGGAGCCGGGCCATCTGCCGCTCGATGTCGGGCCGCCGGTTCTCGATCAGGTTGAGGGCCCGCGAGACGTGCGCCTTGTCGGCCGCGCGCACCCCGCGCGCGAGCGACGCGATGTCGACGACCACCATCAGGTCGCTGCGCGCTCGGCGAGGTCGGCCAGGTCGGACATGATCGCGTTGAGCTCGAAGTTTTTGGGCGTGTACACGCGTGCAACGCCCTGCTCGATCAGACGCTTGCTGTCGCTTTCGGGGATGATGCCGCCAAGCACCACCGGCACGTTGCCAATACCGGCAGCCTTGAGGCGCGCGAGCACCTCGGGCACCAGCTCGAGGTGGCTGCCGCTGAGGAGGGACAGGCCGATCACGTTGACGCCCTCTTCGAGCGCGCTCGCGACGATCCGCTCAGGCGTCACGCGGATGCCCTCGTAGATGACCTCGAAGCCCACGTCGCGCGCCTTGAGCGCGATCTGCTCGGCGCCGTTGGAGTGACCGTCGAGACCGGGCTTACCGACCAACAGGCGCGGACGTCGGCCCAGCTTTTTCTCGAGCGAGCCGAGCCGCGCACGCAGCTTCTCGACCTCTTGGGCAGCCTTGGGGCCACGCGCCTGACTGATGGTGGCGGAGGCGACTCCCGTGGGCGCGCGGTACTCGCCGAGCGTCTCGCGCAACGCAGAGGCCCACTCTCCCGTCGTCACGCCGACCTTGGCGGCGGCGATCGAGGGCGGCATCACGTTCTGGCCCGATTGCACCGCTTTGCGCAGGTCGTCGAGCGCCTTTTTGACGGCGTCGGCATCGCGATCTGCGCGCCACGCCTTGATGCTCGCGATCTGCGCGGACTCGACCTTGGGGTCGACCACCATGATGGCGCCGTCGAGGTTCTCGGTGAGCGGCGAAGGCGCCGTCTCGGTGAACGCGTTGATGCCGATCACGATCTGGGTGCCCGACTCGATGGCAGACAGGCGCGCAGCGTTGCTCTCGACCAAGCGCTGCTTGATGATGCCGGCTTCGACCGCAGCTACGGCGCCGCCGCGACTGTTGATGTCGTCGATCTCGCGCTTGGCTTCGGCGCACAGCTCGTCGACTCGTTTTTGCACCACCACGCTGCCGTCGAAGATGTCGCCGTGCTCGAGCAGGTCGCTCTCGAAGGCCAGGATCTGCTGCGTGCGCAGGGACAGCTGCTGGTCCCACGGGCGCGGCAGGCCGAGCGCCTCGTTCCACGCGGGCAGCTGCACGGCGCGCGCGCGTGCGTTCTTGCTCAGCGTGACGGCGAGCATCTCGAGCACGATGCGCATGATGTTGTTCTCGGGCTGCTGCTCCGTGAGCCCGAGCGAGTTGACCTGCACGCCGTAGCGGAAGCGGCGCTGCTTCGCGTCGGCCACGCCGTAGCGCTCTTTGGTGATCTCGTCCCACAGGCGCACGAACGCGCGCATCTTGCACATCTCGTCGACGAAGCGGATGCCCGCGTTGACGAAGAAGCTGATGCGCTCGACCACCGCGCCCATGTCGTCTTGTTTGAGCTCGCCCGCGGCCTTGACCGAGTCGAGGATGGTCATCGCCGTGAGCAGCGCGTAAGCGAGCTCTTGGGCCGGCGTCGCACCCGCCTCTTGCAGGTGGTACGAACAGACGTTCATCGGGTTCCACGACGGCACGTTCTTGACCGTGTACGAGATGACGTCGGTGGTGAGCTTGAGGCTCGCGGCCGGCGGAAAGATGTACGTACCGCGCGACAGGTACTCTTTCATCAGGTCGTTCTGCGTGGTGCCCGCGAGCTTGCTGATGTCGGCGCCCTGCTCTTCGGCCGCTGCGATGTACAGCGCGAGCAGCCACGGGGCCGTCGCGTTGATGGTCATCGAGGTGTTCATCTTTTCGATCGGGATCTGATCGAACAGCGTGCGCATGTCGCCCAGATGGCTGATGGGCACACCCACCTTGCCCACCTCGCCGCGCGCCAGCACGTGATCGCTGTCGTAGCCAGTCTGCGTGGGCAGGTCGAACGCGACGCTGAGGCCGGTCTGGCCCTTGGCCAGGTTCATGCGGAACAGCTCGTTGGACGCCTTGGCCGTGCTGTGACCTGCGTAGGTCCGCATGATCCAGGGGCGTTCCTTCTTCGAAGCTTCACGAACGGGGCTCTGGGACACGAGCGACTCCTTGATCCTTGGTGAGCGCTGAGATGAAGTCGTCAGGCGACGAACTTTTCAGCCGCTTTACAGACCGTAAGATCTGCTGGAGCATGCCAACGATTGCCGACTTTTCAAGGTCTTTACGAGCAGTAAGGTTGGTCTGCTGCTGCTTCCGCATGTAGCTGTGTGCGTCATGGCTGGCAACCTTCACACGACCTGTCAAACCACGGTTGCCCGCGTCTGCCAGCAAGCTACCGTCGCGGCCAGGAGCTACCGATGTCGACCAAGTCTGTCTATGCCCTAGGCGAAACGCCCGAGCTGGGTGCGATTCCGAACAAGATGCTCGCCCAGGTCATCCGGCCAGAGCGCTACGGCTCGCCCTTGAAAGCCTTCAAGATCGAAGAAGTCGACGTACCCGCAGAGCTGCGACCCGACGAAGTCTTGGTCTGGGTGATGGCCGCGGGCGTGAACTACAACAACGTGTGGGCCGCCCTCGGCACCCCCGTCGACGTCGTCAAGAACCGCCCCAAGGACCCTTACTTCCCCGACAGCTCGGGCTTTCACATCGGCGGCAGCGACGCTTCCGGCATCGTGTGGAAGATCGGCAGCGCCGTCTCCAACCTCAAGGTCGGTGACGAGGTCGTCCTGCACTGTGGTCAGTGGAGCCGCGAAGACCCGGTCGCCAAGTCCGGCCGCGATCCGATGTTCGGCAACAGCTTCCGCATCTGGGGCTACGAGACCAGCTGGGGCAGCTTCGCGCAGTTCACCAAGGTGCAGGCACAGCAGTGTCTGGCCAAGCCCAAGCACCTGTCGTGGGCAGCCGCCGCTTCGTACATGTTGGTCGGCGCCACGGCGTTCCGTATGCTGCGCGGCTGGGCGCCCCACCAGGTCAAAGAGAACGACGTCGTGTTGGTGTGGGGCGGCGCGGGCGGTCTCGGCACGCAGGCGATCCAGATCGCAGCTGCCTACGGCGCCAAGCCGGTGGCCGTGGTGTCGGACCCCTCCAAGGTCGAGTACTGCAAGAAGCTGGGCGCGATCGGCTGCATCCAGCGCAACAAGTTCGACCACTGGGGCCTGCCCCCGGATTGGCGCGACGGCGCGGCCTACAGCGCGTGGCTCAAGAAGGCGCGCGGCTTCGGTGAGGCCATCTGGGACGTGCTCGGCGAGAAAAAGAACCCCGACATCGTCTTCGAACATCCCGGCGAGTCCACCATCCCCACCTCCGTGTTGGTGTGCGAGACGGGCGGCATGGTCGTCGTCTGCGCCGGCACCACGGGCTTCGCGGCGCAAGCCGACCTGCGCTACCTGTGGATGCGCCAGAAGCGCCTGCAGGGCTCGCACTTCGCCAACGACAAGCAGTCGGCCGAGTACAACGAGCTGGTGATCAACAAGAAGGTCGATCCCTGCCACTCGGAGACCTTCTCGTTCGACGACATCCCGCGCGCGCACCAGCTCATGCACGAGAACAAGCACGCGCCCGGCAACATGAGCTGCCTCGTCAACGCCAAGGAGTGAACGAACAAGGGGGCGCGCGTCGCCTCGGTTCGTCCCCTTACGAGCAAGCCTCAGCCCACCAGCCAGCGCCCGGATTAACTGCAGATTTGCAGGCATTCCGGGCGCTTTTCAATTGCACGTCGCGCACGCCGTCGTACATCGCAAAGACGCGCCCGCTCGACCGTCCATCGGCGAGATACGCGTGCCTCTTGCTCCCGCGCGGAGGAACCGCGCACTTCGGCTTGACCGCGTGAGCCCTCGCGCCAAGGAATTGTCATGCAGATCGTCGTCGACGCCATCGAACGCCTCTACTCTGTCGCCCACGACCGCCTCAAAGAGCGCGTGTCCAGCGGCGGCAAGATCGACAGCAAGAAGCTGGATGCCGCGCAGGTGCCCGTGCACGCACTCGCGTACCTCAAGACCGAGCTCGAGGCCTGTCGGCAGCTGCTCGCCTGGTCCGAGCGCGTCAAGGGCGACTACGAAAAGCAGATTGCCACTACGTATATCGCCGATGTCGGGCGCTCGCTGCGTGGCCACATCGACCTCGGCGCCTGTGAACAAGTGGGCGTGTACGAGCTCGGCGTGACCGAAGAAGACCTGCGCGCGAGCGTGCTCAAGCCCGAGGTCCAAAAGCTGTGTGACGAGCACGCCGCCGCCGACAAGTACATCGCCATCGCCAAGCAGGCCGTCGACAAGGGCCTCGGCAACAGCGGCCTCGACGACGAGACGCTCGAGGACATCCGTAGCCAGTTCGCCAAGTTCGTCGACGTCGAGGTGCTCCCGCGCGCGCAGGAGATCCATCGCAAAGACGTCCTCATCCCGATGGACATCGTCAACAAGATGTCCGAGCTCGGCGTGTTCGGTCTGACGATCCCGGAGGAGTACGGCGGTCTCGGCCTCAACAAGGTCGCGATGTGTATCGTCACCGAGGAGCTCAGCCGAGGCTACATCGGCGTCGGCTCGCTAGGCACCCGCTCGGAGATCGCTTCCGAGCTCATCCTGGGCGGCGGCACCGAGGAGCAGAAGCGCGAGTACCTGCCGAAGCTCGCGAGCGGCGAGCTGATGTCGACGGCCGTGTTCACCGAGCCCAATAACGGCTCCGACCTGGCCAAGCTGGGCACGCGCGCGGTCAAGCAGCCCGACGGCAGCTACGTCGTCAACGGCAGCAAGACCTGGATCACGCACGCCGTCCGCGCCGACATGATGACCCTGCTCGCGCGCACCAACCCCGACGAGCCGGGCTACGCGGGCTTGTCCATGTTCCTTGCCGAGAAGACCCGCCAGTCGGGCGAGCACGGCGTGCCCGAGTTCGTCGACGAGGGGCTCACGGGCACCGAGATCAAGGTGCTCGGCTACCGCGGCATGAAAGAGTACGAGCTCGGCTTCGACAACTTCAAGGTCAAGCCCGGCGCGCTGCTCGGCGGCGTCGAGGGCCAGGGCTTCAAGCAGCTCATGCGCACGTTCGAGAGCGCGCGCATCCAGACCGCGGCGCGCGGCGTGGGTGTTGCGGTGGCCGCATTCGACGAGGCCATGCGCTACTCGCACGAGCGCGTGCAGTTCGGGCAGCCCATCTTCAACTTCGGGCGTGTCGCTCGCAAGATCGGCCGCATGGTCACGCGCATCCAGGCCGCGCGTCAGCTCACGTACTACTCCGCACGTGAAAAAGACCAAGATCGCCGCTGCGATCTCGAGGCTGGCATGGCCAAGCTGCTCGCGACGCGCGCGGCTTGGGAGGCTGCCGACGCCGACGTGCAGATCCACGGCGGCAACGGCTTCGCCGAGGAGTACACGGCCTCGCGCCTGCTCGTCGACGCGCGCGTGTTGTCCATCTTCGAAGGTGCCAACGAGATCCAGGCCGGCGTCGTCGCCAAGCGTCTGCTCGAGCAGTAAGACCGCCCGCCAACAAAGTACAGTGAGATCCGGGCAGTCACGCGCACACGTCGGACTGCCCGCTCTCGTTGAGGAGATATCAGATGCGCAACGCGAAAGACTTCTTCAAGCCGCTGGCCATTGGTGCTCCGGACCCCGTCCGCGAGATTCCCTTCAAGCCCTCGCGCATGATCCACTTCTTCGATCCGTCCAACGCCAAGATGGCGGCCAAGGTGCCGGACATCGCCAAGCAGACCGACGTGCTGCTAGGCAACCTCGAAGACGCCATCTCGGCCGACAAGAAGCTCGACGCACGCGAGGGCTTCATCAAGATCGCCAAGGACACCAACTTCGGCGACACGCAGCTGTGGACACGCGTCAACAGCTTGGACAGTCCGTGGTTGCTCGACGACCTA
>JBEGTL010000433.1:0-7108 GCA_041179425.1 Pseudomonadota bacterium | reverse complement strand
CGCGAGAACCTTGTAGCGAGTGGTGGGGATGCCTGCAGCCTCGGCGGCGATCTCGTCGTCGCGAATCGCCTCGAGCGCGCGTCCGTAGCTCGAGTAGGTAAGGTTGCCGATCAGCACCACCACCAGCACGCCGATGCTCGCGACCCAAAAAAAGTTGGTGTAGATGGGCAGGCCGAGCGGGCGCCCCCCGGAGTAACCGGTGGCGCCGCCAAAACGCGCCGAGTTGTTGTAGACGAGGCGGATGATCTCGCCGAAGCCGAGCGTGACGATGGCCAGGTAGTCGCCGCGCAGCCGTAAGCTGGGTACGCCCACGAGCAGCCCTGCGAGCGCTGCGGCCACCGCGCCGAGCACCAAGGCCGGCACGAACACCAGCGCGATCTGCGGCAGTGCGAGCTCGGTCTGCCCGGGAAACAGCGCGCCTTCGAGGAACATCACGGTGGCCGCCGTGGTGTACGCGCCGACTGCCATGAAGCCCGCGTGCCCGATCGAGAACTGACCGGTGGTGCCGTTGATGAGGTTGAGACCCACCGCGAGGATGGCGTTGATGCCGCACAACAAGATGATGCGCAGCACGTACTCGATGACGTTGTCCTCGAGCGCGCGACCCAGGCCGTAGAACGTGCCCAGGATCAAGACCGTCAGAGCGAGCCGTTTGAGCCAAAGCATGCCGCTACACCTTCTCGATCTTGGAGCTCCCGAACAACCCCTCGGGCTTCACGAGCAGCACGCCGATCAGGATCGCGAACGTGATCGCGTCTCGATAGTCTGCAGACACGTAGCCCGCCGTCAGCTGCTCGGCGACGCCGATGAGCAAACCGCCGGCCGCCGCGCCCGCGATGTTGCCGATGCCACCCAGCACCGCCGCCACGAACGCCTTGAGGCCCACCAGCACGCCCATCAACGGCTCGATCTTGGCCTGGTCGAGCCCAAACAAGATGCCGCCGGTAGCCGCGAGCGCCGACCCCACCACGAACGTGAAGGCGATGATGCGGTTGACGGAGATGCCCATCAGCTTGGCCGCGTTGAGATTGACGGACACGGCGCGCATGGCCTTGCCGGTCCAGGTCTTTTGCACGAGGTACGAGAGCACCACCATGAGCACCGCGCTGACCCCGAAGATGAGCAGCTTGATGTTGGTGAGCACCACGCCGCCCACCTGGTAGCGCGTCTCGGGCACGATCATCGGGAACGGCCGCGGGTTGGCGCCAAACAACAAGATGCCCACGTTTTGCAGCAGGATGCTGACGCCGATGGCCGTGATGAGCGGCGTCAGCCGGCGCGCCGAGCGCAGCGGCCGATAGGCGAGGCGCTCGATGGTGAGGCCGAGCAGGGCACAAGCCACCATGGCGAACACCAGCACGAGGCCCGCACGAAACAGGCCGAATGCGCCCGGGTGCGCGGGATCGAAGCCCAAAAACAGCGCGCTGTAGTAGCCCGCGAACGCGCCCATCATGAACACTTCGCTGTGGGCGAAGTTGATCAACCGCAGCACGCCGTAGACCATGGTGTAGCCCAGCGCGATCAGCGCATAGACCGAGCCGATGGAGAGACCGTTGACCAGCTGCTGAAAAAAAGTTGCGATCATTCGGGGGGAATTTCGGCCTCGAACACCTCACCGGCCTCGGTCACTCGTACCACGACGGCCGGCTTCACCGGGTTACGATTCGCGTCGAGCGTGAGCTTGCCTGTGACTGCGTCGAGCTCGGTGGTGGTGGCCAGCGCATCGCGCACGGCCTTGGGGTTGGTGCTGCCCGCGCGGCGCACGGCGTCGAGGATGGCCAGGGTCGCGTCGTAGCCGAGCGCCGCGAGCGCGGGCGCGGCCTCGTTGTACTTGGCGCCGTACGCCGAGATGAACTGTTTGGCGCGCGCGCTGGGGACGTCGTGCGCGAAGTGGTTGGTGTAGTAGCTGCCCACGATGTCGGCGCCTCCGATCTTGAGCAGCTCGGGGCTCTCCCAGCCGTCGCCGCCCATCAGCGGAGCCTCGATGCCGAGCCGCCGCGCCTGGCGCGCCACGCCGCCGACCTCGGTGTAGTAGCCCGGCACGTACAAGCCCTCGGGCGCACCGGGCTTGATCTTGGTCAGCTGCGCAGAGAACTCGGTGTCGCCCGCGCTGTAGCTCTCGATGTCGGTGATGGTGCCGCCGAGGCGCGTAAAGGCCTTTTTGAACGCGTCGGCCAACCCTATCGAGTAGTCGTTGCGCACGTCTTTCAGGATCGCGACCTTACTGATCTTGAGCCTGTCGCGCGCAAAGCGGGCCATGGCGTAGCCCTGGAACGGGTCGAGAAAGCACACCCGAAACACGTAGTCGCCCACCATGGTGACCTGGGTGTTGGTGCTGGAGGGCGACACCATGGGCACCTTGCGCCGCTGCGCGATGCGCCCGGCCACCAGCGACAGCGTGGACGCGACCTCGCCCATGATGGCCACCGCGCCGTCCACGTCGATGAGCCGCAGCACCGCGTTGCCGACCTCTTCGGCCTTGCCCTGGTCGTCGACCACCACCAGCGACACCTTGCGACCGAGCACGCCGCCGTGGGCATTGGCCTCTTCGACCGCGATCTCGGCGCCCCGCTTGCTGCTCTCGCCGAAGGTCGCCATGGAGCCCGTCATCGACAAGTAGGCGCCCACCACGACGGGCCCCGTCCCGCTCTCGTCAGGGCGCTTCTTGCACCCGCCCAAGCTCAGGCCGAGCGTGAGGCAGCAGCAGAGAGCGAGCCGAGACAGCGTCAGAGAGCGGACCGACAACGTCATTCAAGAGCCGTATGGCACGCCTGCCTTGGGCTTACAAGAATCTGAAAAGACGTGTCGAAGCGCGACCTGGGGCGCGATAGCGACGAATCAAGCTGGATTTCGCGGAAGTTTCTCCGCTTGCTGCGCATGGGGCAGCACCACCGGCCGCAAGATGTCTGCGTCTTCGACCACTGTACGATTCATGCGCGGGTCGACCGGCCACAGCTCGAACGCCTGCGAAGAAGGCACGAGCTGCGCTTTGAGCGCGTCGGGCGAGGTCGGCTGTTCGCCCAGCCACGCGGCGAAGTGCTGCTGCTCCAGCACCACCGGCATGCGGTCGTGCAGCGCGCGCAGGGTGTCGTTGGCTTCGGTGGTCACGATGGTCACCGAGCGCAGCCACTCGCCGGTGCTCTCGTCGAGCCAGTTTTCCCACAGCCCCGCCAGCGCGAGCGGGCCGCGGTCGACCTTGGCGATCGCGTACGGCTGCTTGAGTTTGGGGCCCAGCGCCTGCCACTCGTAAAAACCGTGCGCCACGACCAGGCAGCGACGCTTTTGAAAGGCGGTGCGGTACGTGGGCGTCTTGTCGACCGTCTCGGCACGCGCGTTGATGCAGCGGGAGGCGCCCTTTTTGTCCTTGGCAAAGTGCGGGATGAGGCCCCAGTGCAGCGCGTCGAGCGAGCGCTTGTCGTGCTGCTTGTCACGGCGCACGACCACGATCTGCTGGCCCGGACCGATGTTGAAGCGAGGCACGAGGACGTCTCGGGCCAGGGCCTGATTGGCCTCGACCGCGAAGTACTCTTGAAGGTCTTCTTCGAGCAGATCTTGGTAAAAGCGACCACACACGACAGACAGCGTAGCGAGCCGACCGCCCACGAACAACGCCAGCGAGCGCGGTGGAGCGCGCCAACGAAGAGAGCGATGCGAGCGAGCCCACCAGTCGCCCGCCGTTTGCCTGCGCTTGTCGCGCGCTGCAAGGTTGACCCATGCGACGCCTGCTGGGTCTGCGTGACTTCGTCCACGATGCCATCGAGAAGACCACCGACCTGGTCGAAGAGACGCACGACGCGGCGGCGCGCAAGCCGATCGCCGTCATGGAGCTCAGTGAGTCGCTGGGTGCCGTCGCACGCGCGGTCGACCGCCCGCGCAGCGCGATCGCCAAGCTGGTGTTCGAGCGCATCCGCGCGACCAACCGCACGGTGCAGGCGATCTCCGACGTCGGCTACAAGCTGGCAGAAGCCGTGCTGCCGCCCGAGCTGCCCATCGAACACACACCCCTCGGCAGAACAGTCAGCGAGTGGACCGACCGCGCGGAGAGTGTGCTCAACGCAGTGGCCGGAGACTTTCTCGAGGCCCGAGACAATGGCCTCTCCATCAAGCTGTCTCTGCGCTGGGAAGGTCGCGACGTGTCGCCCGCCGAGCTGTCGCTGCAGCTGGCCGACGCAAAGAGTAAGGTGTGCGTGTTCGTGCACGGCCTAGGTTGCTCCGACTCCATCTGGCGCGAGCACGACCCGGCCAGCGGCGAAGAAGTCAGCTTTGGTCGACAGCTGTCGCAAGAGCACGGCTACACCTCACTCTACATTCGTTACAACACCGGTCTGCACATCTCTCAGAACGGCCGCGCGCTCGCGCTCCTGCTCGAGGCGCTTTTGCTGGTCTACCCGGTGCCGCTGACCGAGCTCGCGCTGATCGGGCACAGCATGGGTGGCCTGGTCGCGCGCAGCGCAGCCCACTACGGCAAGGCGCTCGAGCACACGTGGATAGGGCGGCTCTCGCACGTGCTGTGTATTGGCTCGCCGCACTTCGGCGCCCCGCTCGAGCGCGCGAGCAACGTGCTCGCATCGGTGCTCGGCTTTTTCGACGTGGCCGGGACACAGGTGCCCGCCAAGCTGCTCAACGCACGCAGCGCCGGCGTCAAAGATCTGCGCTTTGGGTCCGTGCTCGACGAAGACTGGCTAGGCGGCGACCCCGACACCTTCTTCACCGATACGAGTAAGCACGCCGCCTTCGTCGAGGGCGTGGTGTACGGGTACGTCGCCGCACATCTCAAGCCCGCGTCCGGCAGAGTGGGCGAGCTGCTCGGCGACCTGTTGGTGCAGCTGCCCAGCGCCACCGGACGTCACCGTGACGAGACACGCCACCTGCCCTTTCACATGGGTCACGTACTCGAGGGGGTGCACCATGTGGCGCTCACCAACCATCCTGCGGTGTACCCTCAGATCGTGCGCTTCTTGGCAGCTTCTGTTGCGGACGCCGGCACGGACGTGGCTTGACGGCGTCGGGGCCTGCGGAGGAAAGTCGCCGCATGGCGATGCTGCACTTGGTGGTGGGACCCGTGGGTGCGGGCAAGTCCACGTTCGCGCTCACGCTCGAGCAACAGCACCGCGCGCTGCGCCTCAACCTCGACGAGTGGATGGCCGACCTGTTCAGCGCCGATCGGCCTCTGGGCGGCGGGCTCGAGTGGTACATCGAGCGCACCGCGCGCTGCACCGATCTGATCTGGAAGCTCACCGAGCGCGCCATGGATCTCGGCACCTCCGTAGTGCTCGAGATCGGCCTCATCCAGCGCAGCGAGCGCGAGCGATTTTACGAACTCGTGGACACCAACGGTTACCCGCTGACGGTCTACGTGCTCGACGGCCCGCGCGACCTGCGCCGCGCACGCGTGCTGTCCCGCAACCAGCAGCAGGGCCCGACCTTCTCTATGGAAGTCCCCCCACACATCTTCGAGCTGGCGAGTGACATGTGGGAGCCCCCGGACGAGGCCGAGTGCAGCCAGCGCACCGTCAGGTTCGTCCTTTGATGAGCGAGGGGTCAGTGGGGTCGAAGCTCGATTTCGCGGCTCGACTGGCACGCTGTGTGCTCCCACACTGCAGTCATGAAGTGGACCCCCGGATATAAGAGCGACAACGTCGAAGATCGGCGTGGTGCAAGCGGCGGTGGCGGCGGGATGTCCCTCGGGGGCATCGGCATGCTCGCGTGGTTGTTCAAGCTGTTCGGGCTGCCTGGCCTGTTGATCGGTGGCGCCATCATGTTCTTTGGCAGTGGTCTGCTCAACGGCGGCGGCTCGTCGGCGCCCGCGGCGAATGGCCAACGCGCGACAGCCACCCAAAACGGCAGTGATGGCAGCGACTTCGTGGGCTTCGTGCTCGACGACGTACAGAAGACCTGGACCGAGGCGTTTGCCGGCGGCAACCAGCGCTACCGCGAAGCCTCGCTGGTCATCTTCGATGGGCGCACACGCTCAGGCTGTGGCACCGGTGCTGCCGAGATGGGCCCCTTCTACTGTCCAGTCGACCAGAAGGTGTACATCGACCTGAGCTTTTACCGCGAGCTCAAGCAGCGTTTTGGTGCTCCCGGCGACTTTGCCCAGGCCTACGTGATCGCGCACGAAGTCGGGCACCACGTGCAGCATTTGTTGGGGCTCGACAAAAAGGTGTCGCAGGCCGCGCGCGGCGAACAGACGGGCGCCGACGCGCTCTCGGTTCGCCTCGAGCTGCAAGCAGATTGCCTCGCTGGGGCATGGGCGCGTGCGTCAGAAAAGCGCGATCTGCTCGAAGCTGGCGACATCGACGAAGCCCTCAAGGCGGCCGCGGCCATCGGCGACGATCGTCTGCAGCAGCAGTCGTCGGGGACCGTGACGCCGGAGAGCTGGACCCACGGCTCGTCGGCACAACGCCAGCGCTGGTTCAAGCGTGGCTACGAGCAGGGCACCATCGAGGGCTGCGACACCTTCGGCGCCACCAGCCTGTAGGGGTAGAAGCACGCCTGCGGGCGGTTAGCGCGCTGAAGACCTGGCGGAGGCGTCCTCGACCAAGGCTTTGAGCTTGGCGAGGCCGACCTCGAGGTCTTTGCCGACGCGGCGGTCGGGCGCGTCGAACAGCGTGAAGAGCTTGGCCCAAAACCCGAGCTCGCCGCTGACGGTCCAGGTCACCGTCGCACCTGTCGTCGCCCGCACGACGCGCAGGTCGTTTGCGATGGTGGCCCGCCACGGTCGCTCGAGCACCATCAGGTAGCGCAGGCCCGAAGGCGGGGAGGCCTGCGTGATGCTCATGGTGCCCGTGCCGAGCTCTCGGTTGCCACGCCAGTGCAGGCGGGCGCCAGGTCCGCGCTGCGGCCCCTCGAACGTGCGCTGCAGGTTGGGATCGCGTGCGTCCCAGGGCGACCAGCGAGGAAACTGCCGCAGGTCTTCGAGCTGGCCGTACACGAGCTCGGGCGCAGCAGTCACGGCCAACGAGCGCGCGACCTCGTACCGGCTGGGCCGACTCTCCACGTAGAGAAAGGCTGCCAACAGGACGACGGCGATCGCCAGCGACGCTCGACTCAGCATGTGCTCTTGGAAGTCGCACGAAAGCAGGTACGGAGCAACGAATCTCGGGCG
>JBEGTL010000432.1:0-7129 GCA_041179425.1 Pseudomonadota bacterium | reverse complement strand
AGCATGATGACGAACACCACCACGAACATGTGCGGCACACTGATGCCCGAAGGTAGCGCACAGACGTCGGTGCGGCCGGTGCTCTCTGCCAGCTTGTAGGCGAGGCGTGCGTAGTACAGCGTGCTCAGCAGCATCATCAGGCCGGTGGCCGGCAGGATGCGACCGAAGACGATGTCGTCCGGCATCTTGAGGACGAAGCGCAACAGTCCGGTCAGCACCAGTAGGTTGACCAAGATGTTGGTCCCGAAGCCGAAGAACGCGTTCCAATCACCCGGTGTCCAGAGCGCAGGCTTACTAGCGGTCGTCGTCATGCCTCGGTCCCCTTTTTGTTTTGTTCAACCACGCCCTCGGGCGGCGCGAACGGAGTCGCGACGCGATCGACATCTCCCTCGGCCTCAGCCCAGCGCAGCCATCACGCGCTCCGAGTCGGAGACCCAGCCAAAGATGCCGCCCTGTGCCTTGATCATGCGCAGCCCCATCTCGTGGAACTCGGGAAAGTAAGATCCGCAGCAGTCCGCAGGCACGATGCAGCGAAAGCCGCGGTCGTTGGCCTCACGCACGGTCGTGTGCACGCAGACCTCGGTGGTCACCCCGCACACGATCAAGGTCTCGATCTGACGGTTTTGTAGGATCGAGTGGAGGTCCGTCGCGTAGAACGCGCCCTTGCCCGGCTTGTCGATCACCGGCTCGCCGGGCTCGGGATAGAGCGCCGGGATGATGTCGTGTCCCGGCTCGCCGCGGATCAGGATGCGGCCCATCGGCCCCGGCGCTCCGATGCGCATGCTGGGCAGCCCGCGCTCCACCTTGGCGCGCGGTGCGTCGGACAGGTCGGGACGATGGCCCTCGCGCGTGTGAATGACGAGCATGCCGGTACGACGCGCTGCGTTCATGAGCGCGCCGAGCGGCTTGATCACCTTGGCGAGGAGCGAGACGTCGTTGCCCAGCGTCTCCCCGAAGCCACCCGGCTCCAGGAAGTCGCGTTGCATGTCGATCACCACCAGCGCCGTACGCGATGGAGCGATCTCGAGAGACTCAGGCTCGGCGGAAACCATCGTGGTAGGAGGCATCTCTGCCGCTTCTATCCGCGATGCATTTCCGGCGCGTGCACCGGACTGTAAAAACGCCACGCGGCGCAAGAATGGCCTTGCGCCAGGCCAAAGCGCGCGGCTTTAGCGGCCGCTCCGTCGCAAGATGGGACAGGCTATCTGGGTTACTCCACGACCTGACCGATGTAGCTCTTGATGAACTCGAGTGCGGTCCGTACGCCGAACCCGGTGCCACCTTTGGGGGACACCCCGTGCGGCGACGACAAGAACGCGGGGCCCGCGATATCGAGATGAATCCACGGCGCATCGCCGACGAACTCGCGCAGAAAGAGCGCCGCCGCGATGCTGCCGCCGTAGCCGTCTCCGGTGTTCTTGATGTCCGCGATCGGACTCTTGATGGTCTCTTTGATGTCCTCATCGAGCGGTAGCGGCCAGAACGGCTCGCCCGAGCGCTTGGCCGCCTCGAGGTAGCGGTCGCGGAGCGCGTCTTCGGTCGCGTACAGACCGGCGCGCCACTGGCCGAGCGCGACCATCACCGCGCCCGTGAGCGTCGCGTGGTCGACCAGCACCGTCGGCTTGAGTCCGCGCGCGTAGGTGAGTGCGTCGGCCAAGATGAGTCGGCCCTCCGCGTCGGTGTTGAGCACCTCGACCGTCTTTCCGTCGAGCGTGCGGTAGATGTCGCCCGGCTTCATGGCGCTGCCGTTGATGAGGTTGTCGGTGGACGGGACGATGCCGTGCACCTCGACGGGGAGCTTGAGCTTGGCGGCGGCCGCGACGATGGCGATGGTGGCCGCACCCCCCGCCATGTCGCACTTCATGGTCTCCATCGACTTGGCGGGCTTGATACTCAGGCCACCGGAGTCGAACGTCAGGCCCTTGCCCACGAACACCACGCGCGGCAGCTTCTTGCGGACGCGGGGCACGTAGCTGAGGTGAATGAAGCGTGCCTCTTCGTCGCTCCCTGCGTTGACGGCGCCGAGCAAGGTCATGCCGCGCCGTGCGATCTCCGCGTTGCCCCACACGGTGCAGCGGATGCCCGACTCGCGTGCGACGCGGCGTGCCTCGTTGGCCACCGCGCTGGCCGTCATCTGGTTGGGTGGCGCGTTGACCATGTCGCGGCACAAGTTGACGGCGTCTGCGACGATGACCGCGTCGGCCAGCGCCGCGCGCACGCTGGCGTCGGGCTTGTCGCGTGTGATCAGCAGGCCGCGCACGCTGACCGGCTTGGGTTTGCGCGGGCCGGTGAGGAACTCGGTGTAGCGGTAGTAGCCGAGCAAAAATCCCTCGGCCAGCGCGTGCAGCAGCTCGGCCTCGAGCGGCGCGTAGACCGCGAAGCTCTTGTAGTCGCGCACCGAGCGCGCCACGTTGGTGGCGAACACGCGGTAGTCGTCGACGACGGGCTGCTTGTTCTTGCTGACGGCGACGATGCGCAGCTTGCGAGCCTTGAGCTTGCCGAAGGTGTGCAGCTGGAAGGCCTGCCCCTTCTTGCCGGCGAAGTCTTCGAGCTTGGCAATGCGCACGAGCTCGCCCGAGAGCGCGCCATCGAGCTGCTTGAACGTGGGGTCTGCCGCGAAGTCGGGCCCCGGAATCGGCACGATCAGCAGGTCGACGTCGACGCTCGCCAGATCGCCTTGAGAGAGAGAGAGCTTCATGGTTTCGCCATCGTGCCACGGCGACGCGGAAACGCTCAAGCGCGTGTGACGAAGCGATGGAGGCTTCTGGCGAGCGCCGGCGGTGGGCCGTCGGCACCGCCAGCTGACGGGCACGCGCGCCGTGAAACTTCACGACTCGGGAGCGGTACGCGAGCTGCGAGTGCCGAGCCAGGTTTCGCCACGTCGAGCAAACGAAGGAGTCCAGCATGCAGACCAGCGCGCGAGAGATGTTAGCCGTCTACACCGTGATTCGTAGTGCGGAGGGGGCAGAGATCCGCCTGCGTATAGGCTCCGGACAACACAACGACGACGACAGTCTGACGGTTCAGCTAGACGCCATGCCCATCAACGGCAAGCTCGAGATTCGGCGCTACCTGCCGCGCGATCGAAGCCACCCGCGGCGCACGACGGCGGGGGTCGCCGTATGACCTGGCTCGGCACACGGCACGCCGCCGCCGCGCTCGGTATGTGTGCAGGTGTCTGGTTGTTGTTCACGCTCCCGGTACGGGCCGAGCCGAACGACGCCCGCGCCTCAGAGCCCGGCGTCGCACACGACGAGCCCACCACCGCGGCAGCGCGCAGAGGCGCCCGCCCCGACTGCCCAGAGCTCGCCGACAATCCCTTCGACGAGGCGGCAGCGGTGGGCAAGGCCGTCGATCTCAACACCGCCGACGAGAGCGCGCTGCTCGACCTCCCGGGCATTGGGCCTGCGCGCGCACGCGCCATCCTCGCCTACCGCAGTGCCCACGGCCGCTTTCGAAGCATCTCGCAGCTGCTTCAGATCCGCGGCATCGGACGTGCGCTGCTCAAGCAGCTGCGTCCGTTGATCACACTGACGGAGGCCGCGCGCTGACGCCCCATGGCGCGACGACGCTGCGCACCAGCCACTCTCGGCGGCTGGTGCGCAGCGTGCCGCGCTCGACGCGGCCGCTCTTTGCAGCACGCCGCTGCGTGGTAGGCTGGGCGCCGTGACCCAAGCTGTCGTCATTCGCGCCGCGACCCGTGCGGACTACACCGTGGTGCTGCGATTCCACAAGGACCTGTACGTCAAACATCGCGATGAGCTCGCGCGGCCGGACATCGTGCCGCTGCTCGCCTACAAGGATCTCGAGGGCACCCTTCGCGACGATGTCGAGGGGCTGCTCGCCGGGCGCGACACGCGTGTGCTGCTCGCCGAGCGCGACGGTCACGCCGTGGGCTACGTGACGGGCCATGTCGAGGTCGATCCACGCCGTGTCCTCACGCGCAAGGGCGTGGTCGAAGACTGGTTCGTGGCCAAAGAAGAGCGCGGCAGAGGGACCGGGCGCCTGCTCCTCGACACGCTCCTCGAGACCTTCCGACGCGACGGCTGTCAGGTGGCCGAGAGCGGGACCTGGGCGTTCAACGAGGGAGCGCGCAAGGCGCACGCGCGCGCTGGCTTCTTGGAGATCGAAGTAAAGTTCCGCAAACGCCTATAGAGAGGCGAACCGCCTGTCTGGTCCATCTCTAGTCAGCCTGCTGGCGCGTCTTCGGCCAGGGCCGCCAGCAGCCGGCGGATGGGCTCGCGTGCGAGCTTGAAGGCGGCGACGTTGGCGATCACCACCGACGAGATGTCCGCGACGTCCTCGAACACCTCGAGGCCGTTTTGGCGGAGCGTCTCACCGGTCTCGACCAAGTCCACGATCACGTCGGCAAGGCCCGTGATGGGTGCCAGCTCGACCGAGCCACCTACGTAGATCACCTCGACCTGACGGCGCTGCTCGCGGTAGTAGCGCGTGGCGATGTTGACGAACTTGGTGGCCACACGCAGGGGTCTGAGCTGATCGGCGCTGGGCGGCTTGCCGGCCAGGCCACACACCGACATCTTGCAGCGGCCGATGCCGAGGTCCAGCGGCACGTAGAGGTCGTACTCTCGCTCGAGCAGGATGTCGCGACCGACGATGCCCAGGTCGGCAGCGCCGTACTCCACGTAGGTCGGCACATCGTCAGGCTTGAGCAGCAAAAAACGGACACTTCCGTCGTGAGACGTGCGCACCAGTCGGCGATCGTCGTCGAGCAGCACGGAGGGCTCGACCCCGGCGCGCGCAAAACGTTTGGCGAGCGACTTGAGGACTCGCCCCTTGGGCACCGCGATCGTGATCGGCAACGTCATGACCGCGGCGGAGTATCAGACCTGGGCGCGCCCATCAAGGGAACGCCTGCCCACGCGGCCCCTGGGAAGGCCCAGAGGAGAGACGGTCATCTCCTCTGTGACGAGGCGGTCAGTCTGGAATCAGCAGCGGCCAAAGCTCTGACCGAGCGGCCACCATACTCGCGCCGAGGGCGACCACGTGCTCGGGGTTCAGGTCGCTGCGCGGCCGACGACCGAAGTACCCGCTGACCATGGGCTCCAGCATGGGTAGGCGGGTACTGCCCCCGGCCATGAACACCGCCTGGACGTCGCGCGCCTTCATCCCCGCGCTCGACAGTGCCTGATCACAAATGCTGAAGGTGCGCTGAATGAGCGGCCTGGCGGTGTTCTCCAGCGCCTGCCGATCGATCACGAAGCGCGCCATGGGCGGTGGCACCGAGGCCTCGAGCTGCGCGAGCTCCAAGACGGCCCGCTCTTTGGAGGAGAGCGCACACTTGCACTGTTCGCACGCCATCGTGAGGCGGGCGTACGTGACGGGGTCGGCACGTAGATCCCAGCCCGTCTCCTCCAGCACACGGTCGGCTACCATGGCAGCGAGCGCGCTGTCGATGTCGTCTCCGCCCAGATGGCGGTCGCCTCCGTGCGCCAAGACCCGAAACGGAAAACGAGAGCAGTCGAGGAGCGCAAAGTCGAACGTACCGCCGCCCAGGTCGTAGACGGCCGCATAACGAAGGTTCGCACGATGCAGATAGGCGACCGCGGTGGCGACCGGCTCTTCGAGCAGTCGCAGGTGGGTGATGCCGGTCTCTCGAATCGCGTCGACGGTCGCGCGCCGTGCGGACTCATGAAATGCCGAGGGCACCGTGACGACTGTCGTGGTCTCCTCCGGGCGTCCCGTCGCGCGCTTGCACAAGTGCGAGACGAGTAGCGCGCTTACGTCTGACGGACTGACCTGGCCAGCGCGTGTCACGAACTGCACGCCGCCGTCGTCGCGAGGCTCGAGCTGATGCGGGTACTGCTGCCGAAAGCGCCGCACCGCATCCGAGCTGAAGCTCTCCCCCATGAGACGCTTCGAGGCGTACACGGTGTTCTTTGGATCGAGCGGCTTGCGTTGACGCGCCTCCGTGCCGATCGAAGCGCCCCCTTCTGGCAGGAAGGAGACGATCGACGGCAAGAGCGGCGAGCCCGAACCAGCCTCATCCAACGGGAGCACTTGAGCATTCACCGCCGCGACACTGGTCGTGGTGCCCAGATCGATGCCAAGAGAGGGACGCATACAACACAGCGCATGTAGCCGAGTTCGTAGACTCGTTCCAGTCCCTTCCAGAAAGGTTCTCGGTAGTAAGGCGGAGCAGACTGGTGACTAGTAGCAACGGTTACGATGCTACCGCCAGGCACACCGAGACGACTCCGTAGAAGTTAACATTCGCGCAAATCGCGCTCCGGCCCAGCAACACGCTCGACACAAACAGCCTGACTCAGGGCGGGCTATTTCCACGCAAGGCCGCGACCGCCAAGACCGGGCTCTTGAACCACTTCGACCCAGCGGCCTGCGCGTCGGACTCCGACATATCCGGCGGGACCGCGAACACGATGCCATCGACCAGGTCTTCGAACGCGGAGGCGGTCTGGGCATTTTCGATCGCGGGTCCGTGCGCGACGATCACGTCGTAGTGGGGTCGAAGCGACGCGAGTGCGGCTGGGAAGTGTGGGTAGTAGGCCATGCTCGGCGTTCGTAGCCGACCTTCCGCGAGAACACTCAGCTGGGGCGTGCAGCGAACCACCGTCCATGGTGGGACCCGGTCGACCTTGTCGAGCTGACCTTGAAGCTGCAGTGAGAAGCCTGCCCCGGGCGGCATCACGATCCGCATCACCCCGTCGATGCTCGGGTGATTGAGGTCGACTTCCACGAGTAAGATGCGCGCGTGCTCGTTCTGCGCGAACAGCCACGAGAGGCGTGCGGCCAAGCGTGCTTTGAGGCGACGGTGCTCGGGTCTGCTCGTGACTCCCAAAACAAAACACTCGGTGGCGGCGGCAGCACTGAACTGATTGCAGAGCGAAGGCAGGTCCTCGATGTGATCGCAGAGTCTCTGCAGGTCCGCATCTGGCTTTGGTTCGGCGAGAGACCTGTCCATGGTCCAGTCGCTTCCGACGCTGACGGTCACCACCCTTCGGGTCTCGACGCCGCGGGGAGCGCTGTGCTCGATCCCCTCGGGTGGTTTGCTTCTAGCCTCGGCGACTCGCTTTACCCACGCGCGCTCGGCTTCGACACGTGGACCCGAGGAGGCCCGGGCTTCGGGCGATGAGTTGGCCTGCGGCGG
>JBEGTL010000431.1:0-7230 GCA_041179425.1 Pseudomonadota bacterium | reverse complement strand
CAGCTTACTACAGCCAGAGTATCCGTTCGAGTGGGCCGGCACCTTCGAGTTAGGCGAAGGCGCTTACGAGCTGGCATTGCAGCCCGGACCGGACCCGACACTGAAGGTCGTCAGCCAATATCTGGATGCTCAGGAGGACGCCGGAGAGCGCGGCCCCTCCGAACGTGCGATGCGCGTTTGGTCGCTGCCCGAGGCGTCCGTGCGACCTCGCGATACAGTCGAGGTCGGCGCGACTCAGCCGGCTGTACTTGACCTGACGGAGGGCGCGCCGCTGCTGTTTACGCTGCGCTCACCGCGACCAGGCCGGGTTGGTGTCTTCACCCAGCACCTGCCCAGAGAGTTCGAGCTCGAACTGAGGCAGGCCGGTGCCGCGATCCACGCGCTTGCCGAGACGGAGTTTGCTGCGGGTCATACCCATGACGCTGAGGTGAGCTCCGTGGGGATCCACCTGGAAGGCGAGCTCGACGGGCAGCGACTTGATGCCTGGATGTCGGAGCTGCTCCGCGAGCACGGCGCAGACATCTTCCGCATGAAGGGCATCCTGAACGTGCGTGACTCGGCCAACCGGCTCGTCTTCCAAGGAGTGCACATGCTCTTCGACAGCAACGAAGACCGTGCCTGGGGCGTCGACGAGAAGCGAGCGAGCGACCTCGTCTTCATCGGCCGACGCCTCGATCGCACGGCGCTTACGCGAGGGTTCGAGCGATGCCTGGCGTGACCGCAACACCACCGCGAGCGAAGACCGAGCTTGCTGAGCTTTGGCGGCTCGACGCCGGCGACTACGTGACGTCCGTGAACATCTCCTCTGACGGCCGGCTCTGCGCACTCGGCAACGGGGCCGGCCAGCTGGTCGTCGCTGATCTCGCGTCTGGCGCGGCTTGCTGGAGCGCGCCCGCGCACCCCGACGGCGTACTGCAGGTCGCGTTCGCATCTGACGGAAGGCTCGTCGCCACCTGCGGCCACGATGGCAGTGCGCGCATTTACAGCGCGTCTGGTGCTTTCGTCTGTGCGCTGCCGGGCGTGGGTAGCTGGGTCGAGCACGTCGCGTGGGCTCCCGATTCTCAAAGCATTGCGATCGCCTCGGGTCGTGCGGTCCGCGTGTTCACACGCACCGGTGAGTCGGTGCTAGAAACTCCTGCCCTGCCCAGCACGGTCACGGCGATCGGCTGGAACCGCACCGGGCGTGAGCTCGCCGCGACCGGCTATGGCGGCGTGCACGTCTGGACCGTCGCGGAAGCCGGCAGTGCACGCAAGCTCGCCTTCAAAGGGTCGCTGATCTCGATGGCGTGGAGTCCGGATGGCAAGGTCATCGCGTGCGCGAGCCAAGACAGCTCCGTGCACTTTTGGCGGCTGAACACCGGCCAGGATGCCGCGATGAGCGGTTATCGCTTCAAGACGCGCGCGCTCGCCTGGGACTCTCACTCACGATTGCTCGCAACCGCCGGCGATGCCGCAATCACGGTTTGGGATTTCGGTGGCGCTGGTCCAGAGGGGACGCGACCCATGGAGCTCGAGGGTCACAACGGGCTCTGCACGAGGCTCTCTTTTAGTCCACGCAAAGGAGTCCTGGCGAGCGGCAGCCAGGACACGTCCGTGCTCTTGTGGGAGCCGAACCGCGGGTCGAAGCCGATCCGCTTCGGCTTTCTGGAAGACGAGGTGACGGCCGTCGTCTGGCATCCACGGCATGAGGGAATCATCGGGGCCGATGCGAGCGGGAACGTGATTTTCTGGAAAGTCGCTTGAGTTCTCATTTGAAAAAGCGCGAGGGGAATGTCGATGAACCATCTTCCAGTCACCGTCTTGAGCGGCTTCCGCGGGGCCGTAAACACGACTCTACTCAACCACGTCTTGAACAACCGCGACGGCCTGCGCGTGGCGGTGATCGTCAACGATATGAGCGAGGTCAACGTCGATGCACAGCTGGTCAAGAAAGGGGGAGCGTCGCTCGACCGCAGCGAGGAGAAGCTGGTGGAGATGTCCAACGGCTGCATTTGCTGCACACTGCGCGAAGACCTGCTGATCGAAGTGACGCGGCTCGCCAAGGAAGGGCGCTTCGACCATCTTTTGATCGAGTCGACCGGCATCTCTGAGCCGCTGCCGATCGCTGCCACCTTCTCGTTCCGCGACGAGCAGGGCTTCAGTCTGTCCGACGTGGCGCGCCTCGACACCATGGTCACCGTGGTCGACGCCCTCAATTTCATGCGTGAGGTGGGCTCGCACGAAGACCTGAGCGAGCGCGGCATCTCGCTCGGCGACGACGACGCACGCACGATTGCGCACTTGCTGGTGGAGCAAGTTGAGTTCGCCAACGTGCTGGTAATCTCCAAGAGCGATCTGGTGTCGCCCGAAGAGCTGCCTCGCTTGCAGACCATCCTGCGCGCGCTCAACCCCGAGGCGCGCATCGTCCATGCGCAGCGAGGCCGGGTGGTGCTCGATCACGTGGTCGGCACCCGGCTGTTCGACTCAGAAAAAGCGGCGCTCTACGCCGGCTGGGCGCGCGAGCTGGCAGGACAGCACACGCCGGAGACGCTGGAGTTTGGCGTCGCGAGCTTCGTCTACCGGGCGCGCCGCCCGTTCCACCCCGAGCGACTACAGGCGTTGTTCGCCTCGGAGTGGAGCGGCGTGCTGCGCTCCAAGGGGTTCTTCTGGCTGGCCTCCAAGACCAACGCCGTGGGCAGCTGGTCGCAGGCCGGCGCGATGTGCAGCGTGGAGCAAGCCGGCTACTGGTGGGCGTCGGTCCAAAAGGACGCCTGGCCAACGGAGCCTGAGACGTTGGCGGAGATCGCGTCCGACTGGCGCGAACCCTGGGGCGACCGGCGGCAAGAGATCGTGATGATTGGCATCGACATGAATGAGCCCGCGCTGCGCGCCGCCTTCGATGCCTGCTTGCTCGACGACGAAGAGATGGCGCGCGGACCAGTCGGTTGGACGAGCCTCGGCGCGTATGTGCCGTGGGAGGTCAGCGCCGAGAACTGACCGCTGCTGACCCGCTACGCTCGGTGTCTCAGCGGGTCGAGCGTGAGCATCAGCCGAGGCGCGTCTGAAGACGCAGCAGGCGAGCGATGCACCTCCGCCTTCGTTGACCGGCCAGCGCTCCCCCTCGAGCAGCACGATGTCGCCAGGTCCAGCAGACAGCACACGCGCGTGTTCCCCCGAGCAGACTCGCCGTCGTCTCTTCGCCGAACGCCGCAAGGTTGCCGAGCCAGCTGCGGTCGAGACCGTGCTCCAGCACGACGTCTGTGCCGCCCCCAGACGGGTAAACCCGTTCCAGTTGTCCTCTCCGTGCCCAGTGTGAGCGTCAGACCTCGCTGCCAGCTTCCAACGTACGCACTGGCGCGCTCATGCGACGCAGCCAAAACTGTTCTGCCAGCCCCGATGCGAGCAAGGTCAGCACACCCAGCCACTCTACAACATGCAGGTCTCCAGCGAGGTGACCGAGCAACACCAGAGTGGAGCCGAGCGCGGCAAACAGAATGGGCCACACCCGACGAGTGCGAACGCTTCTCCACGCGCTGACGACCAGCGATGAGAGAAGCGCGATGGCCAGCAGCCAGGTGTGTTCCGTCTGGCCGATGCCCAAGCCCACGCCGACACCGGCCAGCGCCAGCACCTTGGCGTAGGTCGCCAAGCAGACAGGGCAGACCGCGCAGGCCAACACAGGAATCAGCATCGACCAGTCGAACGTACCGCGACTCGTGCGTGCAGCAGGCTTCTGATGCGATGCGCAGCCGCAGTCATGGTGGTGGTGGTGAGATTCGCTCATAGCGGTTGTTGTACACGCTGCGCGGGCGAAGCACGACTGCTCCCAAGGGTTCCTGCTCGCTTCATGGACTGCTGAATCGTTGTCGTCCTGGAACGACCGGCCGTGACTCACGGTTTATCATGCGAGCCTCATCCGCAGCTGAGCGCAAGGACCAGGCAGAGGCCCTGACTGGCAGCGATGGGCGGAGAGCGATGCACGCCGCCCCGCCCTGCCCCGTCTTTCTCGCCCCGCAGAAGCAGCACATCGCCCGTGCGAGCCTGGCGTACTCTACGCCTATCGGGCGCAATCTCGCGATTGGCGTCACACGGACAGTCGAGCGGATGCGCGAGGGCCTCGCGGCGCACTGCATCGTTGGGTAACCACTCCGTGCCACGACCGACGTATGTGGTGATCATCCGCAGGCGAACGACGTCGACGTGGAACTTGCGACAGGCGTCCGTCTGAACTGCGCGCAGCGAGACGCGCACCTGGCGAGAAGCGCTGATGTCCACGAAGCACGAGAACAAGCGCTGTAGGTCTGCACCCAGCCAGCGGGCCGTCTCAGCTTCTTGCAGACCGACCGTCAGTTGCGCCGCCCCGAACGACGTCGTGTCGAGCACTTCGTCGAAGTGCGGTTCTTGCTGATGCGCCCAGGCGGCCAGAGATCGCTCACGAAAGGGACTGAGGCTGCGCCGCCACACCGCAACACTCACCTCGGGCCGATGCACCGCCTGAAGCACGCTTTGCTCGGCGCCGATGTGATAGCCGGCGAGCCGCGCCAACTCCTGAACAGAAGGCAGCATGCTGGCGGGCTCGTGCGTTCCTTCGGACCGTTCTTGGAAAGACATGGACACAGCCACTGGCTAGCGCCTCATCAACGCACACGCAATCTAATTGCATATGCACATGAGAGGCGATAGTACCCGTAGCATGTCTTTGCCTGCGGAGGCTCCATGGGTCTTCGACGTGCCGCCTGCGAAAGCGCGACGCGTCGCATTGATCTCCTGTCTGCACGGCAATCTCGAGGCACTCGAGAGCGTGCTCGCGCACGTTCGTTCGCGCGAGATCGACAGCGTAATCTGTCTGGGCGACCTGGTGGGCTATGGACCCTTCCCCAACGAGGTCGTGGCGCGCATCCGGAAGCTCGGCATTCCCAGCGTGCTCGGCTGCTGGGATGAGGGCATCGCCGAAGACGACGACAACTGTGGCTGTGCCTTCGTCTCCGCGGAAGAGGGGCAACTCGGATCCGTGGCCTTCTGGTGGACCGCCACGCAGGTTTCCGAGCAGACCAAGGACTTTCTGGCGTCCCTGCCGATGGCGCTCGCATTCGACCTTCCCTGTGGGCGCCTGGTCGCGGTGCACGGCAGTCCGGCCAGCACGTCCGAGTATCTCACCGAGTCGACCCACGAGCTGATCGTACTGGAGCGTGCCGCACGGGTCGGCTGCGACTTGCTGGCCTGCGGTCACACGCACGTGCCGTACGTGAAGCGGCTTGCCGGCGCGCTCGAGGTGCGTGCCGTCGCCTCGGTGAAAGAGCGCGTCTACCGCGCCCGCTACGGAGACGAGCGAGTGACCCGACCCGTGAAGCTGCTCCCCAAGACCATCATCAACGCGGGCAGCGTGGGCGAACCGCGGCACGGAGGTGTCGACTCCACCTACGCCATCCTCGACAGGCACAGCGGCGATGTGGGGCTTTGCGAGGTTCCTATGCGATCGACAAGGCGCTCCATGCGACAACTGAACTAGAGCGCATTTCCATAAATGCGCAATGCGCAATTTCGCGTTGCTCGATCGGAATGTCATCAGATCGACGGACGAGCACGTCTGTGATCTAAGGTCGCGGCCGACCTGACTGACGGCCAAATGGGCAGCACTGGCGACCTTGGTGGGACCCACGTGATGTCCTCAACGGAGTGCTCTGGATTCGCCGCACCGGTGCACCATGGGCAGACATGCCAGACAGGTATCCGCCGTATGCCACGTGCTTCCGGCGCTTCCAAAGCTGGGTGGAAAACGGAACGTTGAAGGACGTACGGCAACGACTGGCGGACGACCTCGTCGACCGCGGCAAAGCTCGACCTCAGCGAGACCTTCATCGACGGCACCCATACCGGCGCAAAAAGGGGGTCCGCTTGTGGGAAAAACTCGTCGCGGAGCTGCCACCAAGATTGGGGCGATCGCAAGCCGCTCTGGTCTTCCTATATCTGCCACCATCGCTTCAGGTGAGCGTCACGAAGTACGTCTCGTCGATGACGCACTGGAGCAGCGCTTCACCACGCAGGCGCCTCAAAGGCTCATCGCCGACAAAGCGTGCGACAGCGAGCAGCTCGAAGAAGACCTCGCTGCGTAAGACATCCAGTAGACAGCTCCAGCTCGGTCCGTGTCCCGACGATGCCCGGACGGTCGCGCGCTGCGCCGCTATCGACGTAGGTGAAAGGTCGAACGCCTCTTCGCCTGGCTGCTCCGCTTTCGCCGGATCAGCACGCGCTACGAATGCGACCTAACAACTTCCTCGGCTTTGTTCACCTCGGATGTTCGTCATACTACTGCGGCATATATGCAATACTCTCTAGTGTCGGCGGCCCGAAGCGTGAGGCTCAGGACGTCGGCGCGCGCGGCTTGCGGCCGACCGGCTGGGTCGGTGTTACGCGCATTCCGCTGAGAGCGGTCTCGAAGACGCGATTGATCGCCTGCTTGCTCAGCGGCGCGTGCCCGACCAGCAAGCGCAAGAACAGGGCGCCGTAGAGCAAGTCGAGCGCAGCGTCGATGTCCAGGTTTGCGTCGACCTCGTTTTCCGCCTTGGCGCGCTCGAGCAGGGCCTTGCCCTCGAGCCTGCGCGCCAACACGAAGTGCCCTCGAAACGCCTTGGCTAGCTCGGAGTCTCTATCGGACGCGGCGATCAGCGCCGTGATGTGGCGCCCCGTGTTGGTGGCGAACACGCGGCCGATCTCCTGCAGCTGAATACGCAGGCTCGCGAGCCTCGAACGACGACTGGCCGTGCGCGGCGCTGCCGGCGGGAGCTGTTGCATCAGCGCTGCCATCGCGACGGCGTGCCGGTCGGGCCACCAGCGATAGACTGTCGGCTTGCCCACGCCCGCGCGCGCTGCGACCTCCTCCATGGTCACGGCCCCGGGTCCGCCTTCGACGAGCAGCTGTCGCGCCGCGTGCAAGATCGCCTGTCGACGCTCTTCGCTCCGCGGGCGCCCTCGCCGCGCGGGAACGGCCTCCTCCTTGACTCGCTTATTCACTTACGTTATGCGCCACCTTGGTATCCCAAGGCTCACTCGGAGGCTCCATGAGTGTCAAGCCCGTTCCGGACGAACGACGTCCCATGAGTCCTTACATCATTGTAAAACGGGCGTCACTCGCAATCGAGTTCTACGTAAAGGCTTTCGGAGCGACAGAATACGGCTCTCCTGACGTAGTCGTGGGCGGCGGATGAGCGCGCACCCCGCCGATCCTTCATGTTTGGGCTTGTCTAGGGTCCA
>JBEGTL010000430.1:0-7234 GCA_041179425.1 Pseudomonadota bacterium | reverse complement strand
GCGCCGTGGGTCTGGGCGCCGCCGTAGTCCATACAACAGTTGGGCTGCGGCGACGGGGGACAACACACGACCGACGCCGCGGCGCCCTGGTCGTCCCCGACGGCGGTCGCGTCGCGCGGCTTGGGTGAGACGGGACCTGGCGCCGGATCGTCGCTACAGGCTGGTGTGGAGGCGAAGAAGAGTACGGAGGCAGCGAGCAAGCCCGTTCTCTCAGTGACCATGAAGGCTCCGATCCGGCTCGAGGGATGCGCCGGACTGTGCCATGCGCACGACGCGCGATGAGCTTGTGCATGGACCGCGCCAGCCTGCAGCACGGCGAGCTCTCGCGACGCGTACGAACGGCGCCCACCTTCGTACCTGCACCGTGGCTGCGGCTGCGCGCTCCGTCGAAACGCAAAAACCCCGGCCGAAGCCGAGGTTTTTTGCTGGAGCCCCCGATCCGATTCGAACGGACGACCTACGCATTACGAATGCGTTGCTCTACCAGCTGAGCTACAGGGGCGAAGCCATTTCCTACGAAATGGGCCGCATAACTAGCCCAGCCCTCGGGGCCTGTCAAACCCGCCGAACCGCAGAGTTTACGGTCGCTTCTTTTCGCGCACCCGTGCGCCGAGCGTCGAAGCGCGCCCTGGGGCGCGCGAGCCAAGATTGGTGAGACCGGCGATGCACAGCTCTTGGCGATGGCTGGTGAGTTGTTTGGCCCGGGGGTCGACCAGGCCCATCTCGCGGGCCTGCCCGAGGTACGAGTCGACGCGGTCGGCAAAGCTCCAGTCGTTGAGCTTGAGCGTGAAGACTGCGCCGCGCAGCGTCCGCTTGAAGTGGCTGGCAAAGCGCCTCGCGGCACGCAGTGCGACGCCCGGAGCGAGGTGGACGTCGAGCAGCAGCCAGTCGACGCTGGCGGGCAGCTGGTCGACCGACAAGTCGCCTGCGGCGAGCTTGAAGTGCTTGGCAGTGGCGCCCTCGGGCCCCTCGTAGGCGAGCACGAGCGGGTCGAGCTCGGCAGGGTCGACGGCCAGCACGTGGACACCTCGACGCAGCAGCGCGTACACGGCGCCGCCGGGAGCGGCTCCGAGCTCGAGCGCGGTCTGTCCCTTCTCGAGGGGCAGGTGGAACGCGGCGATCGCTTCTTCGATCTTGAGGAAGGCGCGCGACGGGGCGTGGTCGGGCAGCTCGACCGGGTAGCGCGCTCCGGGAAACGGAGAGCGTTCTGGCGTGTGTCGGTAGAGACCGAGCAGCAGCGTGGACTCGTCGCCGAGCACGATGGTGAGCACGAGCTGGCCCGATTTGGCCTTGCTGGTGGGGCTCAGCCGGTCGACACAGCGCGTGCGCAGCTCGGCCTCGACACTGGCCACGAGCGCACTGGGCACGAGGCTATCCGGGTCCTCGGGTGCTCGCTCGACGACGTGCAGACAGAGCGGCGTGGGCAGCTTGCGCAGCACGCTGACGACCCCGTCGAGGTCGGCTTGGTTGCCGAGCGAGATGCCGTGCTGGCGCGCAAACACCGCGTCGAGCGCAAGCTCGGGCGAGCCGGGCTCGGGCAGCTTGAAGGTGACCAGACCCGGACGCTGGTAGGCGGGCGACCACGTCGGCCGAGCGCGCGACAGCTCGCCCTTGAGTGCTCGCTCCGCACCGGGCTGACAGAGCACGAAGGCAAAGTTCGCACAGATTGCAGCGTCGCCTTGGGCGCTCATTTTGCCAGCAGTCGTACGTAGCCCACCGAGTACAGGCCATCGCCGATCACGGGCCTGACGGTGATGTTGTCGAACCCTTCGCTGCGCACGTCCTTGGGGACATCGAAGGTACGCGTGTGCATGAACCCGATGTCGAGCGAGGGCAGCGCAACGGTGTCGAGCGAGCTCGTGCCCTTGCGGAACTCCACCTCGTAGGTGTCGTTTCCGTCGACGCTGAGTGAGATCTTGGCGGCGTGCGAGACGCGGCCGATCTGGATCTCGATGCCGTCGTCGGTGACCACGCGTGCCCCGGGTGCATTCCAGGGAGCCCCCTCGGGGACGACTGCGCTGACGCTCGTGAGCGTGTCGCGCACGAGCTTGGGGTAACGATAACGCTGCCGGTCGATCAGGTACTGGTACGAGCCCAGCTGAAAGCCGGCGATGGTCTTGAAGCGCTCCCACGACCACAGCGGCCCGGCGATCACGAGCCGCAGCTTTTGGTAGTAGGCGCAGAGGTTTTTGTCCTCCATCAGGCACTCGCCGGTCAGGCTCTTGGTAGTGTCGACGAAGCCGACGGGCAGAGTGCGCGAGTAGTGACCCACACGCCAGCTTGCGCTGAAGGTGGCGGGCAAGCGGGCGAGCAGCGGCTCGGTGAGCGCAAGCTGATCGATGATGTGAAGGGTGGGGCCCGCGTAGAAGCCAAAGAAGCCGACGTTGTCGAAGACCCGACCCTGCTCGTTTTTGGCTTTGGCCTCGCGACCCACGGCGACCCACTGGTGCGCCGGCAGGTTGCGCGTGCGTGAGAACATCATCAAGCCGGCCGTGTCGCGATAGAAGCTGCGCTCGTCGGCGATGCCGTTGTAGCCCATGTCGCCTGCCGCGTAGCGCTCGGTGGCGTTGTGGTGCCAATAGAGGATGAAGAACGGCAACACGACGACCATGGCGCGGCCCGGATCTTCGAGCGGGAGCGGCGCGATGGCGAGCAGACACACCGCCATAAAAAACGGCAGCGTGAGGAAGCGGCCGAGCATGAAGTCGCCGCCGATCCACACCACGTACGCCAGGTAAAAAATCACGCCGATGGCGAGGAACACCTCGCGCTTGCGCGCCTGCATGAACGCGACCGCGACGCCCACCGCGGTGGCGATCATCGCGTGCGGGTCCCAGGACAGCCCGTTGATCAGGTAGGTTGCGCCCTGACGCAGGAGCTCGTTCCTGGGCAAGCCCGTGTTGAGCTTGGCGTAGGCTGTGTTAGGCACCAAGAAGCCGTAGTAGAACAGCGAAAAGAGCTCCCAGGCCAGCAGCGGCGACAGGCCGATGGCGAGGTCGATGGCGGTGCGCTTGACGCCGCGGTCGAACAGGTCTTCGAAGGTGGCGTGCACCAGGGCGGGCAGCGCGACCAGCAACGCATCGGTGCGGTTGAGCGTGAGCAGTGCGGCGATCAAGCAGAGCGTGCGCAGGCCCGCCTCACGCACCGCGTACTGCCAGACGAACAAGCCGATCAGCAGGTGCGTGAGCGGGTTCTCGAGGCCGCTGGTGGAGAACTCGATGAACGAGCGACACAGGATGCAGAGCACGACTGCGGCCACCGCGTGCCCAGCACTGCGCGACAGCTTGACCAGCATTAGCGTGGCCGCCGTGGTCGTCAGGATGCCGGCCAACAGAGCCGTCGCGAAGGCCTCGCGCGTGACGTAGTAGACGGCGCTCAGCACGAACATCCAGAGCGGGTGCGTGTAGCCCTGCACCCGTTCGTCCGTGTTCCAGCGCAGGCCAAAGCCGTGGACCCAGTTGTCGACCGTGCGAAGCGTGATGTAGGCGTCCTCGGTGACCCATGCGGTGCGCACGATCAGACCCAAGAGGACCACCACGGCGCCGACTGCCAACCACTTCGGCTTGATGCTCGTTACGACTTGGTCTTGATGCAGCACGGCGCCCTACCTAGCATCGTGGGTGCGCCCTCTCAATTGCCGCCTCCCGACGGGGACGACCTACGCCCAGTGAACTTGCCGCTTCATCGCGTCGCAGAGACCCGAACGGGTATGCTCGTGGGTTCACGCCGAAGCGTGCCCCTCGGGTGCGCGAGCGAGGAGGAAAGCAGCGCATGGCCGACGACTACGCATTCTTTCGAGCGGTACAAAGCTACTTGGAGCGAGCCGCGCGTGTGATCGATCTGTCGCCCGACCTGTCGGCCATCTTGGCCGAACCCAACACCGAGCTGGTCGTCCACTTCCCTGTGCGCATGGACAGTGGGCAGCTCCAGGTGTTCACGGGCTACCGCATCCAGCACAACAACATCCTGGGGCCCTACAAGGGCGGGATTCGTTATCACCCGCAGATCCACCTCGATGAGGTCAAGGCGCTGGCCGCCATGATGACCTGGAAGACGGCGCTGCTGGACGTGCCGTTCGGCGGTGCCAAGGGCGCTGTGCAGGTCGACCCCAGGCTGCTGTCCGAGGGCGAACGTATGCGCCTCACGCGCCGCTTTACGCACGCGCTCGGCAACAGCATCGGGCCCGACTACGACATCCCCGCACCCGACGTCGGCACCGGTCCGCAAGAGATGGCCTGGCTGATGGACACGTACATGAACGGCACCGGCGCGCAGCAAAAGAACGCACAGCGCGCGGTGGTCACGGGCAAGCCGATCGCGTGCGGTGGCTCGTACGGCCGCGTCAAGGCCACGGGCCAGGGCGTAGTGCACTGCCTGGTCGAGTGGGCGCGCGAGCACAAGCTCCCACTCGAGCACTCGCGCGCGATCGTGCAGGGCTTTGGCAACGTGGGCGCGCACGCGGCGCTCTTGCTCGATGCGATGGGCGTCGACGTGGTCGCGGTCAGCGATCACTCCGGGTCGCTACGCAACGAGCGCGGGCTCGACGTGCAGGCGCTCAACGAGCACGTGAAGCGCACGGGTGCGGTGCGCGGCTTCGAGGGCGCCGACGCCGTCACACGCGACGAGTTCTTTGCCACGCCGGCCGACTACTTCGTGCCGGCAGCGCTCGAGAATCAGGTGGGCGCGCACGAGGCCAACCTGCTGCAAGTCAAGCTGGTCGCCGAGGGCGCCAACGGCCCCGTCAACCCCGAGGGCGAGCAGGTGCTCGAGTCGCGCGGCATCGACATCATCCCCGACGTGTTGGCCAATGCCGGTGGCGTGACCGTCAGCTACTTCGAGTGGCTGCAAAACAAACGTATGGAGCGCTGGACGCTCGAAGAAGTGGACTCGAAGCTGGAGACCATGATGATGCGTGCATACCGCAAGGTGAGTGACTTCTCGCGCGACCACCGCGTGCCCTCCCGCGTGGCGGCCTACGCGGTCGCGCTCAAGAGCCTGGCCGACTGCTACGCCGCGCGCGGGATCTTCCCGTGACCGAGCCGCACCGCTTTCGCCCCGTCCCCACGCGCAAAGTGCCGCGCTTTGCGGGCGTGTCCACGTTCCTGCGCTTGCCGCAGCACGAAGACCCCAAAGACGTCGACGTGATGATCGTGGGGGCACCCTTCGACGGCGGCACGAGCTACCGACCCGGCGCACGCTTCGGTCCCCGGGGCGTGCGCAGCGCCAGCGCCCTCACGCGCGGCTTTCATCCCGAGCCGGGTCTCGATCTGTTCGATCACCTGCGCTGCGCCGACGGCGGCGACATCGCCACCGTCCCCATGTCGATCGAAGAGAGCCTCTTGCGCATCACTACGCGGCTCGAAGAGATCGCGCGCGCAGGGGCCGTGCCCGCGATGGTGGGCGGCGATCACACGGTGACGCTGGGCGCACTGCGTGCGATCGCGCGTGTGCATGGCCCCGTAGGGCTCATCCACTTCGACGCGCACAGCGACACCTACGGGCCGGCGTGGGGCTTCGACGTGCACCACGGCACCATCTTCCGCAACGCCATCGAAGAGGGCCTGTTGCGCCCCCACGAGCTGGTCCAGATCGGCATCCGTGGCCCGCTCACCGAGGCGCACGATCTCGCGTTCGCAGCCAAGAACGGGTTCGAGATCATCTTCGTCGACGCCATCAAGCGCGACCTCTCCGCCGTCTGTGCGAGCCTCGCGCGCTTTCGCGACTACGGCCCCGTCTACGTGTCGTTCGACATGGACTGCATGGATCCGGCCTATGCGCCGGGCACGGGGACACCGGTGCCCGGCGGGCTCAACAGCTACGAAGCCCTCACCATCGCGCGCAGCTTGGTCGGCATCGACGTGGTAGGCCTCGACGTGGTGGAGATCTCCCCCGACCACGACCCGAGCGGCAACACCTCCCTGCTGGCAGCCACCATGCTCGCCCAGCTGCTCGCGTCGCTCGCCGAGACCCGCCGACGAAAGGCCAATCCGTGACCCTGATTCGCGCGCTCGAGGCGCTCGAGGGCCGCCAGCAGGCGCTGATCACGCTGATGGAAGCACTCGTGCGCATCAACAGTCACAGCGGCAACATCGCCGGCGTCAACGGTGCGGGCAACGTGCTCATCGAGGCGCTCGCCGAGCTGCCGCTCAACCTGACGGTGGGGGCGAGCGAGCACGGCGTCCGGCACCTGAGCTTTGCCACCGCCCGCGCCGAGGTCGAGCCGAGCGTGTTGTTGATCGGACACCACGACACCGTCTTTCCGCCCGGCGAGTTCGAGGGCTACGCTGTGCACGGAGACTTGGCCAAGGGGCCAGGCGTGCTCGACATGAAGGGCGCTCTCGCGATGATCGTGCAGGTGCTCCACGCGTTGCACGAGGCGACCTTGCTCGAGCAGCTGCCGCTGCGGTTCGTCAGCGTGGGCGACGAAGAGATCGGCTCCGAGAGCAGCCGTAGCTTGCTCGAAGAACACGCAGCGCAGACGCGCGCAGCACTGGTCTTCGAGGCCGGGCGCGCCGGGGACGCGATCATCACGTCTCGTCGCGGCTCGGGCTACGCCAAGGTCGTCGCCCACGGCAAGGCGGCCCACGCAGGCAACAACCTGCTCGAGGGGCGCAGCGCCATCTGGGCGCTGAGCAAGTTCGTGGACACGGTCAGCGCGAGCCACGGCAGCATCCCGGGCAGCAGCGTCAACGTGGGTCTCTTTCGCGGGGGCAGCGCGCGCAACACAGTGCCCGAAGACGCGCTGTGCGAGCTCGACCTGCGCTTCAGCGACGCCCCCGGACAGGCCGCCGTCGAGCGCCTGTTGTTCGACGCGGCGAGCGCAGCCGAGCGTGCCATCGAGGGCACCAAGCTCACCGTCGAGGTCGTGGTCACCCGCAAGCCGTGGGCGCGCACCGACGCCGCGAGCGCGTTGGCGGCGCGCTACGGTGTGGCCGCACGCGAAAGTGGCCTTGTCGCGAGCGAAGCCGGATTGATCGGCGGCGGCAGCGACGGCAACACGGTCGGCGCGCTGGGTGTGCCCACGATCGACGGCCTGGGCCCACGTGGCTCCGGCTTCCACACCCGTCAAGAGCAGGCAGAGCTGTCGAGCTTCCCGCTCAAGTCACAAGCCTTACTCCGGTTCTTACTGTCAGAGCTCGGCGTGTAAGGTCTCCCGTTTCTACGGACCGCCTGAGATGGGCCAGCCCTCTGCGTCCCAGACTAGCTGAGAGATGCGCAGCTCTGAGTGTCCGTC
>JBEGTL010000429.1:0-7242 GCA_041179425.1 Pseudomonadota bacterium | reverse complement strand
GCGCCACGGTGCGCGAGCGCTCGAGCACGGCGTCGAGCTCGCGGACGACCCAGCTTCCTTCGATGGAGGAGAGAGCACGGCGAGCCAACGCGATGGCGGCGCGCTCCTTCGCGGTCATGGGCTCGGTCGCGAGGGCGCTCGCAGTTACGACGTAGCGTGCTTCGCCGTTGACCGTGTCGACGCGCACCTCGTAGCCGCTGTCGCGCAGCAGCGACAGATCCCGATAGGCGGTCGCGCGGCTCGCGCCCGTGGCCCGGATGACTTGCCCGATGGTGCAGCCCTTCGGGTGGCGACTCAGGACCGCCACCAGACGGGCGACGCGACGTGTACGGTCTACTTGCATGCGCGGGCATCATGCTCGATAGATCCCAACGCGCGACCCGCACCGCACGGCGTGTGAGAACGCGGTAGCGGCTCGGCACTTCGACGCGCGCTCTCTTGACGGCTACCAGAACCCGCGCAAGCGGCCACAGCCGGCCCCCACGCAGCACTCCTTGCACACCGAGACGGGAGAGACCTCGCTTAGCGGCGCCGGTGCTGAGCCCCATGCAGGATTCGCGTGACTTCAATCCCGCCAGCGACCTTGCGGTAGTAGATGACGTGCGCCTCGAGGGGGAACCGGAGCTCGGTGCGGCCGCTCACCGGGAGGCCGAGCTGCGGGTATTCCAGCAGGTGCTCGACCATGCCCTGCAGTACGCGCAGGTACGGCACGACCTGTTCTCTTCCCCACTGCTTCTCGGTGAACGCGGCGATGACCCCGAGGTCCTGCTCGGCGCGCGCGGTGAAGCGCGCACTGCGCTTTGGTTTAGCCACGGGTGGCGGCACGGTATCGGGAGATCACCCGCTCGAAGACTTCCTTGGGACCTCCCTCGACTAGCGGGCTCTTGGCGCCCTCGTCGAGCAGCTTGTGCAGACGACGCTCGGCCGCGCGCTCCTCGCGGTAGCGACGCATGGCCTCTCGCATGACCTCACTTGCCGTCGACTGCTCGCCGGCTTTGAGCTGGGCCCGGATGAAGGCGTCGTCTTGCTCGGTGAGGATGTAGCTGGTGGTCCTGCCTGCCATGCCAGTATGGTTACTACAATCTACTATGATCTGCCAGGTGGTGCGCGATGGTCATCGGCTCGAACGGCGGATCGGCTGAAGTCCGTCGACGACGTGCTCGCGAGCCTCGTGGGGATCGGAAGACCGACGCTGGCGGAGCTAGCGCGAGCCCTGATGCCGGCGGCGGTGGAGTCGTGGTTCCACCCACGCCAGCCAAATGTGATCCGTCAGTCGCGCCTGACGTGGGCAAGCTCGGGCTTGGAAGCTGTGCCAGGGCTCGACCTGCTCGGTGACGAGTACGTCGACGTCCTCGAAGTCTTACTCAGCCGCGCGATCCACCCAGCTGAGATCAGCAACCAACCCAAAATGATCGCTAGGGAAGACCTGCCCCTCTGTGCCCGGGATAGGCTCGGTCCCGAGCATCCTGATCGAGGTCGGCGTAAACGACTTACTCTTCAGCCAGATCCGGTCGATCCTCTGATGCCGGTCATCCTTCACCTTCGCGAGCATCGCGTTCTGCGTCGTGTCGCGGGTGTACCCGGGCTCGGTGACCAGCTCTTCCCATGTGTCGCGGAAGCTCTCGCGGATGCGTAAGTCTTCCTCGGACGAGGGGGCGGCGTTGAAGTCTCCGAGCCAGATCGCAGTGGGTGCACTGCACAACACCGGGACACACTCGTCGATCTGCACGAGCCGGGTCGGAGTCATCTCGCGCATGCTCTCGAGGTGGATGCCGCCGACCGCGACCGTGCCCTCGGTCGTCATCAGCTCGACCGTGTGCAGCATGCGGCCCATGCGCGAGGTGAGGGTGTGGGCGGTAAAACGCGCGACCGGGAGACGGCTGAGCATGACGACGTCGTAGCGGGCAGCGGGGTCGAGCTCGATGCGTGAGATGGCGTAGTGCTCGCGGATCCACGGGCTCGCGAGCAACGCGTCGAGGAACGGCTGCGTGACCTCTTCGAGCGCGATGACGTCGGGGCTCTCTTGCTCGAGGATGTCCAGCACCGCGGAGCGCCGGACCTCGTGCTCAAAGGCGTCGAACCAGACGTTGAAGGTGGCGACTCGCAGCGCTCGCAAGTGGAACGGGCCCACTTCGGGCTGAGCCTCGGTCCAGGTGGCACTGCCATCCGAGTACTCGTACATGCCAGAACAGAATGGCCTCGTTCGCGTTCGCGTCCACCGGCAAAAAATACGAACCGCTTCGAAATCCCGACTTGGGAACGCCAGGTTTCTAACGAGTAGACGGCTGGAGTCGGCCTGGCGACGGGTGGGTATTGTGTCGTCGCGCGCTCGTCGAAGCGCGCCCTCGGGCGCGCGAGCGAAGAATTCGGACGCGCCAGGGACGATCAGTGTGTGCAGGCGGCGCTGTCGCAGGCGTGGGAGAGGCGCGCACTCAAGAACGAGCTGCCGGCCAGTGTGAGCGCGCCCAGGATGGCGAGTGCCATGCCGTACCAGGAGTGCGCGAGCGCCTCTCCGAAGGCGTGACCGGGCGCGTGCCCGACCAGGTAGGCGGCGAGGCCGATGCCGGTGGCGTACACGACGCGAACATCGCGATGGCGGCGATAGCCCCAGACCACGCCCGCGAGCGCGCTGGCCACGACCAGCAGCGTGAGCACGCTCTCGGTGGTGGCACCGAGGTGTGTGACGCCGGACGCGCCGAGCAAGGGCATGACGCTGATGGCGATGGGCATGAGCAGACAGTGCACGGCGCACGCAAGACTGAGCCAGGTGGCCGCGCGCTCGGCACGCGTGCCGCCCGTGACCGGTCGCGCTGCGCCCTGTTCGTCTGTGTGCCGCAGCGCGGGTCGAAGCACCGCCTCGGGCGCGCGAATGAAGAGATGCGGTGCGTGCGCGTGGCCGTGCGCATGTGCACGAGCGTGCGCGTGCCCGTGATGCCCGTGTCCAGCCTCGACCAGAACGGAACAATCGCGCGAGCTCGCCACATCGTGCGTCGGCTGCGTGGGCGCGGGCTCTCTTCGAGTTGCCGACTGCGCGTGCTGGTTGGCTGGCCGGGCGGGCATTGGTTACAACATGGCGGTGGCGTTCGCTGTTTGCAACCGGATTGCAAAATGCGTCGTTTCAGCAATGCGTGAAGTGTTCTGAATTCGCTGCTTTGCCGGCAAAGCGTGCTAGTTCGCCCCGTGCAGATGCAAGCGAATTGCATATTAAAGGTAGCTGCGTTCGCCCTGCTCGGGTGGGTCGCAACGGCGCGCGCACAGTCGGATGCGGGCACGCCGAGTCGGGCTGTCGAGGTCGATGCGTCCTCCGACGCCAGCTCGCGCGGCACGCAAGGCAGTGCGCCTCTCGAGGCGGATGCGGCGCCAGACAGTGTGCCTACGCTCGTGCCGCCGCGTGTGCTCGAGAGCCCGCCACCTGTGTATCCCGTCACGCATCTCAGCCACGGCGAACACCCGACGGTGGTTCTCAAGGCGACCATCTTGGCCGATGGCACGGTGACCGACTCGTTCGTCGAACACACGGCAGGAGCCGACTTCGATCAAGCGGCCATCGTCGCCGTCGCGCGCTGGAAGTTCGAGCCCGCACGGCGCGCGGGACAACCCATCGCCAGTCGAATCGGGATCGCGGTGCACTTCGAGCTGCCCGAGCTGACCACGCTCGAGGTGGGCTCGGTGGCGGGCGCCGAGGAGATCGTGCCGCATCGACACGACGAAGGCGCGCCGCACGACGGCGACCTGCCCACGACATCAGCCGTCGAGGCGGTCGCGCCCGACGAGTTTGTCGCCACCGCCGAGGTGCGCGCGGAGCTTCGAGCAGAGCAGCGCGGCAACAACGACTTCCGCCTCGATCGCGCGCTACTCGAAGCGGCGCCGCACGCCGACGCAGCGGACCTGCTGAAGGGTGCGCCCGGCTTGGTGGTCGCACGCATCGAGGGCGATGCCGTGGGACACCGTCTGATGCTGCGCGGCTTCGACGCGGATCATGGACAAGACATCGAGCTGACCGTGGACGGTGTGCCGGTGAATCAGCCGTCGCACATCCACGGGCAAGGGTACGCCGACCTGGGCTTCATCATCCCCGAGACCGTGCGCAGCTTGCGTGTGGTGGAGGGCGTGTACGACCCTGCGCAAGGAGACTTCGCGGTCGCCGGCAGCGCCGACTTCGAGCTGGGGGTCGAGCGGCGCGGCACCTTACTGTCCACTTCGTACGGCGCGTTCGACACCTTTCGTGAGCTCGCGCTGTGGGCACCCAAGGGGAAGTCCGACGATACCTTCGCTGCGGTCACCATGCGCAAGACGCGCGGCTTTGGACAGAACCGGGCAGCGACCTCGGGCGCGCTGGTGGCGCAGGCAGCGCTGGGTGACAGCAAGCTCAAGCTGCTCTTGCACGGCTCGGCGTACGCATCGCGTGCGCGCACTGCCAACGTGCTGCGCCGTGACGACATCGAGTCGGACAAGGTCGGCTTCTACGACGTGTACCCGCTGGCCACCGCCGAAGCCCAGCACGCCACCGCCGTGCGTGCGCAGCTGGGTGCCAAGCTGCGCTGGCGCGCGGACGATGGAGCCAACGGAGAGCTGTCGCTGTTCACGGTGTTCAACGACTTTCGACTCCTGGCCAACTACACGGGCTTCATCGAGCGCTCGTTGCTCAACCCGGAGTGGGTCGGCCGCGGCGATCTGATCGAGCAGCTCAACAGCACGCACACCCTCGGTGTCAAAGCGCGTCAGCGCAGCGCGCGCTACGCGCCGACCAGCTGGGCGTTCGGGACGCTCGAGGTCGGACTCTCAGGTCGTGTCGATCAGATCGAGCAGGCGCAAAACCTGATCGAAGCACCGGCCAACACCACGTGGGACAAGCGCGTGGATGCCCGCGTCACGGCCGCCGACGTCGGCGGCTACGTGGACCTCGACGCGACCCTGACCGACTACGTCCACCTCAAGGGAGGCGTGCGCGCCGACTTGCTTGCGTACGCGGTCGACGATGCGCTCGGCAACTTCATCCCGAGCCACCGCACGGAGACGTACCTGCCCGGGTATCGGCGCAGCGCCATCGGTATCGCGGCTGGCCCGCGCGCGGTGCTCGAGGTGACGCCGTGGGAGCCGTTGGCGCTCAGCGCAGCGTACGGCGAGGGCTACCGCTCGCCGCAGGCGCTGCTGCTCGACGAGGGTGAACCTGCGCCGTTCACCAAAGTAAGGTCGGTCGACGTGGGCGCGCGCTGGTCGCTCCACGACGCTGCTGCGCCTGCTAGCGCCGATCTCACGTACGAGCTCCTGCAGCTGCGCGCGAGTGGCTACTACACGCACGTGGGGCAAGACGTGGTGTTCGAGCCGAGCGAGGGACGGGTCGAGCCTGCCGGGCCGAGCACGCGCCTCGGAGCCGTGTTGTACGCCGACTTTCGGCCACTGCGCTGGCTACGTGCAGCAGGCAGCTTCACCTACGCGCGCGCCACGCTCGACGAGCCGCCCGCGCGCAGCGTCGAAGACCCCAGTCCGCCCTACCACAGGGGGCAGCGCTTGCCGTACGTTCCGCCCTGCGTGCTGCGCATCGACGCCAGTGCCGAGCACGCGCTCACCGAGCTGCGCGGACAGCCGCTCTCTTTCCGCGTGGGGGTGGGACTCACGTACTGGTCCTCGCGTCCCCTGCCCTACAGCGAAGAGACCGATCCGGTCGCGTTGCTCGACGCCGCCGCCGCGCTCGCCTACCGCGTGTTCCAGCTGGAGGTGTCCGTGTTCAACCTGGCCGACGCGCGCTACTCGGCGCTCGAGCTGAGTGCAGCGTCCAACTGGGACCCTACCTCCACTCCGTCGCGCTTGCCCGTGCGACACGTGATGGCCGGCGCGCCGCGCACCTGGCTGCTCAGCTTTGGAGCCACGTTGTGACTCCGATGGTGCGGTTGCTCTGGCTCGTCGTCCTCGTGACGGCCTGCGGAGACACGGGCGGAGAGCGCGTGTCGGTGGCTCTCTTTGCGAGCGGCACGCCCGCGCGCGAGGTGGCGATCGGCGACACACGCGTCGTGCTCACGCGCGCCGAGCTCGCTTTTGGGCCGGCTTACTTTTGTGCCTCCGCCACGGCGAGCGCAGAGCTGTGCGCCGTGGCTCTCGCCGAGCTGCGCGAGCCGACGCGGGTGTCGGCGCTCGACCCGAGCGCGCAGGCAGTGGGCGTCCTCGCGGCGACCACGGGCACCGTCCACTCTGCCATCTACGACCTGGGCATCTCGTGGTTGCTCACGCAGTCCGACGCGCATGCGAGTGCCGTCGCCCCAGAGGGGCACAGTGCGCTGCTCGAAGGCATCCTCACGAAGGCGGGTCGCACGCTACGTTTTCGAGCCGGGATCGACGCCAGCCCGGCCAGGCGGGGCGAGCTGGCGGTGAACACGCAGCGCACCGAGCACGAGCTCACGGGGGAGGGTGACCAGCTCACTCTCGTGATCGACGCCAACACCTGGGTCGACCGCCTCGATGTCGACGCGCTGTTCGCGCTGGACACGGATGGTGACGGCTCGGTCGTCATCGAAAAGGGAACGACCAGCTACGACGGCATCTTGATGGGGATGGTGAGCCGCGCACCCCTGGGCCTGCGCTGGGGTCGAAGCGCGCCCTAGGCGAGCGAGCGAGGAACAAGCGCGCCCTAGGGCGAGCGAGCGAGGAAGAAGCGCGCCCCAGGGCGAGCGAGCGAGAAGCGCGCCCTAGGGAGCGCGAGCGGAGGGCTCAGGTGCGGGCGAAGACAGCTCAAGTACAGGCGTCGCACAACCCGCGCAGCTGGATCTCGAGGTTGCCCCGCTTGAGTGCAGCAGGGCTGCCGCGCACGGCCTTGAGCGAGACGGCGCCGCTGGGCAGGCACGCGACCTTGCCGCAGTCGGTGCACACGAAGTGCGGATGGTGGCCCGCCTCGTGCTCGTCTTGGCTGGCCGTGAGCTCGAAGCGCCAGGTGTGCCCGACGTCGCTGCGGCGAAGTACCCCGGCCTCGGCCAGGTCGATCAGGTTGCGGTACACCGTGGTGCGGTCGACCCCGAGGTGCTCGAGCTGGGCCGCGACATCTGCGTGGCTGAGTGGAACAGCCGTCTCGCGCAGCGTGTTGAGGACGGCGATGCGGGACGAGGTCACGCGCAGGCCGGCGTTGCGGATCATGGCCACGAACGCCTCTCGCTCGTCTTTTTTCGCGGTTCGCATCTTCTCTACGCTACCCGATGTAGCGGGGTCCGACAACCGCACAGACGGCAGCGCCGCCGGCTGGACCTTGACATA
>JBEGTL010000428.1:0-7256 GCA_041179425.1 Pseudomonadota bacterium | reverse complement strand
GCAAGGTCCGCCCGAAGAGCTCGGTTTGCCGCCCGCGCGTCTCACCAAGTCTACTTTGAGTACCGCTGGCGCCTTGGCAGCGGCACCCATGGTCACTCCCGGTGCGCGCGTGCAGGCACGCGACTGGTACGCCGACGCCGAGACCAGCTTCAAAGCGGAGTCGTGTCCGCGTTGTATGGCCGACCTGATGGTTCGCCGCGGCGCTCTCGCGCTCGACGAAGGCAACACCCGGGCGGCGGCCGAGCACTTCGCGAACGCGCGCACCGCCTTCGACGCGGTGGCCGACCGGTCGGCCATCGAGCGCATTGCGTTTGCCGAGCTGGCCTCCGTGATCGCGTCGCAGCCCAGCTTGCCGCCCGCGCTCGCAGCTGCGAGCGTCGAGCTGTCGTCGCCACAAGGTCACATGGCCGAGCGCTCCGCCGTCGATCTCTTGCTGCGTCTGTCCGAGCGCGAGCGCTACCGTGATCTCGCGCTCGCGCTGCAGTCGGCGCGTGTCGCCAGCGAGCTGTCGCAAGAGCCGGCGCTCGTCGACGGTCTCCGCGAGTCTCGTTTGGTGTTGGCCAACCTGTTCCGAGAGAACGGACTTGCCCTCGAGGCAGCCGCCGAGCTCAGCAAGCTCATGCTGATGCCGTCCCCTCCCGAGCTCCCTGGCAAGCTGTGGACGCGCAGCGTCGCACGCGAGCTCATCGCCGTGTACATGGGTCTCAACGACGTCAATCGTGCACAAGACACGCTCAGCGTGGTCTGCCGTCGCTGCGAAGACCCCGACCTTCTCCAGATCATGCGCCGCTACCCGCAGCTCGTGAAGGCGGGCAAGAAGAGTGGAGACCGCCTGGTCGAAGCCATCGGTCGCTCCGGGCAGGGGGACTCCAAAGGCGCGCTTCCGCTGGTCGAAGCCGAGGTCGAGACGCTGCTCGGTCGCATCGGCAGCGAGCCTGCCGATGCCGCGCAAGACCTTCCCTTCTTGCGCGACTACTGGGAGGGCACCGACCCGGCCGCAAACGTAGCGTTGCGCGATCAGGCGATCCGCCGCCGCATCCAGCGCGTGGTGATGCTGGCCATGGAGGTCAACGCGTTCCAGGCCGCCGAGCGCCTGGTCTCGGGCGCGGCACCTCACTTCGCCAAGAGCCCTCTCCATATAGAGGACAGGCCCTGGGTCGAGCCGGCGTTGATGGCCCGCATCGAAGAAGGCCTGGGTCGTCTGGCCACCGCGCGCAAGCTGTCCGATGCCGCGGTGACCGCGCTCGAAGACGCCTATCCAGTGCTCCCCGCGAGCTTCGACGAGGCTGATCCGCAAGAGGGGGACGGCTACGTTTATCAAGACGCCATCCGCATCCGTGTCCTGCAGGGTCTGGTCGGACAGACCAACGCGGTGGACTCGCTCGAGTTCCTCGAGCGCTGGCGTGCGCGCCGCGCGACCTCCCGGTTGATCCGTGCACGCGCCACCAGCGCCTTGCGCGGGTCCGGGCAGCCCCCGGCCGCGCCGACCGCTGGGGATGCGGCGCTGCTGACCAGCGTCGACACCGCCAAGCCCCTCGCCGACCTGGTCGAAGAGGCGGCGCCCAACGCCGCGCTGGTGCTGGGCACCGAGATGGCGGTGATGATGCAGGGTGTGATCGCCGGCTCGCGCGGCTCCGTCCTCACTTCTTACTATCTCGACCGCCACCTCGCAGTGGCGTGGGTGCTCGGGTACAACGAGACGGTCACCCTGCGTCGCCTTCCCACCGACTCGGTCGAGCTCGGCAAGCTGCGCAACACCATGCTCGACAGCATGAAGCGGCACGACCCCCGCTGGCGCAAGTCGGCGGCCGAGCTCTACGACAAGCTGATCACGCCGGTCGAAGACCTGTGGCCCGTGGCCGAGAGTCACGCGCCGGTGGGCATCGTGCCGTTCTCCGTGCTGCACGGACTGCCCTTTCAGGCGCTCGTGCGGCGCGACCAGTACGCGGTCGACCGCTACTCCTTCTTCTATGCGCCCAGCCTGCGTTCTTACCCGCGCATGCTCGAGCTGGCTGCCAGGCGTAGCCGGGTCGGCCCCACCATTGCATTCGGGCTCAACGATCCAGCGCAGCGGCTCACCCGCGGCGAAGACGAAGCCCTCAAGGTCGCCTCCAAGGGCTTTGGTTTCGTCCGCGACCAGGCCACGCTGGCGAGCTTTCGCGAGCACCTGAGTGCAGCTGCCGTGCTGCACGTCTCGTCGCGCGCCGAGGTCGACGAGATCAATCCGCTGGCCACATCGTTCCGGCTCGCCGATGGTCAGCTCCGGGTCAGCGACTTGCTCGGCATGCGCCCCACGGCGCGGCTGCTGACGCTCAGCGCTGCCAACGCCATGCGCGGCACCCGCCTGCGTGGCGACGAGCACACCGGTCTGTCTGCTGCCGCGCTGGCGGGCGGTGTTCCCACGGTGCTCACCAGCGCCTGGTTGGTGGACGACACGGCTGCCTCCACGCTCATGCGCGCTTTTTATCGGCGCATGGAGAGCGGCAGCAACCTCGCGGTCGCCTTGGCCGAGGCGCAGCAAGAGCTGACGCGATCTTCGCCGCCGGCAGTCTGGTCGGCCTTCTCGCTCTGGGGTGCGGATCAGTAAGGTGTGACGGTCGCGTTGCCCGTCGTCCGGCAACGCAGCAAAAAGAAAGGCGCGCTGCCTCCAAGCAGCGCGCCTCTTTTTGTTGGGGTTGTGCCCATCCACCGCTCGTGGACTCAGCGGGCGATGTGCTCGGCTTCCATCAGCTTGAAGAGCGCCGCCGCGATGCGGTCGTTGGCGGCCTGGGTGGGATGGATGCCATCGATCGCGATGCCATTGCTACCCACGAGTGCGTCGGTCCCGACGATCCGGCAGCGTGTCGGAGCCGGGACGGCCGCGCACAACGCAGCCAGGTTCTTGGCGTTCTCTTCTGCGTCTTTGAAGCCCGCGCCGGCACTCTTGGCGTAGGCCACGTGGATGATGTCTTTGACGCCCGCTGCGGCCATCTTGCCCCACAGGGTCTTGAGCGCCGCGCCGATCTCCATCAGCTTGGCCTTGCACTTGTCACCACCAGCGGCGCAGTCGTCCTGCAGCGCGCTGTCTTGGATGATGTCGTTGCCACCCGCGGTCATGACCACGGTCTTGATGTTTTTGTTTTCTCGCGTCGCGTCGTCCCACTGCGTCGGAATGGCCGCGCCGAACGTGCTCGTCTTGAGCAGCATCACGCCCTGCACCGCCTTGTTGGGATACCGCTGACCGCTCGCGCGCTGCAGCGAAGGGGAGATGCCGCCGCCCGTGCCCTCGATCTGCAGCGTGTTGGACATCCACGAGTCGCCAATCGTCACGACGTCTCTGGCCGCGACCTTCCCCGGATCCGGAGGCAGTACCGCGCCCGCGTCGACGACCGGGGCACCGGTGTCGGCAGACGCATCCTTCGTGCTGGGCGTCGTCGCGTCGTGGCCGGCGTGGCCCGCGTCGAGGTCGTCGATCTGCGTGGGAGCCGAGCCATCGCTTGCGCCGCCCGCGTCGCCCTTGCCTGCGTCCTTGCCTGCATCGAGCTTGCCTGCGTCGGTCTTGCCCGCGTCGGTCTTGCCGCCGTCGATCTTGCCCGTGTCGACGACGTCGTCTTCGGAGTCGTCCTGATCTTCTGCGTCGTCACCGTCCCCGTCGGACGCCTTGTCTTCGGACTCATCGGTGCGCGGGCCGCGGGTCGGCTCTGAGTCGGCACACGCAGTCAGGAAGACAAACGAGACGAGGCAGGCGAGGAAGCTAACTCGGTGAGGACTCTGACTCTTGCGGTCGGGAAGCATAAGCGACTCCTAAAAGGTACGACTCGCCCCGACCATACGCGCGCGCAGCACTGCCAATCAACGCAGGTCCCTTGTCCGCGCGAATCGATCTGCGCTTGGTGGGCCCCGGTTTTCGCGCTGCGCTGGATGTTGCCTGCGTGGCTGCAGCGCTATCGGTCAGATTGACGCAACGAACTAAAGCAAAGCGAGTACGCGACAAGCGTTGTCGCACGCGTCGCCGGGTATGCGGTTGCCGTCGTCGCACTGCTCGTTGCTGGCTTGGGTGACTCCGTCTCCGCAGAAGCCCGCAAAGCCCTGGCAGCCGGGAAGGCAGGAGCCGTAGCTGCCGTCGTTCTTGCCGTCGTCGCACACCTCGTCGGCGGTGACGATGGCGTCTCCACACACGCTCGCGCAGCGGCTGCGTGCCCTGTCGAAGCTGCGCAGCGTGAGCTTGTAGCTGGACCGATCGGTGTGACGCTCCGCTTGGAACACGACCACTTCGTAGATGCTGCCGACCGTGAGCGCGAACTCGGTGGCCCTGTCGGGCGTGAGCGTGACTGCGCCGGAGGCGGCCGCGTGGATGCCACCCAGATCGACCGCGAGGTGCCCGTTGATGAACACCCACACGTCGTCGTCGCCGAGGAAGTCGAGCGTCTCGCCGCCTCGGTACTCGAACCAGTACCTGAGCTCGCTGGTGAAGTGGAAGTTGTGCCCGTCGTTGCGCCCGCTCTCGGCGCCCTCGGCCATGAAGCCCAGGTTGTCGAGTGGGAAGAACTCGGGCTCGTTGTAGACGTAGTCGCCGTTGGTCTGACGCACGAAGGTGATCGAGCCGCTGACCTGACGGTTGAGGCGCACGTCGTCGTGGTACCAGCTGCGAAAGTTGTCGGCGTTGGAGGTGCTGCCGGAGGAGCCGTCGGTCTTGGCAAACACTGGTGTCTTGTCGGCACCGAGCAGCTGCCGCACGATGCCTGTCTCGAACGAGCCGTCGCGCTGAAAGTCGGGGTGCCCTGGGCCGATGTTTTGGGCTTCGATCGCGGGTAGGTCGACCCCGCGCAGATCGCGCAGCACGATCGGGATGATGAGCGAGGCAGGCGGTGCGGCGGCCGTGATCGTGCAGGCAAACCCCGGCTCCACGGCGCAGCTGCTGGAGCAGCCATCGCCCGTGCGCGTGTTGCCGTCGTCGCAGGCTTCGCTCGCGAACTTGATGCCGTCGCCACACACCGCCACGCAGGCCGAGTTCTGACAGTCAGGTTCGTGCTGACAGGCAAAGCAGCCGTCGTACGCCTTGGCGTTGCCGTCGTCGCACTGCTCGCTACCTTCGATCACGCTGTCGCCGCAGACGGTGCGGCGGCATGCGGCAGGGGACGCACACACGTACCCGTCCTCGACACGACAGTTGTCGTCGCAGCCATCGGCGAGTGCACTGTTGCCGTCATCGCACTCTTCGCTGCCCACGCGCTTGGTATCGCCGCAGCGCGCCGGCGCGCAGGCGGACCCCGCCGTACGACAAGCCCAGCCGTCTTCGAGTGTGCAGGTGCTGGAGCAACCATCGGTTGCCTTGGTGTTGCCGTCGTCGCACTGCTCGCGCGGCGAGACTTTGCGATCTCCGCACACGGAGGTATCGATGCACGGGCGACCCGGAGCGACGCACTCGTAGCCGGGCTCGAGCGTGCGACAGTCCGCACTGCAACCGTCGCCGCCGACGGTGTTGAAGTCATCGCAGCTCTCGCCGCCGTTGCGCAGGCCGTCGCCGCACACGCCACGTGCCGCATCGGGGGCGCCCGCGTCGGCCTTGGCCGCGCTCGCGTCTGCGAGGCCCGCGTCGAGCAGCGTAGGAGGGCCGCCGCTGGTGATGGGGGAGTTGTCGCTACAGCCAGCCAGGGCGACCAGAAGACACGCGAAAAGACAGCGAATGTTCATCGACTCCACCTGTGCCTGACGGACATACGTCCCACGATCAGACTTCGATGTATACGCACTAAATCCAGCGATAGCGGTGATTCTTCACGCCAAGCGCAGATCGCCGCGCGGTGTCGAAGCCGCGAGCGCTCAGCCGAAGTAGCGCGGCGGAACCGTATCGAGCCCCGGTTGTTTTTCGACCACGCGAACGAACGCGGTCGGCACGACCTTGCTCGCCTTGCTCGGGTCGAATTGGGGGCCCGCCTGCGCGAGGCCTTGCAGCAGGGAGAGCCAGAGCGTGAAGTGCTGCGCCTCAACACCCTCGATGGAGCTCACCAGGTACCGGTAGTAGCTGGCTTCGAGCTGCCCGATGGTGCGGTTACATGCGATGACGGCAGCACGCTCGCGCTGCGCTGCGTACTTGAGCACGTTGCTGATGGTGGGGTTCTTGCGCAGCGCTTCGGGCGCCTTGAACTTGCTGGTCACCTCTTGCTCGGTGATGGGCTTGCCGCCCAGGTTGACGACGGCAGCGGCGAGCTCTTGCGCGTGCGCCTTGTGGTGCGCCTGGAAGCTGACGGTGGTGTCGCGCAGCACGGGCGCCATGTCGACGAACGGGTCGCTGCTGGGAGCGCCCTGGATCAGCACACCGCACGCGCCGTACGCCGTCGCGAGCTCGTACGCGGTCGCCAGCAAAGCGTTGAGTGGTCCGCTATCGGGGTCGGGCGTGCGTGATGCGGCGTCGATCGGCGCCGCGGCCTCGACGATCGGCGCAGCGTCCGGAGCGCTGCTGTCCAAAACGGAAGCATCGAGACCTGGACTGCCGCCGTCGAGCGTGGGGACGACCGAGCTGTCGATCCCCGACTGCGTGCCTTCGTGGTCCACACTGCACGCCATCACCACCATCCCGCACAGCGCGCTGGCTACGCCGGCGACACCCGCGGCGAGCACGTCGCGACGCGCACTGCGGTCGCCTGCTGGCTCGTCTGCCTTTTCTTCGTGACTCGTCATCGTTTGCTCCTCGCCATCGCCAGGTCAGATCGCTCGTCGGCGTGGAGTCAGCTGCCAGGGTCCAACATCAGCAGGGCGTCGAGCTCGAGGGAGACCTCGAGGTTGACGGTGCCCGCGCCGCCCACGTCCAGGATGAAGGCCGCCGGCACGACTTGCTCCGGGGTCATGCCGGCCCGGTCCGTAAGGAGCGCGATGCGCTCGGCTAGCAGGTACATGAACGTGAACTGCTGCGTGTGCACCGCGCCGATCGCGGCCGCCAGCGACGCGGCGCCGCGCGTGCTTAGGCTCAGCATCGCTTGTGCGAACTGCACTGCGGCGTCGCGCTCCTTGTCGGCGCCGAGCTGGATGAGCTGCAGCGTCTTGGCCGACGTGGTGTCGAGGGCGCTCGGCAGCATGGCCTTCTTGTCGTCCGTGGCTGGGGTCCCGCCGTTGGTCTGAATCAAGCTGCGCAGCGCGAGCGCGTGCTGCTTGTGCTGACTCTGGAAGTGCAGCGCGAGCTTGGTCACGTTGCTGCGTTCGGTCTGCGGCGTCGTCGCGTCCTGCGCGATCAGCGGCTGCGCGAAGTCGTAGCAGGCGACCAGGTCGTACTCGATGCG
>JBEGTL010000427.1:0-7256 GCA_041179425.1 Pseudomonadota bacterium | reverse complement strand
GCGTCTACACGGTGTCAAAGCTGCAGCGCGTCGAAGCGAGCTAGCAGGCGCACACCAAGAGCACGAGCGCGCCGCATCGGTCGAAGCGCGCCCTCGGTCGCGAGAGCGAAGAGTCGAAGCGCGCCCGCGGTCGCGCGAGCGAAGATCAGGAGGGACTTCGTTGGCTGCTGCGGTGCCAAAACTACCGCCGGTGACCGTCAGGCGTCTTTTTCGTTTGCGGCGAGGTAGTTGAGGATGACCTCGTCGAGGCTCTTGTCACTCAACAGGTCACCACCAAACAACGAGCGCGCGCCGCTGCTCGACTTGGGCACGATCGCGCTGGCCAGTGCTAGCTCGGAAGGCTTGGCGGCTCCCGCCCGCGGCTCGTCGGTGCGAGCGCGAAGGGCGGCCGGCTGGCTAGCCTCTGCCGCCTCCGGGGTGGGCTGGTAGAGGGGCGCGCGTGCGGCGGCCAGAGACGCCTCGCCCTGCTGGGGAGGCGTGGTTGCCATCTGCTCGTCGTCGAGCTCTTCGCTGGGACTTGCGACGACCTGGGCTGCTCCCGAGGGAGGCGGCGGAGGCGGCGGTCGCGATGGAGCCTCCAACGCGCGCACCCCGTCTAGCTCGATGCTGGAGGAGGGCGGCGCCTGCCCCGTCGTCGTCGCGTCGACGATGAGCGAGTCGGGGGGGAGCTCCGGCAGATCGTCGGCGACCGTCGCGTCCTCGTCGTAGATGCCGTCACGCAGCGAGATAAACATCGCTTTGTGCTGACCCTGCATCAGCTTCTTGACCTGATCGGGCAAGCCGTCGCTCCCGACACGATCGGCGTAGCTGGTCTTCTTCGAGGCGACGATTCGGCCCCCATCCGCAAACAGGTGAGTGATCACATGTGGATGGTCGATGCCCGAGTCTTCGGTCTGAATATGATACAGCTTGCCCTTGTGACGGACGTTCGTGTTGTAGCCGAGTAGGGGAGCGCGAAAGGCCATGGTGCGGGGACGCCCGTCCAGGGTACCACGCTGGGTCGCGCGCGTGTACAGCGGGTCGCACCTGATGGGCCTCGACTCTGCTCTTCGCTCGCGCGCCCTCGACCGCCTTCCTTTACGCCGTGGGTCCGGTCGTGTAGAGGGCTTCGTCTATAGGAGGCCGCGTGGTTGTCGATACTCGTGTGAGCTTGGGTGCCCGCGGTGCCACGGTAGTCCACTCCGCGTTGCCGCGCGCACGGCCACTCTTGGTGCGCAAGGGTGCGCGCTACACGTGCTTTGGCGATGGGCTCTGTTGCACCGATATCCACGCACTCGGACCGGTGACCCGGCGGGAGAAGGCCGCGGTCGAGCTGCTCGAGCCCGGCTCCCTCATCCGCCACAAAGACCTCAAAGAGCCGGTGTTCCGCACCGTCGCCGACGGGGGGCCGTGCGTGCTTCGTTCGGAGCGGGGCTGCGAGCTCCACGCGCGTCACGGTGCGGCGGCCAAGCCCATCGGGTGCTCACGCTTTCCGTTCGGGTTGGTGGCCACGCCCGAGGGTGGGCGCGTCACCACCGAGCACCGCTGCCCGTGTCGCACGCTGGGCACGCGCCCGGAGATCACCGTCGAAGAGGCGCTTCCGTCGCTGCTCGACGCGCGGGGTCGGTTGTCGCCCAACGGTAAGGTTGGCGCACGCGTGACGATCTCCGACGGCAAGACGCTGTCCTTCCCGCGCTTTCGCAACGTGGAGTCGGCCATGATCGACGCGCTGCTGCTGGGCGCCGACCCGATCCGTGTGCTGGACGTAAAGACGTTCGGCAAGCTCGACGGGGAGAAGTGGAAAAACATCGCTGCCGAGATGCGTGAAGACCGCGATGGGTCGTCGTACGGGGAGGCGATGATCTGGTTCAGCAACGGGGTGCTGGCACTGACGGCCGACAAGCGGCTGCCGATGAGTGATCGGCCGTGGGCGGTGTCGTACGACAAGGCGGAGGCGCGGAGTCCGGAGGAGCCGTTCACACGGGTGCTGAACGACTGGGTGGCGGATCTGTTGTGGTCCCTCGACTGGGTGTTCTCGACACGGTCTTTTCACGCTGGGCGGCGCGAGCTGGCTACGCTTTACTCGATCGCCGTGATCATTGGGGAGCGTCTGGTGAAGGCTAAGGTTCGGCCTGATCGGGCTGCTGCTGAGGCTATTACGATCGTTGAACTGGCTCGGCAGTCTGGGGCTTGGGAGCGCGTGCAGCTCGCTCTCTGACTGCACTCTGCTCGTGTGCTTGTCGCGGTGGATCGCGTGCTTGATGCGGTGTCGATCGGTGGGGCCGGCCGCCTGCGGGGAGCATCTCTCCGTGCTCGCAAAGCCTGCGCGCGCAGAGATGCTCCCCTCCGGCGCAAACCGATTCGCAAGAGCGAATCGGTCGGGCTTGCGCTGGATTCGACGGGATCCGGTGTGCCGGGCCGAGGACGTGCTCTGGGGCGACGCGGTGTTGATGCTCAGGCTGTTCGGCAGACGCGCGCCTCGGCTGCGTTAGGCGAGCGGCGCTAGGTGAGCGCGAACAGGCGGGCTGACCAGGTGACGAGGAGGGCCAGGACGATCAGTAAGGCTGCTCGGTCTGCTCGTAGGCGCTCGAGAGCTTGGATGAAGATCGTCGCACGGCGGGCCTGGTAGACGGAGAACGGGAGCAGCGCAGCCGTGACGGCGAATAGCGGGAAGCCCATCGGGTTGGCTGCGAGGGCTTCGCCGAGGTGGGCTCTTGCCAGGTGGGCGAAGCTCGTGGTGAGGCCGCAGGCGGGGCAGGGGAGGCCTGACCACTCGAGGAAGCCGCAGGGCGGGAGGCCGAGCGCCATGTGCGTGCCTACGCCGGTGGGGGAGGGCGTGAGGAGACGAGCCGTTGTCAGGATCGACAGGGAGGTTGTCGCGAGGGCCAGCCAGAGCAGTCTGTCGAGCCGATGCGCGGGCTCGGGGGGTGGGGCTTCGCGGCTGCGTGGCGGCGGTGGCACCGGGGCTCAGCTCTCGGGGACGTCTACGTCGTCTCCGCCCGAGAGGCCTAGCTGCTGGAGCTTGCGGATGAGGTTGCGGCGACTGACCCCAAGGGCTTGGGCCGCGCGGGTGCGGTTGCCGTTGACCTTGTTGAGGGCGCGCTCGATGAGCTGGCGCTCGACGCGCTCGAGGGCGACTTGGAGCGGCTCGTCGACGGTCTCGACGGGAGGCTCACCCGCGACCGGCTCGTTGGGCGTGGGCTCGAGCAGGGCGGCGCTCTCGCGAGGCGCCACCGCACTCAAGGTGCGACTCAGGTGCTCGGGGCCGATCACGCGGTCGTCGCCGGAGAGCACCCAGATGCGCTCCATCTCGTTTTGCAGCTCGCGCACGTTGCCGGGCCAGCGGTGTGCTTTGAGTTTTTCGAAGGTCACCGGGTCGAGCGCCTTGGGCCGCCCATGACGTTCGCCGAGGCGCTGCAAAAAGTGCTCGATGAGACGGGGCAGATCTTCGCCGCGCTCGCGCAAGGGCGGCATGCGCAGGGCGACCACGTGCAGACGGTAGTAGAGGTCTTCGCGGAAGCGCCCTTGTTTGACCATCGCCGAGAGGTCGCGGTTGGTGGCCGCGATGATGCGAACGTCGACCTTTTTTGTCTGCGTGCCGCCGACGGGCATAAAGGTGCCTTCTTGCAGCACCCGCAGCAGCTTGACCTGAAGCGCCGGCGTCATGTCGCCGACTTCGTCGAGCAAAAACGTACCCGTGTCGGCTTCTTCGAACAGGCCGCGCTTGTCGAAGGCCGCGCCGGTGAACGCGCCGCGACGGTGGCCGAACAGCTCGCTCTCGAGCAGGTTGTCGTTGAAGGCACTACAGTTGGCCGCCACGAACGGCGCCTCCGCGCGCGCGGACCCCTGGTGGATTGCGCGCGCGGCTAGCTCTTTGCCGGTGCCGTTTTCGCCGGTGATGAGCACGGTGGCGTGGGTGGGCGCGACCTTCTCGAGCATGCGGAAGAGCGCCTGCATGACGGGGCTGCGACCGACGATGCCGCGGTAGCTGGGCCCGAGGTCCTTGGGGCGCTCGAGCAAGGTCAGCTCGCTCTTGACGATGTCGAGCACGCGCGACACGTCGTGCTTGGGGTCGCTCACGCGCGAGCTGCTAGGCGTAAACGCGAGCTCGATACGACTGCCGTCCGCGAGCTGTACCGACGCACGCTGGGTCTTGTCGCTCGCTTCAGTCATCAAGCTCTCGATCGCTTTCGAACTGCGCACTGTCTCGCGCACGAGCTGCGTCGCTTCGCGAAGACTCGTCATGTAGCACATCCCTTTCTGCCGCGAGCGCACTCAAGGAGTGGCGAGCGTGCCGCGGAACGTCGTGCGCTGCTTCGTAGCGCCCTGCCACGACGGCGAGGATTTGATCGACCCGCTCTGCATCGAGCACGTCTTCGGTTTCGGGTGCTCGTGCATCGTAGTTCAGGGGACACCAGGTCACGTCGCCATTCGTCGTCTTTCGTGTGACAGCCTGGGCAGGGATCACCCCGAGCGGATAACGAAGCGCGTGACCCTGCGTGCGGCACACCAGCGGGCGCGCCTCGTACACATCGCAGCGCCCGTCGTCGTCGAGCATGGCGCAGCGCGGGGGAGCTTCTCCACCTGCCTCGCGCTCGAGCTCGCTCGCGCCCCGCCTGCGGATCACTTCGCGCGGCCCGTCGGCGAGCTGGGCCAGAGCAACCGACAGCTCGTGCGCCTCGACCGCACTCACGGTCAGCCAAGCGTGGCAGCAGCTAGAGCAGCCTGCGCTGCAGGCCATGTCGGCTTTGCGGCGTGCGCTGATGGCATCGGTAAACGCCGCGACCTTGGCGACCAGCGCTCGGTACTCACTCGTCATCGGGACCCGAGTATACCCACGGCTGGGACCGCGCGATGCTACCCTGCGGGGCCGATGGATCTCGTCTACTTCATCGTGCTCGTCGGCGTGCTCATCTTCGTGCACGAGTCCGGGCACTTTTTGTGGGCCAAGCTCTTCGGCGTCCGGGTCCTCACCTTCAGCCTGGGCTTTGGGCCGCGCATCGCCGGCTTCTCGCGCGGCGGCACCGACTACGTCATCGCCGCGCTCCCGCTGGGCGGCTACGTGCGCATGCTCGGTGAGAACCCGCACGAGCAGATCCGTCGCGAGGATGAGGCCCACGCCTTCCACACGCAGCCCGTGTGGCGTCGCGTGGTCATCGTCTTTGCCGGCCCGATGATGAACCTGGTGTTCCCGTTGGTGCTCTATTTCGTGGTGTTCCTCGGCAACAGCACGCTCTCGCCGGCGGTCATCGGCGACGTGTTTCCCGGGCAGCCCGCCGACGGCAAGCTCGAGGCCGGCGACCGCGTCACCGGGATCGATGGCGAGCCGGTCAAGACGTTCTACGACCTCACGCGCATCGTGGGCACCAAGGCGGGACAGACGCTCCGCTTCGAGATCGAGCGCGACGGCGAGAACCTCACCCGGCCCATCACGCCGGTGGCCAAGCGCATCGAGCGCCCCCTCGACCTGTCCGAGGAGGTCGGTCGCATCGGCATCTCCGTCAACCAGCCGCTGTCCATCGTGGGCGTCATCGACGACAAGTCGCCCGCAGCCGAGGCCGGGCTCGCCACGTTCGACTGGGTGGTGTCGGCGGCCGGCAAGCGCTGCGATCGATGGGGTGAGCTGCAGCGGGTGCTCAGCGGTAACCGCGGCTCGTTGGTGCCCATCACGGTGCTGCGTCCGGAGCCCGTCCAAGGAGCGCTCGGCGCGCTGCTCGGCGTGTCGTTGTACGCGCCGCGTGTCGCCACGCTCATGCCGCACCCGGGCAGCGCGCCGGGCGGCGAGCGCGCCGGTCTCGAGGCCGGGGACCTGTACGTGAGTCAGGTGCTGGCAGGCTCGCCCGAGGCGCAGGCCGGCCTCCGCAAGGGCGACCGGTTGCTCGCGCTCGACGGGCGCCCCATCCGCCACTTCTCGTCGTTCCTCGAAGAGCTCGAGGCGGGCGGCGGCAAGCCACGCGAGCTGACCGTACGCCGCAACGGCCAGCCGCTCACGCTCCGTTACGCCCTGGCCCACGCGCGCGGCACGGGCGAGTACGAGGAGCGCGATCGCTACGCCATCGGCATGCGGCGCTGGCAACCCACGCTGCCTTTCCCCGAGGTCAAGAACCCGAATCCACTCGCTTATGCCTTCGACGAAGCGGTGCGAGCGACCGGCGAAGTGGTCGAGCTGACCGCGATCTCGTTCGTCCGCCTGTTCCAGGGCCGGCTGAGCATGAAGTCGATCGGTGGCCCGCTCACCATCTTCGATGCGGCCGGCGAGGCGGCGCGTGAAGGCGCGATGAACTATCTCTTCCTCATGGGGTTCATCAGCGTGAACCTGGGGCTCATCAACCTGATGCCCATCCCGCTGCTCGACGGCGGCCATCTGTTGTTTTTCTTGATCGAGTTGATCACACGCAAGCCGCTCAGCGCGCGCTTGCGCGAGTACGCTTCGATGGCGGGCCTGACCATCCTCATCCTGCTCATGGTGTTCGCGTTCAAGAACGACGTGGAGCGGCAGTGGCCGCAGATATTTCAGAGCGCGAGCGAGTAATGAACAAGCGAGAGACCCCCGGACGCGCGTCGCCCCTGTCGGGCGCACGTGGCGTCGCCACCATCGTCTTGCACCGCGTGGCGACCGACGCGGCGTACGCGACGCGCGCGCTCGACGCCGAGATTGGCAACGCCGGCCTCGAGCCGCGCGACGCCCGGCTGGCCACCGAGATCGTGTACGGCACGCTGCGCATGTTGCCCGAGATCGACGCCCGACTCGACGTGCACCTCACGCGCGGTCGGCCCGATCCGTTCACCTTCGCGGCGCTTCGGGCCGCCACCTACCAGTCGCTCGCGCTGAGCCGCGTGCCCTCGTTCGCGATCGTGCAGGAGACCGTCTCGCTGGTGAAACACAAGCGCGGCGAGGGCCTGGCCAAGCTCACCAACGCGGTGCTGCGGCGCATCGTGGCCGACCGACCCAGCGAGCCCTTGGTGCTCAAGCGCATGACGCTCGCACCGTGGGTCGACGCCACCGTGCGCAAGGGCCTCGGCGACGAGCGCGCGGAGGCCTACCTCGAGCTGAGCCAGCGGCCGCCTCCGCTCTCCCTGCGTGTGCGACCCGGGTTCGACCGTGCCGAGCTCGCGGCCAAGCTGCGCGAGGCCGAGCCCACGGCCGAGCTGCGCGAGAGCGAGCTGACACGCGACTCCATCCTGGCCTGGGGCGTGGGCGACCCACGCAAGCTGCCGGGCTTCGAAGAGGGCTGGTTCTCGGTGCAAGACGAAGGTGCCGAGCTGGTGGGGCGCCT
>JBEGTL010000426.1:0-7275 GCA_041179425.1 Pseudomonadota bacterium | reverse complement strand
AAGGGCCGCTACCGAACGTTCACGTTCAAAGACGCCAAGAACCGCAACGGTGCCCGCATCGCCGCAGGCGGGCAGCGCCTGGAGCTGGCGGGCATCGGCAAGGTCAAGCTCAAGCTGCATCGCCCGATGGAGGGCGTGCTCAAACAGGTCTCGGTCACGCTGGATGGCGACGGGCACTGGTACGCCGCGTTCGCCTGCGCCGATGTACCCGCGAAGCCGCTGCAACGCACTGGAGAGCGCACCGGCATCGACGTTGGCATCACGACGTTCGCGACCCTCAGCGACGGCGAGGAAGTCGTCAATCCTCGGCCGTACGAAGCTGCGCAACGCAAGCTCAAGCGCGCGCAACAGCGCGTCGCGCGCAAGCGCAACAAACGTACAGTTCGCCGTCGCAAGGCTGTCGCGCTGCTGGCTAAGCGGCATGCCAAGGTTGAGCGTGTGCGCCGCGATTTCCACCACAAGACAGCACTCGATCTTGTGCAGCGCTTCGACTCGATCAAGGTGGAGGATCTCAACGTCAAGGGCCTGGCAGCCGGGATGCTGGCCAAGCAAGTGCACGACGCCGGGTGGGCACAGTTCATCACGATTCTCGCAGGCAAGGCTGAGAGCGCCGGCCGCGAGATCATCAAGGTGGACCCACGCGGCACAAGTCAGGAATGCAGCGGCTGTGGCGCGGTCGTCAAGAAGACGCTGGCCGTGCGTATCCATGCGTGCCCCGAATGTGGACTCGTGATGGGTCGCGATCAGAACGCTGCCATCAACATTGAAAAACGGCCGGGGCACGGCCGTCGGGGGAGGATAGAGCAATGGCTAGATCCGACGATCCCGAGAAGCCCCTGCCTCGCGCCGTAGGCGCAGGCAGGGGAGTTGTCACTCCAACGGGATGGCGTCGTGTCCGCAGGCAAAGATCGCTGCCGTGGGCCGAATGGTGGCGGGGCTCACGGGCGCACGGGCAGCTTGGTCACACGCGAGCTGCCCCGCGGGACCTTCCGCAGCTGGCCCTGTTGGTTCGTTGGCGGAACGGATCGGTCGCGCCCAGCGCAGGCCTTGGCACTGGTCGGTAGGTGAGTCGGTCTGTCGGGGATGCCAGACATGTCGCCGTGACCGGTCCGCGCATGCTGGGTGCGCTCCTCACGCGAGAGCCGTGTGCGATCGATGGTTGCCCATCCATCCATCCCTCGATCGCGCGCGGCGTCGCGATGCATGGGCGACCATGCGATCGCACCGTCGAGCGAGCGATGACGGCGAACACGTCTCGCAAAAACGGCCAATAAAGAACCCTTGGAGCTCAGGCCAGGCGCGCGAGATGCCCTGAAGGCTCAACAGTCAGAACGCTAAAAACAAACATCAGCGCTCGCGCACAAGAAGATCGCATCAAACGCGTGTGGACAGTTGATGTTCGCGCGGAATGCGAGTTATTGAGCGAGCGCGCCCCAACTGGCGGTGTCTGTGATCCCCCGACAGACACTCGATACAAGTAAGACGTCCATATCTAGCGAGACAGGAAGTCAGAATGCGGAATCGCGATGATGACTGCGTGCACACCCCCGTGCGCCACTCAGTCGGTTTGGTGGCGCTGTGCGCCGCGTTGAGCATCTCTCAGTTCGCTCATGCGCAGTCGCGCACGGCTGAGCCCTCCGACAGTGAGCGCGAAAAAGAGTTGCCCGAGGCGGAAGACGCCGAGGCCGAGGAGGAGGCCAACGAGAAGGGGACCGTGCCGCCGAAAGTGGTCATCACCACCGGCGCACCGCAGCCGCCCGGGCAAAACCTCGCGTCCCCCTTGCCCGCGACGGCGACGGCCGCGCCTGCAGTGGTCCGGGTCGGCGGTGGCGCCATCCTGATCTACTCCAACAACTACGCGCCCAAGTACGATCAGGCCGGCAACAAAAAGAAGAACTACTTCGACGCGTGGCGCGCCTCCATCGTGCTCGACTCCAAGGTCGAGCGCTACGGCACGCACATCGAGTTCCGCGTGCGTGACCGCGGCCTGCGCTGGATGCCCACCAATGCATGGCTCGAGGAGTGCTACGCCAGCGCCGACGTCATCGCGATGCCGAGCAACTTCCCGCTCACGGCCAAGCTGGGCAAGAGCTACGAGATGTTCGGGCGCGTCTGGGACAACTCGTTCTACGGCAGCATCCCGTTCCGCGACGGCCTCAAGCTCGACCCGAACTGGGGTCTGTCGCTCGAGGGCGCCTTGGGCGCGCTCAAGCCCATCGGTACGCGCTACTTCGCGCAGTACTACATGCTCGACGGCGCCACGAGCACGGCGGCAACCAACCGCGACACCATCTCGCAGGTCGTGCCGGGCACAGCCAACACCACCACAGGCGTGCGCCGTCGTGAGCGCCTCATCGGTCGCATCGAGCCCTTCATCAAGCTCGCGCCCGACATCGTCTTCCGCCTCGGCGCCTCCATCGATCACTTCACGGTCGACGCCCCGGACACGGCCAGTGCCGCCGATATGGCGCAGATGTGGCGTCAGAAGAGCAACGACAACACGTCGAAGGTGACGCGCGTCGGCTTCGACCTCACCGCGCAGGTCAAGTGGTTCTCGGCGTGGGCCGAGTACGCCCACCAGAGTGGCTACCACGTCACGGCGTTTCCCATCCCGCCGCGCGCCGACAACCCCGCGACCATGGAGAGCGAGGCCCGCGCAGGCCGCTCGTCCAACGACATCACCTACCTGATGGGCGGCGGCAACTTCGTCTGGACGCGTTACACCATCCAGTACAACTACAGCTCGGGTCTCTACAAGAACGTGCGCGCCATCGATGTCGCCGGCATGCCGGTCGGGCAGCACAAAGAGTGGATCCACAACCCCAGCATCCAGGTCGCCGTCAACGATCAGATCAAGCTGATTTTCGAGGCGCCCATCTGGAAGCGTGAGGCGCTCGGTGGACTGCTACCCATCGACCCCAAGGTCAAAGGTCTGACCAAGCAGGGACAGCTCGAGACGGTCGAGAAACAGATCCTGCTCACGCTGCATTCGAGATTCTGAGCTCATTGCCCGCAAGAGCCGCGCGCGCCCAAACGCGCGCTGCGTGCGCGTGAGAGCGAAGAGCGGGTCCCACGGGTCGCGCGCGGAGCAGCTCGGTTCCCGAGGGCGCGCTTCGACGAGACGGCGCTCACCGGGGCGGCCACCGAACCAGAGCGTGCGTGAGCTGCACGGAGCGCGGGTCGAAGCGCGGCTTCGGGCGCGCAAACTAAGACCTGACGTTCGTGGATAACTGGCGTGACAGCCACGACCACAGAACGACTATTCATCAGCGGATGAGTCAGCAGGCTCACGGTCTCGTGCGCACGAGAGGCGCAGCGCGTGCGACTCAAGAGGTGGGCAGTCCGCTCTCTCTGAGCAAAGAAAATGCGTCGCGCACCATGGCGAGTTGGTGCTGATCGCCACTGAGTGCCGATTCGTCGAGTGCGCGGAGCTCTTCGCGATTGGCTTCCACTGCCCTCACGAACTGAGTGATGTCCTCGTAGTCCCGAAGATCTCGATTCATGAGAAGACTCCTTTGTCGGTAAGAACTTGGAGCTAACACCAACTCGAAGCATTCATTCAAGGCTTCTGTGTAGACTCAGACTCATCGGTCACACCGAGTCGCGCCGCCGGACAGAGTCTGGCGTGCAAAGCCAGACTTACGGGTCGCGCGGCCACTCTCTCTCCGCTGCCGCACCCAGCACCACGAGCGAAGACGCCGGGTAAAAATGCGCGGGAAGCACGCGGGCCGTGGCCTTCAAAGGTCCAGCGAGATGGGATATTGCTGCCCACAGAGCACGGTTCGTTAGCAGTAGGGTGAGATTGGATACCGAACCTCATGCCTTGGAGCGCATGCCTGCTAGGTCGTTCCATGGCGTTGATGCAGTCCTTTTCTCTTCGCTCGCGCGCCCCGGTGCGCGCTTCTTCTTTGTCCCCTGACAGCCGGCCGGCGGCTCCTCGATTCGCGCAAGAACCCGAGCGTAACGAGCTGCTCGACCCGCTTTGCGCGGGGACAGTGGTCGACGGCCGCTATCAGCTTGGCGAGACGCTCGGACGCGGCGCGATGGGCGTCGTGGTCGCCGCAACCCACGTGGAGCTGCACGAACGTGTGGCGCTCAAGTTCCTCGACACGCGCATCCGCGTGACCGTCGATGACTTCTATGCGCGCTTTCGCCGCGAAGCGCGTGTCAGCGCCAAGCTGCGCAGCGAGCACGTGGCGCGCGTGATCGACACCGGTCTGTTCTTGGGTCGTCACCCGTACATGGTGATGGACTACCTGACAGGGATCGATCTGAAACGAGCACGCGAGGCGTCATCGGGCGCGCTGCCCGTCGAGCTCGCGGTGGAGTACATCGTCCAGATCTGCGAGGGCATGGCCGAAGCCCACGCGCTCGTGCCTGTGCCGAGTTGCCTGTCAGCACAGTAGCGGCACACTCTGCGCTCGATCTGTGCCTGCGGCTCGAGCGGGCGTGGAAGGGGACACCATGCGCTACAAACAACTCGGCCGGACAGGCCTCTTCGTGTCGGAAATCTGCCTCGGGACCATGACGTTCGGCGGCAAAGAGAGCGGGGGCTTCTGGCGCCTGGTCGGTGAGCTCGAGCAAAAAGAAGTCGACGAGATTGTGTCGCGAGCGCTCGGTGCCGGCGTCAACTTCGTCGACACAGCCGACGTATACTCGTTTGGCAGGAGTGAAAAGTTGCTGGGGCAGGCGCTCAAGAACCTCGAGGTGCGCCGCGAAGACGTGGTGGTCGCCACCAAGGTGTTCGGCGAGATGGGGCCACAACCCAACAACCGTGGCGCGTCGCGAGGGCACATCATGGACTCGGTCAAGCGCAGCCTCGAGCGCTTGCAGACCGACCACATCGATCTCTATCAGATCCACGCGAGCGACGACGTCACGCCCATCGATGAGACGCTGCGCGCACTCGACGACTTGGTCTCGCAGGGCTTGGTGCGTTACGTCGGCGTCTCCAACTGGTCGGCATGGAAGATTGCCAAGGCCCTGGGCAGCTCGGAGCGCCACGGCTGGGCGCGCTTCGAGACGCTGCAGGCGTACTACTCCATCGCGGGTCGCGACCTCGAGCGCGAGCTGGTGCCGATGTTGACAGAAGAAAAGCTGGGCCTGCTCGTGTGGTCGCCCCTGGCCGGGGGCCTCTTATCCGGCAAGTTCGGGCCGGGCGCTCCCAATCCCGAGGGCGCACGCCGCACCAGCTTCGACTTCCCACCCGTCAACAAAGACCGCGCGTGGGCCACTGTGGCGGCCATGCGTGAGGTCGCCGATGCCCACGGTGTCTCGGTGGCGCGCGTCGCGCTCGCCTACGTGCTGGCCAAACCTTTTGTGGCCAGCGTCATCATCGGCGCCAAGAGCGTGGAGCAGCTGGACGACAACCTCGCGGCGACGGCGCTGACACTCAGTACAGACGAGCTCGCACGGCTCGACGCGGTGAGCGCGCTGCCCCCTGAGTATCCGGGCTGGATGTTCGAGCGTCAGGGCGCCTCGCGCGTGCCCAAGCCGTTCGCGCCGAAGAAGTAAGTAGTCGGCGCGCGCTGCGCGGTCAGCCCTGCGGCTTCTCGTTGAAGACGCCGATGCGCCCGCCGTCGACCACCAGGTCGTGACCGTTGATGAAGCTCGCCTCGTCGCTGGCCAAAAACAGCGCGGCCTGCGCGATGTCGTCGGCGAGCCCTGCACGCGGCATGGGCGTCGCGTTGACCAGGTTCTTTTCGAGCTTCGCGAGCTTTCGTTTGTTGTCCTCGGCCGAGCCGCGACTCGCCCCGCCCCAGAAAATAGGCGTGGCGATGGCACCTGGGGAGATGGCGTTGACGCGGATCCCCAGCGGACCGAGCTGCACGCTGGTAAGCCGCGTGAGGTGACTGACGGCGGCTTTGGCACACGAGTACAACAGCGCGCCTTGCCCCGAGCGGTGTGCGGCGATGCTCGAGTTGTTGATGATGCTACCGCTGCCTTGCGCCTTCATCACGCGCAGCGCGTGCTTGATGCCGAGGACGACGCTGCTGAACAACAGATGCTGCGCGTAGTCGAGCTGTTCTTCGGTGACGGTCTCGAGGTCGCCCGGGGTGGGCCCCCCTGCGTTGTTGAACATGCAGTCGAGTCGGCCAAAGCGCCCGACGGCGGTGTCGACCAGCGCGGCGATGTCGGCTTCGCGCGTGACATCGGCGGTCACGAACAGCGCGCGCTCTCCGAACTCGGCTGCGATCTGTTGGCCGCGCTCGGCGCTGCGCCCGGCGAGCACCACGGCCGCGCCTTGTGCGATGAAGAGGCGCGCACTGGCCTCGCCGATACCGCTGGTCGCGCCCGTGATGACGGCGACTTTTCCTTCGAGTCGTTGGGACATGCCGCCGAACATACAAGCCCATCAGAGGACGCGCGAGCTGGTAAAACAGAGCCCCTTGCGATGCCGGTCTAGGGCGCGAGCTTGTGGACGAACAGGTCGAACACGCCGCCGTCAGGATCGGTGTGCCCTGCCACGACCACCTCGCCCAGCGCGTTGACGACGGCGACAGAAGCGCACCCCCAGACGCCTGCGCGCTCTTGCGCCCTTGCCGGTCTTCGACCAAAAGGTGCCGATGAGTACACCCTCCGAACACGAGCAAACCGACCCGCACGACGTCATGGAAGAGCGTCTGTGGCAAAAGTCGGGCTGGATCGCTCGCGTCATCAAGAACGAAGAAGACGAGGGCTGGGCCGTCGAGATGACGCGTGTGGGCGACGAAGAGCCGGCGCTGGTCGGACCCTGGACCATGGGTCGCGACAAAAAGAACCCCAAGCCGCTCGACGCCAGCGCATTCACCACGCTGGTCAAGACGGCGAGCGAGATTCTGATGCGCCACGAGCAGTCCACACGCGAGAGCCTGCGCAAGTCGCGGACCATCAGCGACGACCGCGATCGGCGCGTGCTCGTGGAGTTTGAGATCCAGCAAGACGAGGACGATCCCCACGCCACGCTGTCGGCAACCGACGTGGCCAGTGGGGACGAGCTGCGCCGGGTCCGCGTCAGCCCGGGCTTCAAGCTCACCGAGAGCAGTGCCCAGCGTTTTGTGCGCAGCGGCGAGAGCTGACCAGTCAGCCCGAGGCGAGATGGTGTGCGCGCGCAAAACGCCACACTCAGGTGCAGGCGCGTCGAGGGCCGAGGGCTGCTTCCAAATTTGGCCTCCTCAGCAAAATCTGTGGGCTGATTCGGGCTCAGGAAGCGCCCCCAGCGCGTGATACAAAGCCACTTCCGCCTTTCTGAAGCTGCGAAAACCGTACGCACGTCTGGTGATCACTTTCAGCTTG
>JBEGTL010000425.1:0-7283 GCA_041179425.1 Pseudomonadota bacterium | reverse complement strand
CCGGGACGCGACTCGCAGAAAAACTTCCAGTCGAAGGAGCCGTTGCGCGGGTTGAGTGCAGCACCGATGACGTGAGGATAAGCCGTACAAACGGCACCCTCCGCCCGCAGGGCGACGTAACGCATTTTCAGCGATCTCCCCGAACGCATCGGCGCAGCCCCGAAGGGCCGAACGGCGGCGCCGATGGGTCGGCGATCGAAGCTGGACGCCGCAGCCTGAGCGATAACGGTATGCACTGCGAGCCCATCAAGGGCTGGCGCCCGATGTCGGCATTGCAGCTCAGTCAGGACGTCGACTTCGTGGCTCTGCGCACGCATGCCGCCTCCTTCGAGCATCCGTTCATATTCGAGCGCGATGCGGCTGGCGTCCCGTGCGCACACGCCAGCGACCCGCGCGTGTGCGAGGCCGAAGTGCGACGCATCTCGGTGCTGGAGACCGACAAGAGTCACTTCCTGAGCGTGCAGGGTGACCTGGTGCGCGCCTATGAAACGCTCTCGGATAAGTTGGCCTTACTTGGCACCATCGACACGCCCGACGAAGCACTGTTGCTCGTCGATCACATGGGCTTGCCCGTTGGATGCGACCGCTCCGCCAATGGCGAGGCCACCACCGTGAGCCTACGCGACGACGATGGCTATCGCATCACCACCCGTGTGCGCGAGGACTGCGGCAACCAGCGCACGGCATACGAGATCGACGTGACGAGCGCTGGCAGCGTCCACATCGCGAAGCAGACCAAGCTGCCCCCATCGAACTGCACCTCGGGCCGCCGGCCCCCCAACTTGCTCGCGCGCCGTGGTGACCAGACAAACGGCGCGGGGCTCGCGCGCTACTTTGCAGGCGCAGCGCGGCTCGAAGCGGCGTCGGTCGACGCGTTCGAGCAGCTGGCCGAGGAGCTCCGCGTCTTCGCCGCACCGCGTGCGCTGCGCGAGGCCGCGCGCCGCGCCGCCGAGGAGGACGTTCGTCACGCGCGCATCACCAGCGCGCTGGCCGAGCGCTTCGGTGCGCGCCCCGAGCAGCAGACGCTCTCACGGCGCAAGCTGCGCGGCCGCGACGAAGTTGCGCTCGACAACGCCCTCGAAGGCTGCGTCTCCGAGACCTACTCCGCATATCTGGCCACGGTGCAGTCGCGCCTCGCTGCGCGCGACGCGATGGGAGCGAGTCTTGGCCAGATCGCCCATGACGAGACCCGGCACGCGGCATTCTCATGGCAGCTCGCGGCATGGCTCGAGCCCGGTCTCGACGTGCAGGTGCGTCGGCGCATCGGCGAGCGTCGGTTGGGCGCATTGGCCGCACTGGGAACGCGCGCGGACGCACGACTTGCGGCTCGCTGAGGTGCACTCGTCGGATCCTGCGGCGCTCTGCCGTCAGGAGCCGGCTGTCGGCACCAAGGGCATCCGCGACTCGAGAACCTTCGCCCAGTCACTTGCCTTGAAGTGTGCGTAGTCGTGAGCGCGCTTCTGAGCCACCGGTGGGCCATCGTGATCCGCCAGTTCTGAGAAGTACTTCCAGAACGCCACGTTGATGCTTGCGAAGAGCAAGCTTATCCGGTCGGTGGGCTTTTCGACGACGCCGGGTGCAACGGAGGGTCTCGCAGTACGCAGCGCCAGATCATCGAGCGCCATCGCCGTTGGATCGCCATCGCTCGTGTCATGCGCGATGTGAATGACTCCGACGAAGTGATCGGAGACGATCGGAATCGCGAACTCCCAGCGCCGCTTGGCTGTGGCGCTGCGCAGTATGCTGCGCGTGCTGATTCGAGCCTGGCTGTGGCTAGCAGAAACGAGTCCGAACCGGAACGCGTAGCCGGCCAGGTCTTCTCCGGCTCGCAGAGTAGTGCCCTGATCGTCGTAGCGGCCGAAGCTGTACCGCAGCATCGCGGTGTCGGCGTCCCACAGATACCCCCGCATGCTGGCCGGAGCCCATGTCCCGGTCCCGTCCACGTCCATGGCGACTTCCAGCGCAGCGTAGAGCTCCTCGGAGAGGTCCGCGTTCCGCTGCGTGTCGAGCAAGAAGTTGCGGAGCTCGCGAAGGTCCATGGCGGGCCCGACCGTGGAGACGCCGCGCGATGGCAGTGTGTACTCGAAGCCGTAGCGGTTGCCGACCAAGGGGTCCTCGACTCGCAACGAGAAGTTGCTGCGGCCGTTGCCCAGGACTGCCATCGACATCGTGCAGCGATCTGCTTCGGGAGCCGTCCTCCTCCACTCCACTCGTCGACGCAGGTAATGATGGCTCTCGACGATAAGCTTGACCGATCCGACTTCGGCGACCCACGGCAGCTCGAGAGAGAGCACGAGCTGATCGCTGTCCATGCTCACGACGTGCGTCCAAGCCGCGGAGCCTGGGGCTACGTACCCCGAGTCCTCCGGACCGCGCCCGACGACCTCCAGGTCTTCCTTCGAAACAGCGGCGAACGTGGACAGTTCGTACGCAAAACTGACGTTCGTGTACTTACCGGCCGCGAGCGAGAACCACGGCGGGTCGAACGACTCCTCGGGTCGAACGCTCCTTCCGTCGACGTAGCATGACTTTACTTCAACACTTCCCGCGCATTGCTGAGGACAAGCCAGCGGGATCTCATCGTGCGTCGTCTCCACGCCCACAAGCTCTACAGCGACCTTCGCGACCGCGTTCTCGGATAGCTGCGCGGTTCTCCGATGCATCTGGGCATGGGGCCCAACCTTCGTCGGCACCCTCCGCAGGCTGACCGTGCGTGTGGCCCCGTGCGGCATTGACAGATGATCCTTGTCGAGCTTGTAGGCGGAGACTCGTGCCCTCACGTCGTTGATCTCCAGCACTGTGAACAATCGAGGCGTGGCCTCGGGGCGCTCTTGTTGACTCGCCGCAAATGTACCCGTGGAGATGAGAAGAAAGTTTCCTGACACGAGGTTGGGCAGCGAGACGGAGTTGTCATGGACGTGTCCGTGCATTCCGATCGAGAAGGCAGCGCGTCTCAACTGCTCCAGGGTTCCGAGAGACAATCGATCGGGTCGCGTCGGATGACTCTCGAAGCCGTGATGCCAGACTGCGACCAACGTGCAGCCGCGCGCGTGCTTCCTCGCGTGCTCAGCCGCCGAGTTGATCGTCGACAGTGGGATGTGGGCGCCGTGCCAGTACTTGTCGTTTCCGACACACGAATTGAAGCCGTAGAACGCGATTCTCTGTTCCGGAAAGACGTGAGCAGACCACGCACCATGATCGCTGCCCGACACGAGATCGAACTTCTTGAACTCCTCTCGTTGCGGCTCGTCTTTGTACAGCTTGTCTACGAAGTCCTGAAAACGCGCGAAGCGCTTGGCGTAGCTCCCACGGTCGACGCGTGCGCGATTGAGATGCCCGTACCTGCCAATCGTCAGGCGATGTTCTGCAGAGTGAGGACTCGCGCCAAAACGTCTGATCGCTTCTGCGACTTTGTCCGGCTTCTCACCGTCGACCTGCCACGCCGAGTAGCAATCGTGGTTCCAGTCGACGTCGTGATTCCCGGGAACCACGATCACTCTCGACCGCGAGGCACCGTCGGGCAGTGATCGCTTCGCTATATAGTCGATGAGGTCTAGTATCTCGGTGTACTCGGACTCCTCGGCGCGTGCGCTGAGGTCACCGCTCAGGACGAGGAAGTCGAACTGATCTCCCTGCAGCGCGAGCTCCGTGCTCTCTTTGATCGCACGCTCGGCACTTTGCCAGAGCACCTCGAGTTGCTCGGATCCATCGTCGCGATGGAGATCGGACAAATGCAGCACGCGGAGTGGCATCTGCTCCCCTGGGTCTTAGTAGCGCTTCATTGGAGGTGAGTGACTCGCTGGCAAGCGGCGGAGTTTGCCTGCCTTGACGAGAGCGTTACGGCTCTTCTCTCGAGCTTTTGGTGTTCGGCGCCGTGCGGAGACGGTCCCTACCGTCCTGCTTGCGCGAGACAGTCACCTGGCTGGCGAGTCGCGACCAGATGCGCTCTACGACAGCCGATACCTCGGCCGTGCGCAGGCTCGCAACGATGTTGACGGTGCCGACCGCCACCTTGTCGTTTTCATTGGCCATGTCGCTCCGTCCCCCCTCTGCGACAGCGATGCTTGCATTACACCCACGGAAAACATCTGGAGTATCGCAGAGTTTTGCGGGGTGAGCCAGGTCCTGCGCTTCGATTTGACGCTCTGTCATCCGGCTGTCAAGCGGCGTGCGGGTAGAAGCAAGGCAGCTTGCGGAGCTTCGGGTGCAGTGCGCGACGGGACGAGCTCCTCCGAGCTCATGGCAGCACAACTTCCCGGACCTGCCACGGTTCCGCACTCCCGGCCTGCTGCTCGCCCCTCGCAGCCGTGTCGAGCGCTCGAGGGGCCGAGCTCGTAGACAGAGCTGCCCTGAGCTACGGGCGCGTGGCGCCGCCTACGGTCGGGATGTCCGGGTTGGCAACCTCGCAGGCATCTCCTACTCCGTTCTTGTTGGTGTCGCGCTGATCGCGATTCGGGGCCGACCGGCAGTTGTCGCAAACGTCTCCCACGCCGTCTCCATCCATGTCGCGCTGATCGGGGTTGTTCGTCTTTGGGCAGTTGTCGCGAGGAGGTAGGCGACCATCCCCGTCTGCGTCGCCGCCTCCTTGCGGACTGGCGAGGAAGACACGAATGGAGTCCTGCACCGAAGCGAGGAGGGTCTCGAGACTCGGGCCAACGTTGTAGACGCGACCTCCCGTCAGATCTGCCATCCGCTTGAGACGCCCCGGTGCGGCGATGATGGGCGCAAGCGGGCGTGGAGGTAGTGCGGCCGGCGTTCCAATCTCTCCCGCCATCAGCGACACGGACTCGCTCGCTAGCAGCGACGAGCCGCCAGAGACAAACGTGAGACCAAAAAACATGTCGAACGAAGAAGCGGCGGCCAACGCGGCAGTGACCTCCGCTTCGCCTGCCACTGGACTCGACCCCGCGAACGGATAGTTCGGCTCGGTGATGCGTTCGTGGAACTGCTCCGGATAGGTGAAGTGATAGATCACCATTGGGTTCACTTGATTCAGCGGCGTCGCTGGATACTCGCCCGGTCCGCTGTAGTTGACTGGCGCGCTGAGATCGCGACCGGCTCCCGTGAGCACTTGATAGATCGCTTCGTACTGCGACTCCGCTGTGTCGGCTCCACCTTTCTAGGTCAGGAGCGAGAGAGCGGACGTCAGGTTGGGGATCGAGCTGTTGAACGTGGTCTCGACACGGTACCCATAGTCACCGGCGTTGCCGTACGGTGCGAACGGGAAGTCCGCATGACTGACGACCGCAAAGCGAGCGTTTGGTTTGGCGGCGAGCCACGACTGCGCAATCGCCGGGATCTGCGCGACCCAGTTGGGCAACAGCGCGCCAGTGCTCCCCGTCACATCCATGATGAAGACGACGTCTACTCCATCGGTCGACTCGAGCTCCCAGCCGATGTCTTGCAACAACTGCAGTGCCAGGCCTGGGTTGTGGTTGGGCACGGTATACGAAGGCTCCATCGACTCGTTCGGCGTCAGCGCGGTGCTGAAGTGCGAGACCGAGGAACCGATGACCGCCGGATTGGGTCCGTGCAGACGTACGTGTCCACTTCCAATGCCTGCCGTCAGGACGCTGGGCGCGAGCGCATTGACGGCGCCACCGAGCCAGTGCAGGTTCGGATCGGACAGGTTGCCTGCTACCCGCTGCGCGTCGCTCATGGCGGTGAAGTTTGCGGGACTCGCGCCGTGATTTTCGAGCAGACGCAGATAAGCGTCGTCGAAACCCGCCAGCTTCGCACCTGTCGCGACGTCTTCGAAGGTCTGAAAACCGAGCCCGTGACCGAGCTCGTGCATGAGCACCGAGACGAAGTCGAACTGGCCTGCCACCGTCGCGCCGTCGAGGCCGTAGCTCCAGCCCGAGCTGCCGAGACATGCGGCGTTGTCCAGGTCCGAGTTGAACGTGGCCGAGATGTCGGCGGACGCTGGGTCCATATCGATGGCCATCGGAGTGGTCGCCGAAGCGAGCGCATTTGCGAGTGCCTGCGGATACCACGTGTTCACCAGCGGCGCGCCCGGGAAGTCGCGATGCACCGTGTTCGCGCCTGCTTGTCCGAGGGTGGCCGAGGTCGCAGTGCAGAATAGTGGGTCCAGTTTCGCATCGATCTTGATCTTTGCGCGACTGCGGATGCGGCTGCCCCAGAGGAACGCTGCATGCTTGAACGCGATCCGGCGCGCTTCGCCCAGCGTATGCGCGGGGTTGCCGTGACTCGGCGTAAATGGAGTCGTATCGAAGAATCCTTCACCAGGTGCATCGAGGAAGTTGACGTCGAACGTCGCAAGCGCGGCGGCCGACCCGGTCGTGCCCAGGGCGGCCGCGAAGGCCGCAAGCGACAGCACAAAAGTCGCGATTGCCTTCTTCATGGCGCACCGCCGATCGCGGTCGTCTCGCAGCCCGCGGCGAGACTTCCGTCTGCTTTCAGCTCCGCGTGCACAGCCTGCTGAAACTGTCCGTTGAGGCGAATTGTCGTGCTACCCGCGGGACCCGAGATCTGTTGGAGAGGAACGCTGTTCGCGTTTCCCGAAAGCACCACCGTCACACCAGGTGGCGGCGTCGTGATGGCGCCGTTGGGGTCGAGGTAGATCGTTTGGGCGGACATCGCGGCCGAGGGACTACCGACCTCCGATCTTTTGGGTGTGTCCCTCAACGACTCGGTCGCGCCGAGCGCACGCGCTTCGGGCAACGTGTGCCTGGCGGGCCGAACCTCATCTACACAACCGTGGCTAGAGAGCGCGAAGGTCGCGGCGATTGCCGCGCCGATGCCGAGCCGAACGATACCCATGAGCATGCTCCTTTGGAGTACGAGCCGTCGTCGCCGCGCAGACAAGCCGTCGACTTCGACTCATTTTCAGAAGCTACGCATGTCATCGCCCGTTCTCTCCCCGCTCTCTATGCGAGTTCGAGTCGGTACGCTTTCGCTTTGATTCTCTTGCAGACGCGACAAAAGGGCCGGCAGACCTCGAACCATGTCGGAAGTGCGCGAGCCGACCGACCCTTGGAGAAGATTCGCGGTGTGCTTTCGGCACGCGTGCGTGACGAGGAGCATTGCAGGAGGCAGGCTCTGGGCGCGGCCCAGCGCTCGATGGTCCAGGCAGCTGCCTGAGGCGAGCCCGGCGTGCGCCCGCGCGGCGCGGCACTCACGCGAATATGCACGCCTGGCGGTATCGAGCGTCCGGCCTACGCCGAGGCGGGCGCTTGAGGTGGCGCAGACTGCTCGGTGTTGCGCGCGCTGGCCTCGCGGTAGTTCCAGGGCATCCAGGCCGCCGGCGCCTCAGCGACGGCGCT
>JBEGTL010000424.1:0-7289 GCA_041179425.1 Pseudomonadota bacterium | reverse complement strand
GCGCGCCGCCGTACGCGACGCGAAACCCGGTCATGACCTCGTCGAACACGAGCATGGCGCCGTGCTCTTGCGTGAGCCCGCGCAGGCCGGCCAGGTAGCCCGGCTCGGGCGGCACACAGCCCATGTTGCCGGCGACCGGCTCGATGATCAGCGCGGCGATGCGTGGACCGTGGACCTCGAACAGCGCGCGCGCCGCGACGAGGTCGTTGTACGGCAGGGTCAGCGTGGTCTTGGCCACGTCGGCCGGGATGCCCGCGCTGTCGGGCACGCCGAGCGTCGCCAGGCCGCTGCCGGCCTTGACCAAGAGGTAGTCGGCGCCCCCGTGGAAGCCGCCCTCCATCTTGACGACCAGGTCGCGACCGGTGAAGCCGCGCGCCACGCGCAGGGCCCCCATCACCGCCTCGGTGCCGCTCGAGACGAGGCGCACCATATCCATGGAGGGGAGCGCCTCGACCAGCACCTCGGCGAGCTTGACCTCTCCCTCGGTGGGCGCGCCGAAGCTGGTGCCCAACGCCGCCGTGCGCGCGATGGTCTGGATCACCGAGGGCTCGGCGTGGCCGAGGATCATCGGCCCCCAGCTGCCCACGTAGTCGACGTACTCGGCGCCATCCGCCCCGTACAGGTACGGCCCGCGCGCCTCGCGGATGAACACGGGCTGGCCGCCCACGGCCTTGAAGGCGCGCACGGGGGAGTTCACCCCTCCCGGAATCACGCGCTGCGCACGCTCGAACAGAGCTTGGGAGTTGGCATCGGTCATGGCCGCTAGTTTAGTAGTCCACGCGGACCGCGCCCGCGATGCTACAAGGCGCGCATGAGTCAACACGCCTTACGGGCTGCCAACGCGGCGTTCTACGCGGCCTTCGAGCGGCTGGATCTCGAAGCGATGGGCAACCTTTGGGCGCGCAGCGTACAGGTCAGCTGCGTGCATCCGGGCTGGGACCTGGTGCTGGGCTACGAGGCCGTGATGCAGAGCTGGAAGGGCATCTTCGACGGCACCGGCGAGATCCACTTTCGCAGCGAGGACGCACAAATCACTGCCGGCAGCGGCATGGGGTGGGTGGTCAGCCGCGAGATCTTGTCGACCGCCGTGCAGAACATGCCCATCGAGAACACGCTGTCTACCATCAACACCTTCGTGCACGAAGAAGGCGTGTGGCGCATCGCGCACCACCACGCGGCCCCGCTGCTCGCCGGCAAGCCACGCTCTGGCCGCCGGAGCGACGTGGTGCTGCACTAAACAGATCGTTCGTCGCAACGAGCGTGTGTCATCCAACAGGCCTCGTGAATACCCGAGGCGTCCGATTGTTGCAGGCGGGGGCGGCAAGGCCTAGAGCTTGGGTCCCCAACACTGTGTAAGTGGAGAGAGTGTGAACGACGTCCGAGCCATCAACGAGCTGGTGCAGCGCGAGAGCGCCTTCGTCGACGCCATCGTGCACGAGGTGTCCAAGGTCATCGTCGGCCAAAAGGAGATGATCGAGCGCATCTTGATCGGCCTCCTCACCGGCGGTCACGTGCTCGTCGAAGGCGTGCCCGGCCTGGCCAAGACGCTCACCGTCAAGAGCGTGTGCGAGGCGGTGTCGGCGCAGTTCTCGCGCGTGCAGTTCACGCCCGACCTGCTCCCCGCCGACGTGGTGGGCACGGTCATCTACAACCAGCAAAAGGGCGAGTTCTACGCCAAGCCGGGCCCCATCTTCGCCAACCTGGTGCTGGCCGACGAGATCAACCGTGCGCCCGCCAAGGTGCAGAGTGCGCTGCTCGAGGCGATGCAAGAGCTGCAGTGCACCATCGGCGACACCACCTACGCCCTGCCCCGGCCGTTCATGGTGCTGGCCACCCAAAACCCGCTCGAGCAAGAGGGCACCTACCCGCTGCCCGAGGCACAGCTCGATCGGTTCATGCTGCACGTGCTGGTGGGCTACCCGACGCGCGACGAAGAGCGCCGCATCATGGAGCGCATGAGCGACGCCGTGCTGGGCGGCCCCAACGCACCATCGCGCGGCAAGACGCCCATCACGCCGATCGTCGACCCGGCCCAGCTGCTCAACGCGCGCAGCGTCATCGGCCAGGTCTACGTCGACGAGCGCATCAAGGACTACATCCTCAACGTCACGCTCGCCACGCGCGATCCCGGGACGGTCAACCTGCACGACCTCAAAGACATGATCGCGCACGGCGCCTCTCCGCGTGCGTCCATCGCGCTCAACATCGCGGCGCGCGCACACGCGTTCTTGCGTCATCGCGGCTACGTCACGCCCGAAGACGTCAAGGCCGTCGGTCCCGACGTGCTGCGCCACCGTCTGATCCGCACCTACGAAGCAGAAGCCGAGGAGATCACCACCGACCAGATCGTGCGGCGCATCTTCGACGCGGTGGAAGTGCCCTGAGGCACCGATCATGATCTCCCGCGAAACCCTGAAAAAGCTGCGGCGAATCGAGATTCGTACCAACCGTCTCGCCAACGAGCAGCTGGCCGGCAGCTACCACTCGGTGTTCAAGGGCCGAGGCATGGCGTTCAGTGAGGTGCGTCAGTACCAGCCGGGCGACGACGTGCGCTTCATCGACTGGAACGTGAGCGCGCGGCTCGACGACGTGTTCGTCAAGCTGTTCACCGAAGAGCGCGAGATGACCGTCATCCTGCTGGTCGATCTGTCGGCCAGCCAGCGCTTTGGCTCGGTGGCCCGGCCCAAGCTCGAGACCGCGGCCGAGGTGGCGGCCTTGCTCGCGTTCAGCGCCATCAAGAACAACGATCGTGTCGGCCTCATCATGTTCACCGACCGCGTCGAGAAGTTCGTGCCGCCCAAGAAGGGCAAGGGCCACGTGCTGCACGTGGTCACCGAGATCCTCGAGGCCAAGCCCACGCACACGGGCACCAACCTCAGCGAAGCGCTCACCTTGCTCGGCAACATCACGCGGCGTCGCGCAGTCGCGTTCTTGGTCAGCGATTTTCTCGCGTCGGGCTACGAGCAGCCGCTGCGGCTGGCCGGACGCAGGCACGACTTGATTCCCATCCAGATCGTCGACCCGCGCGAAGAGCAGCTGCCCGACGTGGGCCTCGCCCTGTTCGAAGACCTCGAGTCGGGCCAGCTGATCGAGGTCGACACCAGCGATCCCCACGTGCGCGACAGCTACCAGCTGTTGGCCGCACGCGAGCGGGCCAAGCGCGAGCAGGCCTTCAAGCGGCTCAAGCTCGACTCCGTCGTGATCCGCACCGACCGGCCGTACGCCGAGCCGATCGCTTCGTTGTTCCGGCTGCGCCAGAAGCGGATGCGAGGCTTCGGATGATGCGCCGCGCGCGCTTGCTGCTCGTCGTGGGGTTGGCTCTGGTGGGGGCGGCTGGGCGGGGTGTTGCGCAGGATTTGCCTGCTTCGCCTTCCGCTTCGCCTTCCGCTTCGCCGTCGCCGTCAACGTCAACGCCTACGCCTTCGGGCTCGTCTGCAAAGGTGGTTACGCAGCTGGCGCCCACCACGCTCTCGGTGGGCGAAGTGGCCAAGCTTCGGCTCGAGGTGACCACGCCGGCATCGGTCGAGGTGTCGCTGCCCGATCAGTCGTTTGGTGGGCTCGAGCTCGCCGACCGCAAGGTCAGCACGACCGTGGCCGACGGCGTGAGCAAGACCGTCTACGAGCTCGACCTGCTCGCGCTCGAGCCGGGCGACGTCGAGCTACCTGCGCTCACGGTGCGCACGGTGGGTGCCAACGGCGAGCTCGGCAGCGCCACCAGCGAAGCCAAAAAGCTGACGGTCCGTTCGCTCATCGCCAACGAGCCCAACGCGGAGCCCAAGCCCGCGACCAAGCCGCTGAGCGTGATGCGCGACGACTACACGCTGGCCTGGATCGGGCTTGGCCTCGCGCTGGTCGCGCTGATCGCATTCCTCACCTTACGCATCTCGCGCTACCTCAAGCAGCGGCCCAAGCCCGTGGCGCCGGCCCCTCCGCCCCGGCCCGCGTGGGAGCTGGCCATCGAGAAATTGCAGCGGCTCGCCCAGCAGCGCGATCAGCTGTTTGCCGAGCAGCGCAGTGAAGAGTTCATCGACGGCGTCAGCGACGCGCTGCGCGAGTACCTGGGCCGACGCTACGGCTTCGACGGGCTCGAACGCACCACCAGCGAGCTGCTCGGCACGCTCGAGCGGCTGCGCCCCAACAAGCTCTCGCTCGCCGGCGTGGCCCTGCTCCTCGAGCAGTGCGACCTCGTGAAGTTCGCGCAGCAAAAGCCCGAGCCCGAGCAGTGCCAAGACCTGTGGAACGGAGCCGTCGGCTTGATTCGCGCCACCACGCCACAACCAAGCATTCCGCCGGCCGCGCCGGTGCCGTCCGCGGTGGAGGCTCCGCGATGAGCAACCGCGCGCGTTGGTTTTTGCCCTGGCTGTGGTGCATCGCGGTGCTCGTGCCCGCGCTGTACCTGGTGGTGAGCGTGCTCGAGCACGGCTACTCCGTGCCGCCGTCGAGCAGCGGTATGCGCTTCGAGCGACCGTGGGCGGGACTCCTCGCGCCCGGCGCGTTGCTCGTCATCTGGTCGCGCGGCTACTGGGACAAGCTGCGCGCGCCACGCGTGTTGATCTCGCGCGGCAACGACCTCGGCGCGCTGCCGGTCGGCTGGCGCGTGCGCCTTCGACCCCTGCTCTACGCGCTGCGCTGCGCGGCGATCTTTTTGTTCGTGCTCGGGCTGATGGGTCCGCAGAGCATCCACGCTCGCGAGCAAAACGAGCTCGAGGGCATCGACATCGTGCTCACGCTCGATCTCTCGCTCTCGATGCAGGCGTCGGACATCGCGCCCAACCGCTTCGAGGCCACCAAGTTCGTGGTCGACGAGTTCATCTCCAAGCGGCCCAACGATCGGATCGGCACGGTGGTGTTCGGTCGCGACGCGTACACGTTGATGCCGCTCACGAGCGACAAAGACATGCTGCGCCTCGCCATCAGCGAGCTCGAGCTCGGGATGATCGAGGGGCGCGGTACCGCCATCGGCAACGCAGTCGGCGTCTCGCTCAATCGGCTGCGCACCAGCAAGGCCAAGAGCCGCGCGCTCATCTTGCTCACCGACGGCGACTCCAACAGCGGCAACATCGCGCCCGACGAGGCGGCCGACTTCGCCAAACACATGGACGTGAAGCTGTACACCGTGTTGATGGGCCGCGCCGACGACGCGCCCGTGCAGCGCGGCGTCGACTTGTTTGGCCGTCCCCTGTTCGGCGGCGGCAACTTCCCCGTCAATCCCGAGTTACTCAAGCGGATGGCCGAGAGCACCGGCGGCGAGTTTTATCTGGCCAGTGATCGACAGGGACTCGAGCGCAGCTTCCACGCCATCCTCGACTCGCTCGAGCGTAGCGAGATCGAAGACGCGGGCGCCATCTACGGCGAGCTGTTTCCGGCCTTCGTGGGGCCGGCCGTCATCTTCCTGCTGATCGAGGCCTTGCTCGGCACCTTGGTGTTTAGGAGGTGGCCGTGACCTTTCGTCTGCCCTGGGTGCTGTGGCTGCTCGCGTTCGTGCCCATCGCCGCGGCGCTGCTGGTGTACGGCTACCGCGCGCGGGGGCGCAGCGTCGCGCTGTTTGGTCAGCCCGCCACCGTCAACGCGCTGGTGCGCGGTCGCTCGCCACGTCTGCGCGCGCTGCGCGGGGTGCTCCTGGTGCTCGGCCTGTTGTTTGCGATCCTGGCCTGGGCGGGGCCGCAGTACGGCAGCCACACGCGTGTGCTCAGCAAGCGCGGCATCGACTTCGTGATCGCCCTCGACTTCTCGAAGAGCATGCTGGCCAAGGATGTGCGGCCGAGCCGCATCGAGCGCGCCAAGCTCGAGCTGTCGCGGCTGTTTGGCGAGCTCACCGGCGATCGGGTCGGCATCGTCGCGTTTGCGGGGGACACCATGGAGTTCCCGATGACCACCGACTACGCGGCCATCGAGACGTTTTTGCGCGACCTTGGACCGTACGACATGCCCGTCGGCGGCACCGCCATCGGGCGCGCGCTGACGGCCAGCAAGCGCCTCCTCGAGCGCGCCAGCGGCGACCAGGGCGAGACACCGCCTCCGGCCGACGACGAGCGCGCACGTCGCTCCCGCGTGGTGCTGCTGTTCACCGACGGCGAGGACCACGAAGGCGAGCCCATTCGCGCCGCCGAAGAGCTCGCGCAGGCAGGCATCCGCGTGTTCGTGGTGGGCATCGGCAGCAAGTCCGGCGAGCCCATCCCCACCTACGCGCCCGATCGCACCTGGACCGGCTACGTGCGCGACGAGGCTGGCAAGCCCGTGCTCAGCGCGCTCACCGACCAGAGCGAGGTGCAGCTCAAAAAGATCGCCGAGGTCGGCAAGGGCAAGTACCTGCGCGCCAAGGAAGGCACGGTCGGCATCGATCAGATCCTGACGCTGACGCGCGGCATGAAGCAGGCCGAGAATCGCGCGCGCAAGGTGAGCATCGCCGAAGACCGGTACGCGCTCTTGCTCCTGCCGGCGACGCTGTTGTTGCTGCTCGAGGCCTTGCTGCCCGAGGCCTGGTACGTGCGCCGCAAGCGCCCGGTGTCGGGTGCGACCGTGAGCGAGCGGGAGGCGGCATGAAGCGCGCGGTTCACGTCCTCGCGGGTCTGTTCGCGCTCGCGGTCTGCCTGCACGCGCGACCGGCGTACGCATGGGAGTGGTTTCGCTCCGAGAGCAGCGCAGTCGAGCGCGGCAACGAGCACCTCGCCAAGGGACAGCACGAAGAAGCCCTCAAGGCGTACGACGAGGCCGCGCGCGAGCTGCCCAACGACCCGGCCGTGCAGCTCGATCGGGGGCTCGCGTTGCAATCGCTCGGCAAGCTGGGCGAGGCGCGTGAGGCGTTTCGTCGCGCCGGCTCGGCGGCGGCTCCCAAAGAGATCCGTGGTCCTGCGCTGTACGATCTGGGCCTCGCCTTCATGCAAGAGGCCGACATGGCCGGCAAGGCCGAGGACCTCGACGGCGCCAAAAAGCTGCTCGAAGAGTCGGTCGACGCGTTTCGAGGCTCGCTCCGGGCACAGCCCAACAACAAAGACGCAGCCTGGAACCTCGAGCTGGCCAAGCGGCGGCTCGTCGACACGCAGAAAAAACAAGAAGAGAAGAAAAAACAGGACGAGGAAAACAAGAAGGACGACAAGAACAAAGACGACAAGAACAAAGACGATCAGAACAAAGACGACAAGAACAAAGACCAGCAGCCCGACGCAGGCGCGCCGGAGCGCGGCGACGGTGGGTCACCCAACGAGAACGACGGACAGGGCGAGCCAGATGCGGGCGCACCTCCTCCGCCCGAGCCCCAAGCAGCCGATGGTGGCGCCGACAAGCCGCCC
>JBEGTL010000423.1:0-7291 GCA_041179425.1 Pseudomonadota bacterium | reverse complement strand
ACCTCAGCCTGGCGCGGCTCGCGCCGGGAGACGGCCACTCGATCTCACGCTGCGCGAGCCGTGACAGGCGCTCCGTCTACTGAAACCTTCCCCGTTTCTCACCCACAGATTTGGCGGAGGAGCCGAATCAGTGTACCATGATAAAGTCTTGATTCAAGACAATAAGAAAAAGAGTTGAGTGCGGCGTAGCGAGGCGGGTGATGTGTGAGAGTCAATCCCCAGCGGACGCGCCAGCGTCCAAAGCAGAGCACCTCAGGAGGCCGGGACGTACGCGTCGAAGCTCGTGCGGTGGCTCGATCAACGAACCGCCCTCATTGCGCTCAGAGAACCCGAAGACGTGAGGCCAGATGCGGGTAACGCGCTCGCGCGCGCCATCGTGTGGCAGCGAAGACCAAGCCTCTCGGACGTCGGGCGGTGCGGCTCACACGTCCTGGTCTTGGAGGGGCTTCATGTGGCCCGCGTCCACGAAGGAGTAGAAGCCACTGCAGGCGATCACGACGTGGTCCAGCACGTTGACGCCGAGGAGCTGGCCGGCTTTACGCACGGCCGTTGTGAAAGCGAAGTCTTCGGGGCTCGGGGTGCAGTCCCCCGAGGGGTGGTTGTGTGCGAGCAGGATGGACGGTGCGCCTGCGACGAGGGCAGCACGGAACACGTCGCCGACCTGCACGCGCGCGCTGGTGATGCCTCCGCGCGCGCACTCGTGCACGCCGATGAGCTTCGCACGGGCGTCGAGCAGCAGCACCCACACCGATTCAGTGGCGCGTGCGGGGGCCTGCATGGCGCCGAGCAGGCGATAGGCATCTTCGCTGCAGCGGATGTGTCGGACGCAGACGTCGACCGTGCGAGCGCGGTAAAGAACCTCACATTCACGAAGACGCATCGAAGTGGGGCTGAGCTTGCTGGTCACGTCTGGCCTCTTTCTCGGGCCGTGGGCCCGCCCTTGCTGACCTACCCAGCCCTCTCGAGAGCGTCGCGCGCAGCCGTCCAGCGGCCCGGGACTGAAGGAGGGGACCCGCGCGTAGCGCGGGAAGGGTCCTGCAGGGAGCGGGGCGCTGGACGGCGAGCACGTCGCCGCACGCTCTGCACACTCTCCGCAAGGGCGCTCCGGCTCGATGGTGCGAAGCACGCTCCCCTTCCCGGTCATGCAGAGCAACCCAGGGCTCGCGTTGATCTTTATGCTCGAGCGGCGTGCCCTGTGTCGCGCGGTCGGAGTCCGCGCCGATGCGGGCCGACGAGGCTCACCGCAGCCGCGTGCGCCCGGCCGCGGCGTCTACTCGTCCTCGCGCTCGCGGGGCGGCATGGCGACCAGGTCGACATTGGGGTCGAGCGGATGCGCGTGCGAGCGTCCAGCGCGCCGGTGGATGCAGCATCGGCGCTCTGCAGCTCGGTCTGGCCATTGGGCACGCGAAGGCGGCCAAGCTCGCAGGTCGCATAGAGGCGGCCGGCTTTGTGGGAGACGCCGGTTTTGCGCGTCGCGGTGCTGGTCGCCCACGGCGTGGGCGGGCTAACTTGACGGTCAAGTGACGTGCGCCCCACGACCGGGCCGGGCGTGACGCCGGGCTTCTTCGCCCGCGTACCGACTCCGCGCAGATGTTACCCTAACCGCAAGCACGGGGCTGCGAGGCTACTCCAATCGCAGCAGGGAATGGGATGCTTGGTTGGTCATGCCGGCTTGGGACGCAAACGGATCGCCGCCTGAACTGCGAGTGTTGTACGCGACGGAGTTCTATGTGTTGAGTGAGGCGAAGATGGAGAAGGTCGCTGTCCTGCGGCGGACGGCGCAGGGCTTTACAAGCCTCGATGTCGTGCGCAGCGAGAACGAGCGCCTGATCGGCTGGTTCAGCAAGTGCCTCGCTCCGAGCATCATCGTCGACATGCGCGAGGCGCCCCCGAACAACGATGAACACTTCGAGGTGGCGATGCGGCGACCGCGATCGGCGGTGGGCAGAAGATTTGAGCGTGTGGTGGTGCTTGTGGCGAGTGCGACTGGACAGATGCAGGTCACGCGTCTGCGTCGCCACGAGGGGGCCTCGTACAGCGTGACGCGCGACTATGCGCAGGCTTGGCGACTGGCGCGTGCAGAGTCGTGCTGAGCTCTCGCGGCAGCGGCAGCGGCAGCGGCAGCGTTCTCGCGGTGCGCGCTCGGCCGGTCGCTTCGGCGCTCGCAGGGCACTCGGGCTCGCGGCACGCCTACCGAGGCAAACGGGAATTGGGGGACAGTGCGGCAGGGTCTGTTCGGAGCGGGGGCACGCGCTCGTCGTGGTCCTCGTCGGGTGTGGTCACCGTCTCGCTCGGCTGCTGCGCAGGGGCAGGGCCCCACTCGCGGCCGCGACTGATGAGTGCCGTGGCGCGGTCCAGAAGACTCGCGAGCTCGTCCACGACCTCTCGTTCCAAGATGATCGGTCCGCTTTCTAGAACGTCGTCCATCGCGAAGCGGATCTGGAGTCGTCCGCCGGGGAGCTCGCTGTACTCAAGGCGGAAGGTGCCTCGCGCACCAGGGACTGTTGTCAGGTCGTACATCGTCGTTTGCCCGCCGCCTAGACCAACCGAAGCCTGGACGCTGAGGGACGGGTCCCCGCAGGCAGCAGAGCATGGCCACAAGCTTCACGCACGCGTGGTGAACTGCGTTCGCTGGCCGCGCAGAGTACGCGCGTGGCGTGCTCTGCCTGCATGCCGAGCTCGGCAGCCTCGGCTGCGGTAAGTTCTATGGGCCCTACCTCCGGGCAGTCGCAGTATTGAAACCAAATAGTCATGCCTCCGTCGGTCCGACCGCAGGTGCGGAATCGGAGTGAGTTCTCCGGCAGCTGGCTGTTTTGCGGCATCGAGCGTTCCCTCCCTTGGCTATGGTACGCGAACCCGCATGGCTCCGTGTAGAGGCAAGCGAGGCCTTGTTTGGTCGGTCGCGTGCGTCGTCGCCGTTGCAGGGAACGCCGCTAACGCGGCGGTGCGAGCACGCTAGCGTGCGGCGATGGATGCGACTGCGGCTGCGGCTGCCCTGCGTTCTCGGATGTACCCGGCGGCCGTGTTGACGTCGTGAAGCCGAGCGGCATTGCCGTGCAGCAGTGGTAGCAGCCACGTCAGTGCCTCTTCCAAAGTGCCCGAGGTGTGCCGCGGATAGGGGGAAGCCCGAAGGAAGCGCAGTCCAAGCAACACCGCCCGCACCATGGCAGCCTGAAAGCCAGCGCCTTCGATATACCAAACTGCGCCACGCAGGCTCTTGGACACACGCTCGAGCGCGCTGTTCATCGCGGCGCGTACGTCGTCGCTGGGTGGAACAGCGCTTTCGGGGATGATGCTGAGCAGTCCGATGCCTGCCGGATGCGACTCCGCCAGCTCGAGCGCAATCGCGAGCAGCTCGTCGTAGTCTTTCGGAACGCTGCGGCCGTCGTCGCACACGACGAGGACGTCGCGCCATGCGAACACTCTAACGTTGGACGACATCTTTTGTCCCCCCTGTCGCCATGGCGCAGGTCTGTTGTTCGGGTCACCCGAGGGTCGTTGCGCGAGGGGTGTGTGGCTCACAACTTACGCGGTGAATGCCATGCACTTCAAGTTTGTCAGACTCGCGATAAGAGTGTCCGTAACATTGGGTTGCATCTGCCGCATTCGGTCTTGACGTAGGTGGCGGCAACACTCAGGCTCCGAGCCGTCTCGCAACTCGAGACGCAGAGCACGACGCATCCCCCGATGCCCGTAGTCTGTCGCCTGTCAGTGTCAGCGCGCCAAGGAGTGAACATGGAGAGTCAGCTCGTTGCAAGGTCGTGTACTGCTTTGCCTGACGTCGCTTCTGCAGCGCAGCTGCCGAGCTCTGAGCGTCCCGAGATACGACGTGAGCTGTTCGGCTATCGGCTCTTGAGTCCTCGCGCGGTTGGGATCGGCGATGTCGCGCTCGTCGGCGAAGCCTATCATTGCTGGAGCGAGAGTTGGACGGCGACGTTGCAGGAGCTCGACGGGGTCGATCATGTGCCGTCGGACGAGTTCACGCGGCAGGACGAGATTGGCGCCATCTTCTACGGCTATGAGTGCGTGGCGCTGTGCTGTTTTCGCTACGTGGATTTGTCGTCCGCGATGCACCGGGACGACTCGTACTTTCGCGTGTGGCCGTTGTCGGCACGCAGGGAAGCGTGCCGACAAGGGCAGCGTCTGTGCATCGCAAGCCACTTCACGGTGGCTGCGTCGTGGCGGCGTTCGGCCCTCAAGTCCTCCCTCAAGGGCATTCTGACCGCGGTCTCGCTCGACCGCTTTGCATCCTCCTCCGGCGACGCGCTCGTAGGCGTCACACGCGATGATCGAGGCATGTCGAAGGCGACGGAGGGTCTCGGCGCGAACATCCTTGGGAAGAGCGAGCTGCATGGAGTGCCTGTCAGTCTTATCGCGTTCTACAAAAGCTCGAGGCGTACCGCCTTAGCGGCGGAGGATGAAGTGCTGGTGCGCTCTCTCGGGGCTGCTTTCCGGGGGCGCCGATGAAGGCCTTGCTGGAGACTTGCGTCGCGCAGCTGCAAGCGGCGCTGGAGGCATTTCCGTGGCGCGAGCGCCAGGCCTACGGGGACTGGCTCGCTCAGACGTACTTTTACGTGCGGCACTCGACGCGTCTTCTTGCTGCGGCTGCCGGTCGGTTCCCGCAGGGCGATCGGGGCGATGCGCTGCACTACCGCTTCGCGTCGCACATCGCCGAGGAAAAGCGTCACGAGCGTCTCGCGGTTCATGACCTGCAGCAGCTAGGGCTTGCGCTGTCGCAGTTTCCGGAGAGGCACGCGACGCGGCTTTTCTACGAGCCGCAGTACTACAAGCTGGAGCACGAATCGCCAGCGACGCTCTTTGGCTACATCTTGCCGCTCGAGGCCATCGGACCCGCGTACGGTAAGCAAGTCTGCTCGATGGTCGTCGCAGAGTTCGGGCCCAAGTGCGATGCCTTCTTGAGGGTGCACGCCGAGGAGGATGACGACCACATCGCGAAGGCTTTGCGGCTGCTTGAAACCGTGACGGACGTTGAACGTGAGCTGATCGCGCGCAACGTGCAGCAGACGACCTACGCGTATTGTCTTGTCCTGCGTGACATCGTCGACGCCCCGACCGCTAGCCGTCTGTAGCCCTGGAATGTACCCCCCCTACTCTCGCGACGCGCGTTAGCGCGCGCGGTGCCACTCCTCCGCTACTTGTAAGGCTTCATCGGCTGCCATTTCGGCCGTCATCGCCGCTTCCCTAAACCTGCGGCGCACGGCCTCCCGCTGCTGCCCCAGGCGGTCGGTCGCCTCGGCGTTCATCATCCCGTCTCGGAACGCCAGTAGGGTATCAGGCGCGCCCAAGCAGGCGGTGAGCGCCGCGCTGTAGACTGCCCACCAACGGCCATCGTCCCGTGAAGCGTGCTCGTCGTTTTCCATTCCGTCTTCCGATCGCCTGGGGTTTGTGGGTGCGCAGTTGGGGAGAGGGGGGGCGCCGCAGGCGCCGTGGCCCCCTGTGCAGCAGTCAGGAGCTTCGCTCGCTCAGGTTTTTGGGCTTTTGCGGTCTCGATTTTCCGAGGCGGCTTCAAGCCTGGCTCTCGCGACGGCATCTTCGCGCGCGGCACGACGTACATTGTCGAGTTCCGCCCGAAGCTCGCCGAGTTCCGAGGAGCGCGCCGCGAGGTCGGCGCGCAGCCGTTCGTTTTCGTCGGCGGCGCGGGCGGCGGTTTCGTTGGCTCGAGCGACGTCGACAGCCTGCGTGCGGGACTCAGTCAGCAATTCGGTAATGCGCTGCCGGAGTTCGAGCACGTCGCGCAAAGCGGTCTGTTCGCGCGCGCCGAGTTCTTGTAGACGTTCGAGCACAGCGTCGCGGCCGGCCACGAGGGAGGCCTGCTCACGCTGCGCTTCAATGCGTGCGGTGTGCTCTTGGTTGAGCTCCGCGCGAAGGCGCGTGAGCTCCGGCTGTTGCTGCTCAAGCTGCTGCCGTAGACCCTCTGTGCGTAGCCGCTCCTGGGCGACCTCGATGCGGGCGTTCTCAACGGTCTGTTGGCGCTCCTCGAGCTCGTCGCCCAGGCGCTCGAGCTCCGCACTCTGCTCGGTCGTCTTGCCGGCGAGGACGTCGCGCTCGCTCATCAGCGCTGCAACCTGCGCCAGGAGGGCGTCGCGCTCGACCTCGAGCGCCTCGCCCGTCGCGGCGAGGTCCGCGGCCACCGTCTGCGCTTCGACGAGCTCGGCCTCGACCTCCGCACGCGCCTCTGCGGCGACGCGCCCGAGCTCGTCCTGCAGGCGCTGCACGATCACGTTTGGCAGCTCGCGCCTCGGCGCGCTCGGGAGCGGCGCTCGATCTCGCCACTGCTTGAGGTGCCGGTGGATCACGTTGGGGCTGCCGCCTCGTAGGCGCTCGCGCACGGCGCGATTGGTGGGCTTGGCGCCCTCGCCCACCAGCTCATCGGCCGCTGCCGCGACCTGCTCGTACGTCACGCCCTCTTTGGCCATGCGTTATCGATAACATAACAGAGAACGTTAGCTAACAAAAAAGCGCTTTGCGAGCGCGATGCGAGCGCGCTTGGGCGGGCAATTGCTCTTCTGGCCGAGGACCGCGGGCCCAGTGCAACCCCCCCGGATCCAATCCCGATCCGGCTGTCCGCGTGCGCACGCTCGATGAGTACACACTCATCATGCATACTAAATCTATGCCTATCTCCGAACGCGTGACCATCACGCTGCCGCGCGCGCTGGTGGAGGCGATCGACAAGGTCGACGCCAACCGCAGCGGCTTTCTCGCTCGCGCCGCCGCGCGCGAGCTGCGTCGTCGCGAGCGCCTCGCGCTGAGGAAGGCACTCGACGAGCGTCCTTGGTCGGAAGAAGACCAGCAACTCACCGACGCGGGCTTTCAGGCGTGGGCGGACGCCCTGCCCGCCGACGACGTGCGCGCGATGGTCGACCTCGATGCCGGCGCGCCCGTGCGCTGGGTGCCCGGCGTCGGCTGGCTCGAAGGTGACGACGCCCAAAGAAGGTAAAGACGCCGCGCAGGCGCGCCCGTTCGGCCGGGCTGCTGGGCGCTTTAGGTAGCCTGTGTTCATGAGCCAGCCAGCTCGCTCATCTACCTCTTCACTCGGAGGGAGGGTCGAGGGGGGGCGTGGTGGTTACGACGTAGGCGGAGGTTTACGTGTCGAGTCAGAGCAGTCGAGCGAACAAGGGTGCGCCCACGCTGGTGGGTCGAGTGTTGTCTCTCGAGATATCCCACCGCCTTCGTACCGCGCTCTATCGTGACGCCACCGCTTGATTCTCTCGGTTTGCCCCGCCGTCTTCGCCTGGGTGAAGCGGTGACGGAAAGCGAGAGGCCGGGC
>JBEGTL010000422.1:0-7303 GCA_041179425.1 Pseudomonadota bacterium | reverse complement strand
TAGGTCGCGCATCAACACGTCGCGCTGCCACTCGAGCCAGGCCTGTGCGCAGCGCCGCTCGACGGCAAGCTCGGGCGCACAGGACACCAGCTGCGTGACGTCGGCAAACGCGACCACCTGGGTGGGGGCCTCGGCAGTGTCGACGAGGCGGGTCAGCGCAGGCTCGACGGTCGTGCCGATGTTGCAAGCCCAGGTCGCGTCGCCCGCGCGCGAGAGACACGAGACCGCGCTCTTGGCGGACACGTTGCGGAACGTCTCTCCGCCGTCGAGCGAGCGGAACAGACCGCCGCTCTCGTCGCCGACGGTGAGGGTGCCGCGCTCGTCGAGCACGAAGCCGCCGAAGTAGTTGACGCGCAGCTTGGACAGCCACGGTCCGGTCGGCGCGTCCGCGTGCGAGATGGCAAAGCCGCGGTTGCCCACGCTCTGTGCGTCGCGTCCGGACACCCACAAGCGCACGGGTGTACCGGACGACACGTGCAGTAAGGTCAGCGCACCGTCTTGCTCGTAGTTGGTGAACGTGGCCCCGCCATCACTCGAGACGCGCAAGGTCGAGCGTCCCTGCGCAATGCTCTGACTCATGTATACGACGTCAGGCTGGTCGGGGCTGATACGCAGGGCCGTCACGAGCTGCGCATTGGCCAGCGGCGAGCGAAGCTCCCAGTGTCGTCCCGCGTCGTTGCTGCGCCACAGTCCCGCCTGTGCGCCTGCCGTGACGGCGTACGCGAGATCGGCGCGGCTTGCGGACACGACGAGTGCAAACACAGGTGCATCGCGCAGCTCGCTCACGGCATCGCTGCGCGGGCAGCCATCGGCCCCGATCAGACGCATGCCCGCTGCCGTCCCCACCAGCAGCGAGCCGTCCTCGGTGAACGCCATGGGTGTGACCACGTCACTCGGCAGGGTCTCGAGCAGCGCATCACACACGTACGAGAACGGCGCGCTGGGCGCCGTGCGCACGAGCAACCCAAAGTCCGGCAACGCGACCGCGAGAGAGGTCGCGTCTTTGCTCAGCGCGACCCCACGCGGCTCGGGTGCGTGCGCACGTGCAACGACCGGCACGGCACACGCGGCGACCACGAGCAGACCGAACAGGGGCGCGCTGCGGGCGAGCGAGGCAAAGACAGCCATCGCGGCGTCTGTAGCGCGCAGTGTCAGAGACCGCTCGGGCCCGCCGTGGGATTGGGAGCGCTGGCCGGGCTCGGGTCGACGATCTTGATCTTGAAGCAGCTGGCGTCGAGCGCGACCTCACCGTTCGAATAGTTGTTGCTCTTGAGCACGGCCGCGTTGTCTTCGGTGGCGCCGGAGCAGATGCCGATGTCCGTGAGGTTGCCCTTGAACACGCTGTTCTCGACGATGGGCTTGGTGGCGTACGCCATGATGCCGTACGACAGGCCCTCGAAGATGCTGTTGGTGATGCGCGCCGAGGTGTTGGTGCCACCCGAAGTGTGAAAGCCGCAGTGCGCGGCGTGCACGTAGATGTGGTCGAACGTTGGCGACGACTTGCCGCCGACGCGGATCATGTCGGCGAACGCAGAGGCGCCATCGAAGTTGGAGTCGGTGACGGTGGGTGACGCATCCATGATGGTGAGCGCGCCGTTGGGGTCGTCGACCGTGACGTCGTCTGCGAGCGAGATGGTGGGCGGCGCCGAGGCCACGAACTTGGAGTGCGCAAAGCTGCCGTTCGACTGCACGACGGCGCACTTGAAGCTGTTGCTGATGGTCGTGTAGTCGACCTTGTACTCGGACCCCGGCATCGCAAAGATGCCGTAGGCGGCGCCGTCGATCTTGGCGTGGTTGAGCGTGAGCTTGCCGCCCTTCTCGACGACGATGCCGTGCCACGAGCGAGGCTTGCCTGCGCCGAGGAACGAGGAGACGCCGTCGGTGCCGTCGACGATGAGCTCGCCGAGGACCTGCACCTTGAAGTCGCCCGAGGCGGTGAAGTTGACCTCCGGACCCACGCGTACGGTCTTGCCGGCGGGGATGACCAGGTCGGCTGTGAGCTTCACCTCTTGTTTGACGTAGTCGTACTTGACGGGCGTCCCGTCGACAGGCGCGCCGCTGTCCACGCTGCCGCCATCTTTGCCCGTGGGCTTGACCGTGCCTGCATCTGGCTTGGCAGAGACCGGCGTGGTGCCCTGGTCGTTTTCGTCTTCGTCGCTGGCATCGTCCTCGGGCTCGGCCGTGACGCCGGCGTCGTTTTTGACCGTCTTGCCGCTGTCGGGCTTCGTGGCGCCCGCGTCGGTCGTGGTCTCGTCGGTCTTCTCGGGGTCGCTCGGAGAGCTCTCTTCGCAGCCGAAAACCAACACCAGACTCGCGACTACCACGCTCCACAATTTCAACGCCATGTGCCGACTCCGGGGCTAAACAAGGAAGGAGAGCGCCGTGCAAAAGCGGGCGCTCACAAGTAGTACGGCGCCCGAGGACAAATCGATCGCGCCCGCGCCAAGTCGGTGGGTTCGCGCGCCGCAGGTCCTTCGGACACGCGGGCACTATACCTGGGTGTCTCTTCGTTGCCACGGCGGCGCTTTGACCGCTTTGGCGGGGGGCGATGTGCGAAGGATCGCGGTCACCGTGGTCCGCAGTCACCAGCCAGCTTCGGACATGCCGAGCTTCAGCTCGTCGCTGACGCGATGAATGCGCTGCTTGACGGCGCTTGGTGACGTGCCCAGTAGATCTGCGGCTTCGGCGCAGCTCAGGCCCTCGACCTTTACCAGCATGTACGCGCGGCGCAGCGTGTCCGAGAGGCCAGCCAGGCGCGTGTGGAGCACACCTTCGAGCGCGCGTCCCGCCGAGGTCGACTCGGGGCAGCTCGCACCCGGGTCGACCTGTGCCTCGAGCTGCTCTCCTTCCATCGCGCTCTCGGGTCGTCGTTGTTTGCGGCGCGCACGGTCGACGCAGGTGGTGCGCGCGATGGCGTAGCACCATGCGCTCACGCTGGCGCCCGGCGTGAAGCTTGCGCGCGCACGGTGCATCTTCAAAAACACTTCCTGCAGCAGCTCTTCGGCGTCGACGCGACCGACGAGGTGGATGCACAGCCGAAACAGCTGGGGTGCCAGCAACGTGTACAGCTCGCTGAACGCGCTGTCGTCTCCACACGCGTAGCGCGTCATGGCGGCATTGGCGCGCGTGCGCGGGTCGTCGACGCGGGCGCTCGTTGCACACGCGAGTGAAGCGTGGAGGTGCGTGCGCGCTCGCGGAGCGCGGCCTTCGGTCATCGGCAGGCAAACAACTGATTCCACGGAGCCCTCGTCTGTGCGCTGGTGGCGGCGCAGCGAGGAACACGGCGTGGGGCGGCAAAACGTCAGCGAGAAAAAACGCGGACCCGTCGTTTTTCTTCGCAGCGCTCCAGCGCTCACGTCTCAACCTTCCGGACACTGCCGCTTGCACACCCGTGCTGCCCAGCGCCACTTCCTGAGGAGCTCAGCGACGCGCCGCGAGGAGCAGCCGCAGGTGACTTCTTGGGGTCCGAAGGGGCAGCGCACGCGACGCGTCGAGCCTCCCCTCGTTTTGGGTGGTATCGTCGCCCGGCATGGCCTCCCCCCGCGCGGCTTTTTGTGCGTTGTTTGGCGTGTCTGCAGCGTTTCTTGGCTGTACGGCCACGCTCGACTTCGCTGGGCTCTCGGCAGGTCGTGATGGCGCAGATGCGGGCCGCGTGCCGGCAGATGCAAGCGCGGTCACCGGTTCACGCGACGCCGGGCTGGCCGGTCAAACCAGGGATGCGGCCGTCCGCGCGCAGCAGGACGCAGGGGCGGTCCCCGACGCTGGCTCCACCCTGCCCAGGGACGCGGGGGGCGGGTCGTCCGACGGGGCGAGCGTTCCGGACGCACAAGCCGCCGATGCTGCGGCTCTCGACCCAGCCAGCTTCGATTGTCTCAAGGTGGTCCCGCCGTGGACGTTCTGCGACGACTTCGAGCCCTCGGTTCTCCTCCAACCCAAGTGGGACGAGACCTTCGCAGCGCCCATGCCAGGCGGCAGCATCGCTCGCGACACCGTGACCGCGCGATCGGGGGTGGGCTCCATGCTCGCGACCCTCACGCCGGACTTCACGAACGCCGACGGCTTCAACGAAGTGTGGGCTACCAAAGCGTTTCGCGGGTTCCAAGGCTTGGCGGCCCGCTACTTCGTCGAGTTCGACCTGCGCGTCGAGCAAGTCGACCCGCTGTCCAAGCTTCGGCTGAAGCTGTTTCAATTTCTTCTCGGCACGAGGTCCGACGGCTATTCGGTGCTGTCGCTCGTGCTGGAGTCGGCGGGCGGCAAACCCCGCGTTCGTTTCATGGAGGAGAACTTCGTGGTCGACGATCCCGCGACTTCAGAGGTCGAGCTCTCTCCGTATCCTCCTGACCACGCCTACATTGCTGCTTTCAACATCAACGAGTGGTCCCACGTGACGTTCGTGCTCGAGGCAAACGAGCCGGGCGGCACCAACAATCGCGCTTCGCTCACCGTGGGCAAGACGCTGCTGTCCGATGGCCCGCTGTTCTTCGCGCTGCACCAGTACGAGCCCACCATCGACCTCGGCTTCCCGTTCGTGTTCCGGACGCTCACCCAGGATCCGCCGAGCACCGCGTGGCAGGCCCGCTACGACAACGTCCTGGTTCGGGTCGAGCTGAGGTAGGTAGCGTCCATGCCCCCGTCGAGCGCCGGCAAACCGTCTACGCGTGCTGCGCTCATCGTCGAGCGCTACGCCGTGTACGACGAGTTCGCGGCCGGCGGCATGGCGACGGTGCACTTTGCGAGGCTGTTGGGTGCGCAGGGCTTCCGCCGTACCGTCGCTGCCAAACGTCTGCTGCCGCACCTCACGCGCGACCAAGACTTCTCCATGATGTTGGTCGACGAGGCGCGCATGGCAGCGCGCGTGCGACACCCCAACGTCGTCTCCACGCTCGACGTGGTGCAGGCCGACGGCGAGCTCTTGCTGGTGATGGACTACATCCACGGCGAGTCGTTGGCCAAGCTCTCGCAGTCGTCGGCGCGCCTGGGCGAGCGGGTGCCGCTGCCCATCGCCGTGGCCATCATCATCGACGCGCTGCACGGCCTGCACGCCGCACACGAGGCCACCGACGAGCGTGGCGAGCCGCTCGGCCTGGTGCACCGCGACATGTCCCCACAAAACGTGCTGGTGGGGCTCGACGGCATCACGCGCATCGCCGACTTCGGCGTCGCCAAGGCGGCGGGGCGCGCCAACACCACACGCGAGGGGGTGGTGAAGGGCAAGCTCGCGTACATGGCGCCCGAGCAGCTCAACGCTGGCTCCGTCTCGCGAGCGACCGACGTGTTTGCATTGTCCGTGGTGCTCTGGGAGCTGTGCGCGGGAGAGCGCCTGTTCGCAGGGCTGACGCCTGCCGAGACCATGTTCAAGGTGATGTCCGGGCCCATCCCTCCGGTGCGCGCGCGCAGCTCGTTGCTGTCGGTCGAGCTCGAAGCCATCGTCATGCGCGGCCTGTCACGCGACGTCGCAGCACGCTTCGCGACGGCACGTGAGATGGCGTTTGCGCTGGAGGCCAACGCGCCGTCGGTGCGACCGTCCGAGATCGCGGCCTGGGTCGAGCGCATCGCCGGCGCAAGCCTGAGCCAGCGGGCCAGCGTGCTGCGCGCCATCGAGCACGAAGGCGAGGTCCAAGGCGGCCACACCGATGCCGCCACCAACCCCCTTCATCAGGGTGCGGCAGCCGCTTGGGTCGAGCAGGCCAATGACGAGCCTGGCACCGGCAAGCGGCTCCGCGAGCCGTCGCACCCCAGCGTGGCGCAACCTTCGCTGAGCCCGCTCGCGAACAGTGCACAGTCGCCCGTGCACGACGCAGAGCGCACGCGTCGCCGCCGTCAGATCGGGATCGTGGTGGCCGCGGTGTTGGTCGCGCTGGTGCTGGCAGCCACCATCGAGGGCGGTCTGCCCTGGACCCCAGGTCGTGCTGACTCGGGCCGCGACACTTCGCTCGTGCCCGCGAGGGCGCGCCTCGATGCGCCGGCACGGCCGAGTGAAGAGACGAGTGCACGCGCGCCCACCAGCGCGCCGATGCTGCCCGCAGAGTCGGCCCTCGGCACGGTCGTCGACGCGGGAGTACGCATCGAGTCTCCGTCGGTGCCTGCCAGCAACGACAAGCGCCGGGGGCGGTTGCCTCGTAAGAACACCAAGAGCTGCGACCCGCCGTACACCACCGATGAGGCGGGTAGGGTGCTGTTCAAAGTCGAGTGCATGTAGTGCGGAGCGTTTGCATGAACTTGAGCCGTCTCCTCGTGTTGGTCGTCTGTTCCCTCGCGTACGTGACGGTCGCACAGGCGACGCCGCCGAGCGAGCAGACACGCGCCTGCGTGGCGGCCTCTACAGAGGGGCAGACTGACCGCGACGAGGGTCGCCTCTTGGCTGCGCGCGGCGAGCTCCGCGCTTGTGCGCGCGCGAGCTGCCCGGCCATCGTGGCCAAGAGCTGTGGCGACTGGCTGGCCGAGCTCGAGCAGCGCATCCCCAGCGTAGTTTTGCGTGTGATCGAAGCCGGCGCGGGCGACCTCACCGAGGCGAGCGTCAAGCTCGATCAGCAGCCGGTCGCGCTCGACGGTCGTGAGGTGTGGCTCGACCCCGGGCGGCACGAAGTGGTCGCGTATGCGCTTGGATGGTCGCCGATCGCGCGCACGTTCTTGGTCGCCGAGCGAGAGCGTGCGCGCGTGCTCACCATCGAGCTACCCGCGCGCGCAGGCAGTGCACCAGCCGTCGCCCCCGCGCTGCCGAGCGAGCCAGCGCATGAAGAGCCCGCAGCACGACCGCGCAGCGAGCCGAGCGCCAGCGCGCCGCGCGAAACACCTGCGCCGCGATCGTTTGCGGTTCCGGCGGGCGCCTGGGTGCTGGCGGGCGTCGGCGTCGCGGGCATGGTCGGCTTCGCGGTGCTGGGCACGCAGGCCAAGAACGAATATCACAGGCTCTCGCACGACTGCTCGCCAGGGTGCACGCCTCGTCAGACCGAAGCAGGAGAGCGTAAAGCTCTGTTGGCCGACGTCTCGCTCGGCGTCGGCGCAGCCGCGTTGTTGGGCGCCGGAGCGTGGACGCTGAGCCGCTGGCTGCAGCGCGAGCGCCCACCAGACACGCAGCTAGGGTTCGCGCCCACGCACGGCGGCGTGCTGGCGACGGTTTTCGCGCGCTACTAGACCTCCACGCGCGCACGGCAGGCCTGGGCACGCACGACTACGGTGTGCTTTCGGCACGCGTGCGTGACGAAGGGCATGGCCGGACACAGGCTTTGGGCGCGGCCCAGCGCTCCTCGATGCGGACGTGGGGCCCGGCTTGCGCTCCCATGGCACGTGCGTCCGCGCAGCA
>JBEGTL010000421.1:0-7322 GCA_041179425.1 Pseudomonadota bacterium | reverse complement strand
GAACGCGGCGGGCGACGCGAAGCCGGCCAAGCAGCACGTCTCGTTTGGCGACGACAACTCGCTCACGCCCGAGCAGCTCTCCAAGTTGCTCACGGCGTTGCGCCTCGGGTGCTTCGAGCTGTACGCACCCGCGCTCACGCAAGCCATGACCGGCCTGCGCTGGGGCGAGGTGTCGGCGTTGTACGTCGAGGACTACGATGTCGAAGCGCGCGTCCTGCGCATTCGGCGTCGAGCCATCCTCGGCGAGATCGTGCCCGAGACCAAAACGCGCAAGCAGCGCATGGTGGGCGTGCCTTTGGCGCTCGCCACCGCGATCCGCGAGCACCGCGCGTGGCTCGACACCGAAGGCCACAGTGGGCGTCACAGCGCCTTGCTGTACCCATCGCGTCGCGGCACGCCGCTCACGCACAACCGCATCTCGGAGGCGCTCGCTGCTGCCCGTAAGCAAACCGGCATCACCGCTCGCTTCACGAGTCACGGCTTTCGTCGCTCGCTCACCGATCTGCTTCGGCTCGCCGAGGTGGATCCGGTCATCGCAGCGCAGATCACCGGCCACGAGACCGAGCGTATGCGTCGCCACTACTCGACCATCCGGGCGAGCGAAGCGACGAGCGCTGCGGATCGAACAGCAGCGCTGTTCTCGATGCCCGCACGGGAGTGCGACCTTTGACGAGTCCGCGGCGAGTCCCGGCAGTGAGTCCCGCGGGACTCAGCACTGAGTCCCGCACCGCGCCCAAACGAAAAGAGCCGGGTAGCGACTCGCGCTAACCGGCTCTGATCTTTGTGCTTCGTCTGGAGCGGGACAAGGGATTCGAACCCTCGACTTCGACCTTGGCAAGGTCGCACTCTACCACTGAGTTAGTCCCGCGAAGTGGGCCTGAAAATAGCCGGACTCCTCGATCTGTCAAGGCAGGTTCCGACAACGGGCCTCATCTTTTTCCCTCGCGCCCACCACGGCGCAACGCGAGCACACGTCACTCGTAGCGCACGCCGTCGGCGGGCAACAAGCGTGCTGCCCAGTAGCTGGGGACTAGGCCGGCGGTGGTGCAGATGCCGAGGGCGATGAGGACGGTGTTGAGGAACTCCATGGCGCTGATGCGGACCGGGAGGTGGTCGATGAGGTAGACCTTGGGGTCGAGGGGGAACTGGTAGACAGTCAGGTAGGTGGTGACGGCTCCACCCAGGACCAGGCCGATGGCGGTGCCCACGAGGCCGATGAGGATGCCCTGGACGAGGAAGATGGCGAGGATGCTGGAGTCTCGGGCACCCATGGCCTTGAGGATGGCAATCTCGCGCTTCTTTTCGAGCACCAACATGATGAGCGTGGCAATGACGTTGAAGGCCGCGACGAAGATGATGGTGGCGATGACGAGGCTGAGCATGACCTTCTGCATCTCGAGCGCCGTGAAGAGGTTGTGGTTGAGCTCGCGCCAATCCATCGTGTGATAAGGGCCGCCCCCTAGGTCGGCTTCGAGCTGGCGAGCGACCTTGGGCGCGGCATCGATGTCGTGGAGGCGGAGCTCGACGCCGGTGACGCTGTCGCCATGGTCGAAGAAGCGCTGGGCTTCGTAGAGGTCGACGTAGACGAGGCGGGTGTCGTACTCCTGAAAGCCAGCTTCGAAGATGCCAGTGACGCGGAAGTCGAGGGTGCGCGGGCCACCACCGCCGCCTTGCCAGAGCGAGGTGTCGAGGCCGGCGAGGGGCGAGATGACGCGTACGTGGTCGCCCATGTGGAGGTCGAGGGACTCGGCGAGCGCAGAGCCGACCACGACTCCGGGGAGCGTGCTGGGGACGTCTTTGGCGCCTGGCTTGTCACTCTCGAAGACCGAGGCTTCGGCAGCTTCGTCGGGGAGGGCGATGTCTGTCTCGCCTAGCGCGGCTTCCATCTCCTCGGGCGTAGGGATGTGCGCAGGGGGGTCGCGGAGCGGCTTGGCAGGCGGCACGGGCGCGGGCTTTTCGGGCGCGCGTGCGGAGGCGGGGGGCTGGGTGGCCGGGGGCGTGGGTGTCGCGACGTCGGGGGAGGGGAGCGTGGGCTTGTCGACAGGCTCGGCCGAGGCCTTGTCGACGGCGCGCAGGTAGGCGTCGAGGTCGTCTTCGCCGTCGAGGATGTCACGGGTCTGGGAGGGGTCACGCTCGGGCGCATGGCGGCCCGGGAGGCGGAGCTCGTCGAGGGAGCCCTTGAGGATCTGGGACGGTAGGTCGAGGACGCGGCCGACGCGGTCGGGGTCGACACCTTTGACGAGGACGACCGAGAGGCGGTCGCCCTTGGCGAGCATCATCTCGTGGATGACGAAGGGGGCCGCTCCAGAGACCTCGGGGAGCTCTTCGGTGTGCTCGACGACCTCGCGGTACTCGGCGAAGTCGAGGCCGTACTTGAGGATGAGCACGTGCGCGTTGACGCCGAGAATCTTGTTGCGGAAGGCATCTTGGAAGCCACCGGTGATGGCCATCACGGCCAAGAGCGCACCGACACCGAGTGCCACGCCCATGACGGCGATGATGGTGATGACCGAGATGGTCTTGCGCTTCTTGGAGCGGAGGTAGCGCAGGCCGATGGAGAGCGCGTAGGGCAAAGTGGTGCTGCGTACCATGATCGGGCGATCAGGGCACAGCGATGCGCCTACCTGCCGGGAGCACTCGGGAATGACGAGGCATGGCTCGCGTGTTGGAGAGAGCGGCCGAGCAGCCTCAGAAGAACCATGTCCCTCCGCACCACGACGCCCTTTCTTCTGCGAGCGCTCTTCGCGGCAACGCTGGTTGTACCGCTTGCACTGTCGGCGTGCGCGGACTCGACGAACGCGGATGCGCAGCCGGACGCGGCCGAGACGGTGCTCAGCAACCTGTCGCTGACGTTCGACCCGCTGCCCGAGGGCAGCGTGCTCGCCAACTCCGACGTGAAGCTGGCGGTGAAGTTTGGTGACTCGACCGGTGGTGCGGTGGACAACGTGCAGGTGGAGTTCAGCCTGACGAGCTCGGCGACCGGAGCCTCGTTGGCCCCGTCTCGCGCGACCACCGATGCGACAGGCGTGGCACGCACGACGCTGCGCGTGGGCAGCACCACCGCTGGGCTCGAGGTGCGGGCGCGCGCGCGCGGCGCCATCGGCTACGTGAACTTGTCGGTCGAGCAGGCCAACGCTTCGCGCGTGAGCGTGCGGGTGGGCTACCTGGGGACGCGGGCGGTGTCTTCTTACACCGTCACGTCGCTGCCCGGCATGGACTGCGCAAAGGCGCTCAGGTCGGGTCTGGCAGGCGAGGTGTCGTACACGTTCGCGGCCGAAGATGAGTCGGTGAGCTTCGAGCTCGGCGCGGGTCTGACGACCGCCATCGTGGGCTGGGGACGCGACACCACGGGCTCCAAGCTGGTGCGCGGCTGCAAAGAGTTCACGGCGCTGACCACCAACGACCAGAGCAAGACGCAGTCAGGTCTGGTGCTGACCCTCGAAGACCTGCCGCTCACACTCGACAGCACGCTGCCAGTAGAGCTCGAGCTCAACGTGACCGGCGCTGCACAGCAGCTGTCGGCGGCAGTGACAAAGTCTGTCGATCGGGCGCTGACCCCCACGGGCTCGTACGCGATGTTCGCCGAGGCGGACTACTACCTCGACGCGGTGGCCAAGCTGCTCACCACACAGAACAACAGCGCGAGTCTGGCGGCCCTCACCAGCCTGCGCACGAGCAGCGCGCTCGCGGCATCGCTCGACCCTGCACTCAGCAAGGGAGGCGTGGGACCCAAGGCTGTGGGCACCGCCGTGGGCAAGCTGCTCACCACGCGCGGTGCGGGCATCACGCTGCGCTCGAGCTACAGCACCAAGGGGCTCGCAGCGGTGACGGACCTGAGTGTGTTGTCTGCCGACGGGACGCGTTCGCTGAGCTTCTCGAGCGTGCCCGGGACCACGCTGCCGACAGTGAGCCTGAGCTCGACCTTCTCGGCCGCGAGCGCGGAGCTGGTGGTGAGCGCGCTGCGCATCGAGCTGCCGCTCGGGCGTTATGGGCGCACGCTGCTCGCTGGCCTCGAGACGGAGAACGCCGGCGTGTTGCCTACGCTGGTCGACGCGGCGGGCTGTACCAGCGTGTTTGGGCCCTGGTGGAGCAAGAACGACCTCGTGAGCGTGGGCGACAGCACCCTGGCGATCACGGCCTGCGAAGCAGCACTGCGCGCGCTGCGCACACAGATCGACGGGGACCTGTCGGCACTCGATGCGCAGAGCCCGGTGATCACACTCGCGGGTCGTGTGCAGGCGCACGACCGTTCCGAGGACGGCGACGTCGACGACCTGGGGCCCGACACGTTGACGGGGAGCTGGGGCACGGTGACGCTCAACAGCCAGCTACGCGTGCCCGTGCGTACCGCGTTTACGGCCTTCACGCGCTAAGCTCGCCCGATGGCGAGACCCAGCGGGCGTACGTTCTTTGTTCGCTCGCGCGCCCGAGGGTGCACTTCGACATGAGCACGCGCAGTCTGGTGCAGCTCGAAGAGCGTCGGCGCGACGAGGTGGAGCGCGCCAGTCGAGAGCTCGTGGCGCTACGCCGCGCGCACGAACAAGCACGCGAGGCCCAAGCGGCCGCGACGCAGGAACAAGCGCATCACGAAGGCGTGCGGAGGGCGGCGCGTGAGAGCTTTGCGACGGCTCGGACAGTGCTCGCTTTGCGTGCGGCCGAGGCAACACTTCGCGTCGCCGAGGCAGCGCGCGTGCGTGCGCGCGAGCTCGTCGAGCGGAGCCGTGCACTCGTGGCCAGCACGGCGCGCGCGTTGGGGGAGGGCGAGGAGCGGCTCCGCGCCGGAGAGGTCGCACGTCGCTCGGTTGCGCGCACACTCGAGCAGCGCGCCGCCGATGTGAGTCTGCGTATGGAGCGACGCAGCGAAGACGAGAACGAAGATGCCTTTCGCGCCCACAGTTATGCGCGGACGCCAGTCTCACCCGTGCGCCGCTGACCCATGGCGGTGCTTGCTGCAGCCCGGCTCGCGACGGCCCACACTGAGCCGACGGGAACGCAACGCCGACTTCCCGCGGGGGAGCGCACGAGTTGCGTTCGGAAATGTTGCTGGGCGGGGATGCGCTCTTCTAGGGTGGTCGAGTGTCTGTGCGTCGCATAGCAGTCGTGCTGTTTTGTTTGGGCATGACGATGGGGTGGCGGTACGTGGGTCCGCTCCTGTCGGCGCCGCGCGCGCGCGCCGAGGGCGAAGCTCCACTCAACGAGCTGCCGGTGAAGCGTCCCGATCAGCTCGCGCCTGCTGCGGCAGACGCAGACCGCAGCGTCGACGCCCTCGAGCCTGGCCCGGGGCTCGTCAGCGAACCTGCCCCGGGGGGTGATGCGCAGGCAACAGAGTCGGCCACTCCGCCCCCCGCAGTGCGTGTCGATTCTTCGCTCGCGCGCCCGACGGCGCGCTTCGACGAGCCGCGCGCGTCCATCCCACGCGACTCGCGCACTGCCGACCGTTTCGACCCAGACTCGGTGAAGCCAGCCAAAGGTACGCCGCGCAGGGCCGCACTCGACGCACGCGAGCTCGGCAGTGCTGGCGACGCACGCGCGCGCGCCCTCGCGGGCCTGCCGCGCGCCAAGGGTGAAGAAGCCATCTACCTGCGCTGGATCGCGGGCCAGACGTCGCGCGAGCTCGGCGAGCCGCAAGTCGCAGCCGAGCTCTTGCTGCCCATCGCCAAGAGCGATCATCCGCTCGCGAGCTGGGCCAAGATGACCGTGGCCGAGTGCTACGAGGGCCGGGACCCCGTGTACTCCCTGGCGCTGCTCGACTCGCTGCTCGCACCCAGCCGCGACATGCAGGGCTGGCCTGGCCGAGCCAGTGCAGAGCGATCGCGTGCTCGTGTGCTCGACAAGCTGGGCCGCCGCGACGACGCCATCGCGGCCTTCGAGCGGCTCGGCAGCGACGCGCGCGACGAGTCGGCCATGGTGCAGGTGCTGTTGCCGCTGGCCGAGCTGCTCGCCACGGGCACCGAGACAGAGCGCGTGCGCGCGTACTCGCTCGTGCGCAAGATCGCGCTGCGCTTTCCCGACACGCGCGCTGGCCGGCGCTGCGACGAGCTGTGCAGCTCGCTCTTGCAGTCGCTGCCCGAGGCGATGCGTCGCGAGCTGACGCGGCCGCGCCCCGAAGAGCAGCTCGTCCACGCCGATGCCCTCGCCGCTGCGCTCAAGTACGCCGAGGCGGCCTCCGCCTACGCGGCCATCGAGAACAGCGCGGGCAGCGATCACGAGCTCGCGTGCCGTGCGCGCTACGGTCGCGCCAAGGCGTTGCTCGACAAGCGTGCGCGGGCCGAGGGCTCGGTGCTGATGGCCGAGGTCGCGACCAGCTGCACAGAGGACACCGATCGCCGCGCGTGGGCGCGCTACCTGGCGGGGCGTGCGTTCTCGTCGCTCGGACAAAATAGCCTGGCCATCCAGCAGTACGAGGCGCTCGAGCTCGAAGCGCCCTCGCACAGCCTGGCCGACGACGCGCTCTATCGCGCTGCCAAGGTCGCGCGCGACATGGGCGACTCAGTGGGGCTGGTGGCTCGGCTCAACACCATCTTTGTGCGCTACCCGCAGGGCGACATGGTGCTGCGCGCGCGCTTTGCGCTGGCGTGGGAGGCCTTCTCGCAAGGCGATCTGCAGACTGCCATCGCCACCGTGTCGGCCGACTTGCGCGACGAGGCGACCGAAGATCTGCAGGGCAGGTCGGCGTACTTCCGCGCGCGCTGGCTGAGCGATGCTGGCGAAGCGACTGCGTCGGTCGATGCGTACGCGGCGGCATTCGAGCGCGCGCCACTCGCGTACTACGGCCAGCTCGCGTACTCGCGGTTGATGCAGGTCGCGCCCGCGCGCGCCAAGGAGCTCGCGGCACGTCTCGCCCACGCGCGTGGGGTGAAGCTGACCTTCGAGCGTCGACCTGAGCTCGAGAGCGCAGGCTTTCGACGCGTGCTTGCGCTGCTGTCGGTGGGCGAGGTCTCCCTCGCGCAGACCGAGCTGCGCGGGCTCGGCTTCACGAGCGACACCGCCGACGTGGAGCTTGCGCTGCTGTCGGTCGCGCTGCTCGATCGCTCCGACGCGCCCGAGCTCGCGCTCGAGATGGCGCGCAAACACATGCCTCGCCTGTTGCTGCGCGCGCCCAAGGGAGGCGACGTCGCGCTGTACGAGCTGGCCTACCCCTTCGCGTTCGCGCAGCTAATCGAGAAGGCCGCCAAAAAAGAGGGCGCGCCAGCGGCCTTCGTGCGCGCGGTCGCACGCGAGGAGAGTGGCTTCAATCCCGACGCGGTCAGTCGTGCGCACGCGTACGGCCTCGTGCAGATCTTGCTGCCCACGGCCAAGCTGCTCGTCAAGAGTAAGGCCGA
>JBEGTL010000420.1:0-7378 GCA_041179425.1 Pseudomonadota bacterium | reverse complement strand
GGCGCTGCCGGAGATCTTGGCGCGAACGACCTGGATGGCCTTGGGCACCTTGAGCCAGCTCTGCTCGCTGTCGTAGAGCGTGACGAGCGCGAGTCCCTCCACGCCCTTGAAGCCGGCGATCTTGACGGTCACCGTGACCCCTGGCTGCTGCGCGCGCGCCACGCTCGTCAGCGCGGGCAACACGCTCGCCGCGACGAGCAGCGAGACACTCGCCAGCCACACACGCACCCACCGCTCCATGATCGCTCTCCTGGTCGAAGCGCGGCTCTCCGCGCACGAGCCGAAATCAGAGGGGGGACGCGAGCGTCGCTCCTCCCATTCAGGCGAGCCTCATTGTGTTTACGAGAGGTGCCGGCTGACCATCGAATAGTGAGGTAGTGGGCTCGTTGCAGGCGTGCCAGCTCACGTTTGACGTGCGCATGCGCATCGGACGGCGTGCTGCACGCGAACCGACGCACATCGGCTACCCGCGCCGCGCGGCTCTCGAGCGATCGAAGGGTGCGCGCACGAGTGTCACCCCGAGCCGCTGCAAGGAACGGCCCCTCGCCTGGACTACTCGGCATGAGCGCGGCGTGAACGCGCTCGACGAGCGCCACGTTCGCGCTCGGTCGAAGTGCGTCCTCGGGCGCGCGAGCGAAAACATGACGGAGGAGCAGATGCGCAATCGAAGACGCGAAAGCACGCGGTGCGGAGCCGCCGCGGCTCGACTCGGATGGTACTTGGGGACGTGCGGAGCACTGGTCTCCGCGTGCGGTGCCCCTGCAGACGACGCTGCGTCGGAGCGCGCACCTGGCGATCCGTCAGGGCTCGAGCTGGCCAACGTCAACCCCGCCACGCCCGCAGAGGGCCCCACCACGGCCGGGAGTCTGCCGCCGCTGCCGGGGCAACAGACCAACGTCGCAGGCGGCTTCATGAGCGTCTGGCCGGATCTCGTCGACGCGCCCAAGAACCTCGACGACACCTGGTACAAAGAGACGATCGGCGACGCGTACACCACACCCAAGGTGTTCGACAGCCAGCTGCGCTCCGCGGTCGCCCAGGCCACGAGCGGCATCAAGCGCGACTCGAACGAGGTAGGCAAGACGCTCGCCACGGTCACCAAGTTTTTGCCCAATGCGACGCTCGAAGCCACCGACTACCGACAGTTTGGCTACAAGGCCGAGCGCGCACGATGGCTCAAGCAGGTGTCGCAGGGCACCGCACGCGGCAATCTTTACGACGACCCCGGCCAGTACGGAGAGATGCGTAACCGCGGCATGCGTCTGTACTGCGCGGCCAAGACGGCGGCGACCCATCAGTCGGATGCCACGCGCTTGATGGGGCAGACGAGCGTGGTCGACACCAAGATCCTCGGCGCGCGCCTCAAGCTGCTCACCATCGAGCCCACGCTCAGCTTGCAAAATCCGCTGCGCATCGACACAGACAAGGCCGACGGTGCACAAGCCTTCGTGCTGCCCTTCACCACCGGCGTGCGCATCACGCCCGTGTCGTTCTTGCCCAGCTTGCCCGAGCTACGCGTGCCGATGGCGATGATCACTGCCGACGGCGAGGTCGTCGCGAAAGAGACGCCCGCGGCACCGGCTTTTTCCAAGTGGCTGACCATGAGTCACGTCGACGGCTTTGCGTCCGTGGCGCAGGGCCTGCACGCATCGACCGGCAAGTTCTTACTGTTTCCGATCGGCCCCATCCAGGTCATGGGCGAGATCTCGGTCGACCTGAGGTTTGCAGCGTGCACCCAAGCCAAGAGCTTTGCCGAGTGCAAGGCGAAGGGTGCCCAGCAGGTGGGCCGCTTGATCGCAGGCGTGCAGGAGAACAACACGGCGCCCCTAGAGCCGCTGCCGACGCCCGCGCGTGAGGGCGGCTGGACCACGCCCAACTACAGCGGGCAAGGCGCGTACACCGATGCGCCCTGGAACGTCAACACGGGCATCTGGTTCAGCGGACCGAGTGGCAACGCCATCGCTACGCGTCTGCCCGACCCGCTGGCCATGCGCATGCTGCAGAACAACGACAAGTCGCTCGAGGTCCAGAGCGACGCCACCATCAACTTCGGGTTGAGCGCCGGCGGCGAGTACAAGGTCAAAGACTGGCTCGTCATCGGCGCGGCCATCGGCGGTAACCTCGGCGCGGGCGCCACGCTGGTCCACCGCTTCCGCGAGCAACAAGAGATGGTCCAGCTCGAAGAAAAGCTCGACGAGAGCGTGCACGAACACCTCGTCCCCAACCCCGCCATGGTCACTACCCTGACGGTCACGCCCATGACGCAGGGGCACTTCGACTTCGGCACCACGGCGGGGCTCAACATCGAGCTCAAAAAGATCCCGATCATCGGAACGCTCAAGCTCAAGGTGCCCGTGTGGGACTTCCAAAAGAGTGTGCCGCTCGGTGGGCGCAAGGCGTGGCCCGAAGCCAATCGTCTGCGTATGGACAACGCCATCAGCGACGCCAAAGTCGCGCACTTTGGCACCACCTCGCACTGGCCCGGAGGCGCCGCATTCCCGACCTACGAGGCGTGGGATGCATGTCAGCCGGCCGATACGCGCAGCACCACGCCGCCTGCTGCGTGCGTGGGCCGCGAGCCTGCGGCCGACACGTTTGCCAAGAACGTGAGTGTGCCGCTTTGTTTCTACACGCCCAGCTGGCAGTTCCCGCCGGACTATGAAAAGGGCCCCGAGCTCGACTGCCTCAACGCGCTCAAGCCGCTGCTCAGCAAGGGCGTGGTCAAGCATCAGACCTACCATGGCCGCGAGGTCGACGCGCACCTCATCGACAGCGCCAACTTCGAGGCAGAGTTCACCGCCATCAAGCAGGCTACCGATGTGTGCGTGCAGGCGTTCGGCAATGCGGGGCGCACCGCAGAGGGTGTCGACCGCATTCAGATCGGCGTGTGCGACCAGACGGCGACGCTCACCGACACCGTGTTCAGCGCCGAGCTCGACGAGACGACGCCCGGCCTCGGCGGCACCAGCGCAGCGGGCCCCTGCCACTGAGATGAACGCGCGCCCTCGGTTCTGCGTGCACAGAATCGAGCGGCGCCCTCGGAGGTGCGTGCAAAGCGTGGTGTTTGGTCGGCGCGCGGCTCACTCACTCCGGAAGTCGATCTCGACCACCGTAAAGCCGAGGCTCTGGACCAGCGTCTGAATCGTGCGCGCGGCGTTGTTGCGCGCACGCTGGAGGATGCCTGCCTCGATGGCCGCGTCGCGCAGCGTGTGCTCTGCCTCGATACGCGCGCGGGTCTCGAGCGCCTCGGCGCGCCGTGCGAGCGCATCGGTCTGACGCGAGTGCACGTAGGTGCGCTCACTGTCGAGGTGCGACGACAAGATGATGGGCGGAGGCAGCGTCACGCGCGCGGTTTGCTTGATGGGGTCGAACACGATGTCGCCATCGTGCATCGAAGTCAGATCGACGCCCGCGATCACGTCGGACGCGGCCACCAGCAACACGGCGTCTTCGCTCTCGAACAGACCAAACAGGTGCGACTGCTTGTCGCGCAGATCGATGACCCGCTCCATGTGGTACGAGGCCGTCTCCAGCGTGGCCAGGTCGCGGATGGCCGTGACGATGGCACTCGACCCGCGCACCACGGTGGTGGTGGAGCTCGGCCAGAGCGCCCGCTGGGCGGCGCCGACCATGAAGGCCGGAGCACGAGAGAGCGCGAACCCGAGCGCAAACATCCCCACCGCCAACAACGACAAAAGCCCCCAGCGCGGCAGCGCAGGCTTGCCGGCGCTCTGCGGCACAGGCTCGCCGACGCTCTGCGGCGCAGAGTCAACCCCACCCGAGTCGGAAGAAGCCTCGACGTTGTCCGGCTCGCCCACCCCCTAAAGCTACACCAAGTCGACAGGGTCAGTGAAAGTCTCGAGACTTGTGAGCCAACGCCTGAACATCGAGATCGGGCACGTAGATCTGCTCGGCCACCAAGTGGACGACCCCCTCGATCGACTGCACCGTCCCTCGCACGCCCAGCAGACGTGCCGTCCGCACCACGCGCTGGTACCGATCGAACACGTTGTTCCACACCACGATGTTCATAAAACCGTGCTCGTCCTCCAGGGTCAAAAACACCACCCCCGTCGCCGTGCCCGGACGTTGTCTGCAGATCACCAGCCCCACGCAGTCTACCTTTCGGCCATGGGCCGTGGCGCGTAGCGCGTTGGCGTCGAGGATGCCGCGCTGCGCGAGCCACGGACGCAGCGCCTCCACCGGATGACCTCGCGAGCTGTGCTCGCTCACTTGGTAGTCCCACAACACCTCGTCGGCCGCGCTGAGGGAGCGCAGCGGGGGCGCCTCGCCTCCAGGCTCGCTGCGCATGCTGTCGCGCGCGCCCGGACATGCTGCACGCACACGCCACAACGACTCGCGGCGCGTCATGCCCAGGCTGTCGAAGGCACCCGCTTCTGCCAAGCTCACCAGGCTGCGCTGCGAGAGACGACTCTGACGTGCAAAGTCCTCGATGGAGCGCACGGGCCGCGGCACGAACGCGAGCAGATCTTGTTCGCGCGTGCCGAGCCCCTTGACGTAGCGATAGCCCATGCGCACCGCGAGCGTCTTGGCGATCGCGGTGCCCGCCCTGGGTGATTGTGCGCGCGACATGGGAGCGCGCGCCGACGCCATCGCGCCGACGGCAGCCGGCACCTCACAAGGCTCGAGGGTGCAGTCCCACTGGCTGTGGTTGACGTCGATGGGCAGCGTGATGACTCCCTGGCGCATACCGTCTTCGATCAGCGTGGCCGGCGCGTAAAAGCCCATGGGTTGTGCGTTGAGCATGGCGCACAAGAACACCTCGGGATGGTGACAGCGCAGCCACGACGTGACGTACGCCAGCAGCGCAAACGAGGCGGCGTGGCTCTCTGGGAAGCCGTACTCTCCAAAGCCACGGATCTGCGAGAACATGCGCTCGGCAAACTCTTCGGGGACACCGTGCGCCACCATGCGACTGACCAGCCGGTCGTGGTGCTCTTCGATGCGCCCGGCGCTGCGCCAGGCGGCCATGTCACGCCGGAGCAGGTCGGCTTCGCCGGGTGAGTAGTCCGCCGCCAAGATGGCCAGCTTCATCACCTGTTCTTGGAAGATGGGCACACCGAGCGTCTTTTCGAGCACGCGCTTGAAGCTCGGGTGTGGGTACACCACCGCCTCCTTACGCTCGCGCCGCCGCAAGTAAGGGTGGACCATGTCGCCTTGAATGGGCCCGGGGCGCACGATCGCCACCTCGATCACCAGGTCGTAGAACTTGTTGGGTTTGATGCGCGGCAACATGGACATCTGCGCGCGGCTCTCGATCTGGAACACGCCCACCGTGTCCCCCCGGGAGATCATCGCGTAGGTCTCTGGGTCGTCGTGCGGGATGTCGGCCATGCCGATGCGCAGGTCTTTGTGTTTGTCGAGCAACGTCAGGCTGTGGCGAATCGCAGTCAGCGCCCCGAGCCCGAGCAGGTCGACCTTGAACAGACCGAGCGACTCCACATCGTACTTGTCCCACTGGATGACGGTGCGCCCCTCCATGGTGGCAGGCTCGATGGGCACGATGCTGTCGACCGGCTCGTGCCCCAACAAAAAGCCCCCGGGGTGGATGGACAGGTGGCGCGGGAAGTCTTTGATCTCGCTACACAGCTTGATCAGCTGCAGAAAAGCGCCGCTGTGTGGGTCGAGCCCCGCCTCGCGCAGCGTGGCATCGTCGAAGCCGTCGGCGTAGTGGCCGAGCAAGCGCGCGATGCCATCGAGCTCGGTCGCTGGGATGCCGAGCACCTTGCCCACGTCACGCACCGCCGAGCGCGCGCGGTAGCGGATCAGGTTGGCAACCATGGCGGCATGACGCCGACCGTACCGTTGGTACATCCACTGGATGACCTCTTCACGGCGCGCGTGCTCGATGTCGAGATCGATGTCTGGCGGCTCTTTGCGCTCGCGACTCAAAAAGCGCTCGAACAGCAGGTCCATCTGCACGGGGTCGATGGCCGTGATGCCGAGACAAAAACAGACCACGCTGTTGGCGGCGCTGCCCCGACCCTGACACAAGATGCCGTTGGTCACGCAGAACTGCACCAGCTCGTACATGGTCAAGAAGTACCCGCCGTACTCGAGCTCGGCGATCAGCGACAGCTCTGCATCGAGCTGCGCACGCACGTCGTCGGCGATGCCCTTGGGGTATCTGCGCGCGGCGCCCTCGTACGCGAGCTCGCGCAGATGTTCGCTCTCGCTACGCCCTTCTGGCAACGCCTCACCCGGGTAACGATAGTGGAGCTGGTCGTAGCTGAACTCGCACTTTTCGGCGATGCGGCGCGTGTTGTGGAGCGGCTCGAGGTCGTCTGCAAAGCGTGCCGCCATGACCGCGTGGGGCTTGAGGTCGTGCTCTGCGTTGGGTTTGATGCGGGTGCCTGCGCCGCGCAGCGTGATGCCGAGCCGAATGCAGGTGACGACATCTTGCAGCGGTCGGCAGCTGGCGTCGTGGTAGAGCACCTCTGTGCCAGCCACCAGCGCGACGCCCAGCTGCTTGGCGCGCGCCACGAGCAGCGGCTCGTGCTCGCGCTCTTCGGCCGTGAGGTGCCGCGCACACAACGCGTACAGGTCCGCGCCAAACGCCGGCTTGAGTGACGCCAGCAAGGTGGGCTCGCTGCACAGCGCGACAAGCCCCCCCGCCGCTGCTTTGACCTCGTCGAGGCTGACTAGACTTTGCCCCTTTTCTTTGCGAGCGCGACCGAGCGAGAGGAGACGGCACAACGCGCCGTAGCCTGCGCGCGTCTTGGCCAACAACACCACCTGTTGCACCAGCTGCCGTGCAGGCTCGCTCTCGAGATCGGGCGTCAGCGTGACCTGCGCACCGACGATCAGCTTGAGACCGAGCTCCTTGGCTTTGACGTGCGCCTTGACCGCGCCGTACACACCGTCGCGGTCGGTGATGGCCAGCGTGTCGAGCCCGAGTGCGTGCGCACGCTCGACTAGCTGCTCCGGGTGGCTTGCCCCCTCGAGAAAGCTGTGGTTGCTCTTCAGCCACAACGGCACGTAGGAAACAGGGACGCCTGGAGCCGGAACCGTCCCTGTTTTTAACTCGGTGTGCGGCGCATTCATCAGTCGACCACCCCGTGCAGAAACCAGGCGTTGCGTGGCACGTCGAAAAAGACCCAAAGCAAGCTGGCGTTCGAAGCACGCGGCTCTGGCGCGTGCGCGCAATCGGTCGAAGCACGCGGCTCTTGCGCGTGCGCGCAATCATTTCTTGGCTCGCGCGCGGAAGACCCGCGCGCTTCGACGGCCGCACGCGCGTAGTAATAATCGCGCGTCACCTCGCGTGCCCACCAGCCACCGCTGACGCGGTACGGGCCGAGCAGCGTCATACGCTCGCCAGCGTGTACCAGCGAGAGCGCACGCGTGGCCGGATCGATCT
>JBEGTL010000419.1:0-7380 GCA_041179425.1 Pseudomonadota bacterium | reverse complement strand
GCCGCAAGATCAACCCCGGCTCTTTGTGGGGCACGCTCAGTCGCAGTGGACTCACCGATGCTGCGCTCGAAGCGTGCGGTGACACGTGCTCCGACGCCATCGCCAGTGGCAAGGAGTACTGGAACGACGCAAAGGGCGTGGTCCAGGACGGCAAAGACGTCATCAAGCAGGGCACCGCCAAGGTGAAGGAGCTGCAACAGACGTACGAGGACACCAAGAAGGACATCACCACGGCATACAACGACGCCAAGAGTGAAGTCACCACGGCGTACCAAGATGCCAAGGGCAAGCTCGAGACGGCGTACACCGAGGCGAAGCAGGAGGCGCAGACCGCCTACGACGATGCCAAGGATCAGATCTCCTCGACCTACGAGGGCGCCAAGAAGCAAGCCACCGATACGTACGACCGCGCCGTCGCCGAAGCCAACGACGCCTACGAGAAGGGCAAGGCCCAAGCCGCGGCACAAGGTGCCGAAGCCAAGAAGGCACTCGAGCAGACTCGCGATCGCGCCATCGCCGAGGCGCGGACGGTCAAAGACGGGGCCGTCAAAGAAGCCGAAAGAGTGAAGAGCACCGCCGAGAAGACCGCGCACGACGCGCTCGACGAGGTCGACCGTCAGTACGAGTCCGGCAAAAAGACGCTGGAAGAAAAGCAGCGCCAAGGGCTCGAAGAGGTCGAACGCGCACGCAAGTCGAGCGAGGAGGCCGCAGACAGCGCACTGTCAGCGGGCAAGGGTGCCATCGACGACGTGAGCAAAGAGTTCGACCAGCAGAAGCAGGAGCTCGAGAAAGCCGGCAAGCAGCAGCTCGACAACGCAAAAAAGCAGCTTCCCAAGGGTTCGATGCCGAACATGCCACAGACCCCGAGCATGCCGCAGATACCGGGGGGTGGCGGGATGCCGCAGATGCCGGGTGGTGGTGGGATGCCGCAGATACCGGGGGGTGGCGGGATGCCCAAGATGCCGGGTGGTGGTGGGATGCCCAAGCTGCCTGGCGGACTGGGCGGCAAGGAGTTCGACCCTTACTCGTCCGACAGTAAGGTCCATCAGCTCGCGCTTCCGCTCGACAAGAGCGCCTGGTCCAAGCCCGTGGCTCCTGCCAAGCAACACGACCTGTTCTCCGCCGCCAAGGATCCAGAGGAGACCCTCGACGAGCAGGGCAAAAAGGTCGAAGACGGCGCCAAAGCCGTCGAGGACAAGGCCGGTCGTGTCGTCAACGACACCTCGAGTCGCCTCGAGCGCGCACAAAAGTGGACCAAGGAGCGCGCCGAACGCGGAGAAAAGGGCGTGGAGAGCGCGCTCAACAAGGCAGAAAACGCGGTCGGAAGCGGGCTCAAAAAAGGTGAGGACACGGTCAACGGTGGCGTCAGCGCCATCGAAGAGGCTGTGGGCGGCACGGTGAAGACGGTCGAAGACAAGGTCTCCGGCGGCGTGAAGACGGTCGAAGACAAGGTCTCCGGCGGCGTGAAGACGGTCGAGGGCAAGGTCTCTGGCACGGTGAACAAGGCTGAAGACGAAGTCGGCGGAACCGTGAAGAAGGGCGAGGACTGGGTGGGCGGCGTCGTGAACGGCTTCGAGAAGGGCGTCAAGGGCGGCATCGACAAGGCCGAGAAGAAGGGAGAGGACTTCGTCGACGGCATCAAAGAGCGCGGTGAAGGTCTGCTCGACGAGGTCAAGGACTACCTGCCCGACTGGTTCGACGACGCGCCGCAGTCTGCAGAAGACAAGGCTTTGATGGACGAGATGCGCGCCGGCGTAAAGATGCCCACGCTACTCGACCTCATGCTGCGTGCTGCGCAGGGACGCTTCTACGTGATGCGTGCGGAGTGCACCCTGCCGCTACAGATGGCCGGCTACCTGTACCCCACCCACAAAGACTACGAAGAGCAAGACCAGCAAGAGCAAGAGGCGGCCGAGACGCCGTCCGCAGGGCTCACGCCATGAACCGTCTGATTGCCCAGCAGTCCCTCGCCGGGGCCCGCGCGCGCGGGCGGGTCTATGCGCGCGCAGCAGCCTCGACGGCCACCCGCCTGCGCGGCGACGACAGCGGCGCCATCGTGGTCTTTGGCATCTTCTTCGCCGTCATGGTGTTGGGGATGCTGTACTACTTCGTCGGCTTGGCGGCGGTCATCCACCTGCGCGAGCGCATGCAAGACGCTGCCGACGCGAGTGCCTTTGCGGCGGCGGTGGTGCACGCCCGGGGCATGAACGTGTTGGCGCTCATCAACATGATCATGGCTGCGATCATGTCGGTGCTGGTCACGCTGCGCATCATCGAGCTGTTGATCATCATCGCGCAGGTGATCTTGTACATGCTGTCGTGGCTGGGGGGCGCTACCGCGGCGATTGCGTCGGCGCTCGAGGTCGTGCGTCAGACGGTCACCGAGATCGCCGACAACGCCGAGCCGGTGATCCAGAACGTGATCAAGGTGCTGCACTACACGGGCGACGTGGTGCGTATCATTACGCCCGTCGGCGCGAACCTGACTGTGATCGGGAAGGTGGCCGGCAACTACGGACAAGAGCTCCTCGAGCCTGTAGGCGCCATCGCGATCCCTGCGCGGCTCACGCTGCCGGTCGAGGACGACCAGTACAGCTACCTGTGCGGTAAGGCCGGCACGATGGCCTCGGTCCTGGTCATGCTTCCGTTCGAAAAGGTGCTGCCCACGAAGGTGCGAAACGTGGTCGGCGAAGCGGCACACAAGCTGACGTCGGCGGGGTCTTCTTGGTTCTGTGGAGATGGGGACCCACCCGAGATCGACATCGACCCGGGTCTGGTCCCGTTCCCGCAGAGTGATGAGATGGCCAAGTGCCGAGACCCCGACAAGCACGGTGAGGACAGCCTGACGCTGTGTCAAAAGGCCGAAGAGGTGGAGGGGCGCGGGGAACCGAACAAAGAGACGGGGACGTGTCGACAGGGAGAGAAAGTGTGCATGCAGGAGTTCGACACAGAGCTCAATCCACCGCAACTCTTCGAGTTCGATCCGGATAGCTATTGCGCGCTGCACGGCCTGGAAGACGATGTCACGGAGGCCGATTGTGCAGGCACCGATCTGCCTGGTCGCACCGTTCGTGTTCCGTCGAAGGCTACGGCGTACGGGACGCGCGTCAGTAACGCGCGGCAGCACTGCCGGCCTGATGGGAAAAAGCAGGACTACTGGTGGATCGAGCGCCAGGTTGAGGTGGTCTGGGACGGCAAGACCAACAGCTGGCTGCCGAAAGAAGGGGGGGAGGTAACTGACGAGGCCACCGTCAGACCTAGCGAGGAGTCTAAGGCAATGAAGTTCAGAGGTCCCTGTGACGTACAGGCGGACTACTTCACTGGCAATGGGCTCCAATGGGTCAATGCGGGCACGGACTGGAACACCGACGATTTGGCGCAGCCGTTCTGCGTGGTGAATCCGTCACCACCGGTGACGGGACAGCCTACCAATGGCATGCGCACCGAAGTGACGCAGGTGCTCGGCTGCCAGGAGATGCAGCAACCCTACAAGAAGAAGGCGGTCAAACCAGTCAACGTTGGTGAAGATCAGATCCGCGACCGCGTGAACATCGGCAGCGCCGAGACCGCCGCTTCCAAGAATACGGGTGGTCAGTTCAAGGGCGTCGAGCTCGACCAAGACCAGGCGACGGAGTCCTCCTCCACCAAGGGACAGAAGAACGCCGACGGCTCGGACTCTGACGGCAGCAACGACATGGTCCCGTTTCGTTTCGAAAAGAAACACAAGCTCGGGACCAGCGACATGCAGATCCGCTCCCTGGTGATGTCGAAGTCGCTCGATGACGCGAAGATCGTGCGCAACACCGAGGGCGACGAGAACGCTCACGAGCACGCCCAGCGAGTCGTCGAAATCACCAAGTGGGGCAGCGACGACAATGGACTCGCGAAGCTTCGCGACGCTTCTCAGCTCTACGGCCGCTTCGCGATCGCGCAGGCGGAGTACTACTTCGACGTGGACGCCCACGGCGGCGAAGCAGCCCCGTTCGCCCTGTGGAGCCACAAGGACGACGAGAACAAGACCAACGGCTCGCGTGACTACCTCTGGTACATGGGCTGGACCGCCCGGATGAGGCGTTTTCGATTGAAGTTCGGCGATGCGGACGGCGAGAGCGAGAGCGGCGCCGACTCGAGCAACAACTCGAACCTCACGCAGAATTTCGGTGGTGATATGGCCAAGGACGCGCTCGCCGGTGGCGGTCAGAAGAGTGGCAAGGACGTCTCCAACAGTGGCCCGGAGATCCCGTGTCTCGGCATCGACGTGTGCGAGCAGATCAAGCCACTCATGAGCTCGTTCGACGCCCTGTTCTTACATTGAGGTTACCGATGCGCTCTGCTCGCTCGTTGCGCAACAAGCGCCGTCTTCGCGGCACGGCTTCGGTCGAAGTCGTGATGATGCTCCCGTTCTTTTTGATCGTGTACGCCGGGATTTATTGGATGTACGGCCACTACATGGGACGGCAGCAGGCCATGCTACGCGCGCGGTCGTGCACCTGGGAGTATGCGGCGGCGGGATGTCAGGACAGCGAGAGATACAAGACGTGTCTGACGGCGCCCACGGGCGGTGGTGCGCCCGACGTCGAGCAGTCCGATCAACCCGTCGTTGCCAGTGGTGCTGGCAAGAGCGGGCTCGAAGGCGAGGTGGCCAAAAATGAAGTGGGCACCAGCAAGGTCGGAAAGATCATGAACAAATTCGAGTCGGTGCCGATCCTCGGTGATGCGTTGCACTACCTGTTTGGCACCCCTGTGCTCGGGCGCTCGCGGCAACCGGTGCGCTTTGGACAGAATCGGTTTGGACCCTCGGAGAAAGCTGTCCCTGGAGCCTACAGCACGCTGTGCAACTCGGTGCCCAAGGACTGGGACAAAGTCGCAAAAGATATCTTCTGTGGGTTCATGAACAACAAGTTCCCCAACTGTCCGTAGGAGCTGACGGATGTTGAAACGTAGAGACTCTTTGCTGAAGAAGGTCTTGCGCCTGGGGACATTTTTGTTCTTTGTCCAGGCCGTGCTGACCGCTCTCATCGTGCGCCACGTTCACGCCGAGGTGCAGGACCTGATGCTGAGTGTGGGGGCGCAGGTGATGCAGCTCGGCGAACGTATCGGAGCGGGTCCGCCTCGCACGCTGCGTATCAACGGTGCGCAGATCCGCATGCGTGTCGACCACGCGCCCAAGCTGACACTCGACGAGGTCCTCGATCACTTCGAGTCAGTTTGTCGCTCCCGCAACGGTCGCTTCTACGAGCAGCTCTCCGAGGGACGCCCGAAGGTCAAGCTTGGCAAAGAGCAGCTCGACTTTCTGGATGGCGTCATGCGTGCCGAGGCGGACGATCAAGGTTCGGTCGCCTGTCTCGATGTCGGTGAAGAAGAGCGTGGCTCCCCAAGCTCGATCCTGGAGCGTGCAAAAGCCTTCGCTGCCACCGGCGATGCAGCGAGCTTCGGCCAGCTTCGCTACGTGCGAGCCGAGAAAGAGGGGGAGGGCGTCTTCGTAGTCATGATGTGGACCGACGGTCCCCTCGATCTCAAGCGAATGTTTCCGAGCACCGGCGATGCTCCGGGTGTTGACTTCCCGGACCTTCCCCGGCCGCCGCACGGCCGGCGCATTCTCTCGGCGTGGGAGGAGGGGCAGGCGCCTGCCTTGAACATCTATCAGGCGGCAAGCATGGACGCCGCGTCGCTCGATGCGCACTACCGAAAGACGCTGCCGACGCTCGGCTGGGAGGCCATGACGCCGCCGTCCAAGGCCGACCATTCCATCAAGGGAGCGATGGTGATGCGCGACGGGGTCACCGTTGTGCTCAGCCATGGCAGCCTCGACAACGGTAAGCACGGGATCACGACGATCATCCCGATGGATGCGGCTGGTACCACGGGCGCGGTCGGGATGTAGCTAGACTACGGGCACTTCTCGTCGAGGTTGCGGTCGTTGACGAGCTCCACCCCCGGGTACGCCGCGCCAAAGGCTTTGACTGTGCAGATTGAAAGCTTCTTGTTGCCTTCGAAGGCGAGCGTGCGGGTCACCTTGATCCCCTTGAGCCCGTCCAAGCTGGTGAGACCGTAGTTGATGCCGACGTAGAGGCTTCCTGTGGAGAACCCCTGTGGCAGGCCTACGATATCAGTGAGGCTGTCGTTGCTGTTGATCGTGATCTGAATGACGCTGGTCAGCTTCTTGAGCCCCTCGAGACTCGTGAGCTTCTTGTTCCCCAAGAGCTCGAGCGCGCTCGCCTTGGAGACGTTCTCCAGGCCATGAAGGTTCGTCAGCTCTGTGCTCTGGCCGACGCTGAGACGTCCGACTTCACTCAGACAGCTGAGAGCTGTCAGATCGGGCAAGCTTCCTGGGAATACCGAGATGTCGCCGCCGTACTTGGTGTACCCCTGGAACTTTTCGATCGGCATGCACGCGCGGTCGGTTGGACCGGGTCCGCAGAGCGTCAGTGTGCCCGTGCCACCAGGAAACTGCCCAGAACGGCACCCCGGCGTCGCGGGGCCCTGATCTTCGGTGGTGGGCTCGCCGCCTGCGTCATCTCCACACGCGGCGATCGCCAAGAGACCCATCACCCAGCTCCATCGAACCCTCTTGCGCATCGTCACTCCTCAGTGAGGTGGGCGCGACCCTACCGCAATCGTCCGACACCCGCCAACGAGCCATCACCCCAACTGGTCGCTGGGGGAGACGACAACGCCGGCTCCTTGCAATGGCGGGGCTTGACGTCGCGTGCATGGTCCGTTAGCCCAAGGTACGGCAGGCCGGAGGGGCGACGGCGTTTGTCGTGCGCTGCAATCGGCCGTCTGATATTTGCGAGATCGTTTGAAGAGGTGAAGCGTGAAGAACAGTAGCTGGCGGTCCCCGAGCTTGAGCCTGTCGATGGCTGCACTCCTTGCAGCGCTAACCGCGACGGGCGGCTTGCTACAAGGCTGCGGCAGCGACGACACAGACGTCGAACAAGGCGGAGGTTCGGCGACGGGTGCTCCGGACAGCGGCGGGCCCAGGGTAGTAGCGTCCGACCTTCCGATGGAATTTGCCGTCTCTTGCGCAGAGTCCGTCACGATGTTGTGCGCTGAGTTTCTCGGCGAGAAGGCTGACGCCGCGAAGATCAAGGCATCGGCCGCCATGTCCTGCAAGCAGGCCGGCGAGGAGTTGAAGGATGTGCCATGTCCGCGCGAGAAGCTCGTCGGGACCTGTTTGACAAGCGGCAATGTGGGTGGCGTCAAGCGCTGGTACAAGCGGTTCTTCTACGAGCCCAAGACGGTCGCCGAGGCGAAGTCCATCTGCATGGCTGCGAAGTTCGAACCAGCCTCGTAGTACGCGCGCATCTCGAGTCGCCACCCGAGGTAGCTCCGTGAGGTGAGTCGCGGCCCGTCCCCATCTTCACCCCGGATGCGTCC
>JBEGTL010000418.1:0-7398 GCA_041179425.1 Pseudomonadota bacterium | reverse complement strand
TCGCCGGTTGCCGATCGCGATCGCCGCCGTCGTGACCGCCGCAGTGGGGGGACTCGCCGGCGTGCTCTCCGCGCTTCCTCCCTTCTGGCTCGGTGGACGCGCGCTGATCGCTCCTTCCGGGTGGTCGCTCTGGCCGCTGTGGTCCGCGTGCCTGTGCGCATGTGCCGCGCTCACGGTGCGCCTGTTTCGCCGGCGGCTGGGCAGCACAGCCCAGGCGCTCGCCGCAAACCTCTGGGCAACGCTCGGCATCGTGGTGGGCGGCGCGGCACTGGCTGGTTTTCTGCTCGCGCGTCGCGCCGGCGTGGCGGGCAGCGGCGTCCAAGCGCTGCTGGCATCGGCGGCGGCGACCCAGCTCCTCGGACACGTCTGGACGCTGTCTCTCGCCCGCGTGCGCGTGGCCAGCGCGTGGGCCCGTGAGCTGTTCGTCGGCAGCCTCTCCCTGGGCGTGGTCGCGCTGCTGCTCGGCGGGCTCGCCCGCGCGCTGCCCGCAGAAGCTCCGCACGCACTCTGGGTCGCGGTCCCGTTTGCGCTCGCGTTCCTGGTCGTTCGGCGCTGGCTACGCCCGCTCGTCGAGCGCGCGATAGCGCCGCACGGAGGGGCACTGCTGTCGGCCATCGAACAGGCGCGCCGGGGCGCGCTCGGCGCATCGGACTACGCCGAGTTCAGCGGGCGCGTGCTCAAGCCGCTGCGCCGTGCAGGCAGCTTGCCCGAGACTGCGCCGCGTTTGATCAGCTTCGACCCGCCGCGCATGGCCCAGCTCGACGCGGCCGGCTTTGCGCGGGTCAGCGAACACACGCTCGCGTCGGCGCTCACCACGCGGCTGTCCGACAAGCTTGGCGAGCCCATCGTGCGCGCCGAGCTCGAAGTGTTGTTGCCGCGACGTCCGGAGCTCGCCGCGTTGGTCAGGGCGCTCGACGAGCTCGACACGCTGTGCGTCGTCCCGTTGGTCGCCGACGGCTCGCTCGAAGGTGCGCTGCTGATCGCGCGCGGCGCCCGCCGCGACGTGGTCACGCTCGAAGAGCTGCTCTTGCTCGAGCGCCTGGCCGCCGATCTCACGCCCATCGCAGGGGGCTTCATGGCGCTCGAGCGCGTGCGGCTGCGGGCCGACGTGCTGACCGAGCAGCGCACGCAGCTCCTCTTGCGCGTCGAAGAGCAGGCCAACGACCTCCGCGAGCTGCGCACGCAGATGTCGGCGGTGAAGGCGGGCCTCGGCCTGCCCCTGCCAGAGCGCGACCCGGTGCAGTACAGCGCGAGCATGCGCGCACAGAGCGAGCTGCTCCTGCGCGCGGCGCCCCACGACGTGCCCATGTTGTTGTGTGCGGAGACCGGGCTCGCGCTCGCGCCCGTCGCGCAGTCCATCCACCGGGCCAGCGGGCGCGGTGCCGAGCCGTTCGTCATCCTCGACGCCTCCGAGCTCTCCACGGAGGCGGTGCTGTCGCGTCTATTCGGCGTGGGGACGGCGGCAGACGCGAAGCCTGGCGTGCTCGAGCTGATCGGTGCCGGCACACTGCTGCTGATCGATGTCTGTGCCCTGTCGCACGAGGTCCAGCACGCACTCGCGCAGGTGTTCTCCGAACGTCGGGTGCGGCCGCTGCGCTCCTTTGCGAGCTACCCGTTTGCGGGTCGCATCATCGTCACGGCGCGTCGGCCGCTCGCCGAGCTGGTGGAGAGCAAGGCCCTCACCACCGAGCTTGCCCGTTGGCTCGACGCGACGAGCTACCGCGTGCCACCGCTGCGCGAGCGCCCCGAGGATCTCGAGTCGTTGTTGTTGTTGGCGCTCGACCGCGCGGCGCGCGTGCTGGGCAAGCCCGCCAAGGGCGTGGAGGCCGAAGCCCTCAAAGCACTCATCGAGTACGACTGGCCTGGCAACGAGACCGAGCTCGTCAGCATCGTCGAGCGCGCCGTGGCACGCGCCGAGGGCGAGCGCATCGCCTACCGCGACCTGCCCGCGCTGCCGGCCTTTGCCACGTTTACGTCCAGCGGCTCGTTCGCCGAACAAGAGCGCGAGATCTTGCGACGAGCCCTGGCTCACGCGGGCGGCAACCGCACCGAGGCCGCGCGTGCCCTCGGGCTCAAGCGCGGCATCCTGCTCGAGATGCTCAGGGCTCTCGGCGTCGAGGACCCGACGAGCGCCGAAAACTGAGGCGCGTCAGAGGCCGCGCAGGAACGGGTTGGTGCGGCGCTGCTCGCCGATGGTCGACGTGGGGCCGTGGCCCGGCAAAAAAGTGGTCTCGTCAGGCAGCGTGAGCAGCTGGTCGCGAATGGAAGCGAGCAGCGTGGCGCTGTCTCCGCGCGGTAGGTCGGTGCGCCCGATGGAGCCGTCGAACAGCACGTCGCCGACGATGACGAAGCCGCTCTTCGCGCTGTAGAAGATGACGTGGCCCGGCGTGTGACCCGGGCAGTGTCTGACTTCGAACCGTTCTTCGCCGACCTCGACCACGTCGCCTTGCACGAGCCAGCGATCGGGTGTGAACGACTCGGCCCCTACGAAGCCAAACATGGCGCCCTGGGTCGGCAGGCTCTCGATCAAAAACAAGTCTTCTCGGTGCGGGCCGATCACGGGCACGCCTAGCTTCTGCTGGAGCTGGTGCGTCGCGCCGGCGTGATCGATGTGTGCGTGCGTCAGCAAGATCTTGTCGACCTCGACGCCCTCGTTCTGGATGTACGCGAGCAACATCTCGAGGTCGCCACCGGGGTCGACCACCGCCGCCTTGTTGGTCTTTTGGCAGTGGACGATCGAGCAGTTCTGCTGAAACGCGGTGACCGGAACGATGCCTACCTGCACAAAAACCTCCTACAGAAACGCGCGCACCAAGATGAACTTGTTGTTCTCGCGTGGCGTAGAGAGCTCCTCGACCTTGCGCGAACCCAGCATGCGCTTGAAGTTGCCGAGCCGCGAGTGCTCGAGCAGGAAGTACGCCTGCGACTTGGCGTGCTCGCCCATCCACTTCTCGACGGCCTTGTTGTCGAGGTCGACGTACACGTGCACCCGGTTGCCCGTGTACAGGTTCTCGCCCTTCCAGTTCATCTGCCAGGCGATCAACGGCTCCTTGTCGCTCTGGCGCTGCTCGTAGTAGCGCTTGACCAGCTCGCGCTGGCCCCAGTGCGGCGACAGGTCGATCATGTGCACGTCGAGCGACCAGGCCGCGAACCAGAAGCTCAGGCCGAGCAGCGCGTAGATGCCGACCTTGCGTAGCTTGGCCACGCTCGCGAGCACGAGGATGGCGAATGCCACCACGGCGAAGCCGGCCAGGGCAGGGTGGTAGTCGAGGTGGTCGGGAAAGGGGCGCTCGTAGTTGTAGACGAACAGGTCGATCAGGCGCTCTTCACCGGCGGGCTTGCCGCTGGTGACGTAGCTGAGGTCGCGCCCGGCAAAGCCGGTGATGAAGGCGCTGGCCAAGATGGCGGCACCGATGGCCGCATTGGCGGGGCTCGCGCGTAGGCTGACGTCGTGCAGCGAGCCGAGCAGGCGCAGCGCTGCGAACAACAGCAGCGCGCCGAGCAGGATGAGCGACACGGAGAGCGGCGTAGAAAAGCCGTTGTCGGCCATCCAGCTCGCGTGCTGCGCCACGTCGACGCCCTCGGGGATGACGCCCCGAACGTTGCCAAAGAAGCCTGCGACGCCGGCGACCAGCGGGATGGGGGCCAGCCACGCGAGTGCGATGGCCCAGCGCTCCTTGCGCACGTCCTCACTGCTGTCGCCGAGCACGCGCTCGAGCACGAGGCCGATCAGCAGCGAGAGCGGCGGCACGGCAGGGAAGATGTAGTGATGGAACTTGGTGATCATCGCGTTGAAGAGCGCGAACGACGCGGTCATCCAAAGCGCGAGCAAGATCGCCGTACGGCGTTGCCGTGTACCCTCGAGCTCGCTGCTCGGCGCGAGCAGGCGGTACGCGACGACGCCCAGCGGTGCGAGCCCAATCCACGGGAACACGCCGTAGCCGAGCTGCTGCAGGAAGTACTGGATGCTGCCGGTGTCACCGTGCACGCCCGAGGCGAGGCGGTTGATGTGATCGTGGATCAGCAGACGGTCGGTGAAGAACGGGCCGAGACGACCGTACATGCCGACGTACCAGGGCAGGCCCGTGACCGCGATGGTGAGCACGCCGATGCCCACCCGTAGGCGACCTTCGCCAAGCAGCGCAAAGCGCTTGGTGGCGAACAGGTAGAGTGCGGCGATGAGCCCTGGCAGCGCGAAGCCCGGGATGCCTTTGGCCATCCACGCGTACGAGCAGAACAGGTAAAAGCCGAAGATGCCGAGCGTGGCCGCATCGCGCTTTTGTTTGATGGAACGAACCAGCCAGCCGAGGCCGAGCAGCCACAGGATGCCCTGCGCAAAGGGCTGGTAGTAGATGGCCTTGAGGTACGGGCCGCGCAGCCGGTGCACGGGGTTGCCGGGGACGGTCGGGTTGCCGGCAGAGCCGAACAAGAACTCGTCTTTGTGGATCCAGAAGCCGAAGTCGTTGACCACCAGAGTCAGGTTGCGCGTGATGAGGTACAGCGCTTGCGGCAGCGCCGTGAGCACGAACGCCAGCATCAGCGCGCTCTGCCACGAGATGGCGAACGGCCCGACGCGGTACGTGGTGACGGGCGCCTCCGGGTCGGCCTCGACCGCCAGCCCGAACAGACACATGGCGATGGTCATGGTCGCCACGAACGGCATGTCCGTGATCGCCTGGTGCGACAGCAAAAAGAAGTACGGCGTGGTGGCCAGCACCAGGGTCGCGATCACGCCCGCGCGGCGGCTGAAGGTGCGCGCCACCAGCGCGTACGACGACATGAGCGCGCCCATCGACAACAGGTAGTGCGGGAGACGGATGGCCCACTCGGGGTGGCCGGGGTTGGTGTCGGGCCCGAACGGAATGCCGAGGGCGCCCCAGGCCAGCGCCTCGATCCAGAAGATGAAGACGGGCTTGCTGCGAAACCACTCGTCCTGTGCCCACCACAGCGTGATCCAGTCGTCGCGGGCGAGGATCTCGCGGGCGACCTCGCCGTAGTGTGTCTCCCAGGGGTCCCACAGCCCGTACTGTCCGAGCATGGGGAGCAGCAGCGCGGAGCTGGCTACGTAGACGAACAGCGCAGGCCGACGCAGCGACGACAACAGCAGCACCAGGTGCGCGAGCACGAGCGGCACGAATAGCGCGCCTGGGCCCAGGAGCAGCCAGCCGATGGCGATCACGGCGATCGCAACGGGCACCGTGATGCGCGGCGCGAAGAACGATGGTTCGCCCTCCTTGGCACCGAACACGCCCGGCAGCAGCCTCGGGTCTGCTGGCACAGGCCGCAGCAGGCCACACAGCTCGAGCACGCCGAGGGCCGCGACGAAGATGGCAATGGCCCCGAACAGCGGCCCAGAGCGCACCTGCTTGTCGATGCTCATCATCAAAAACGAGGCGACGACGCCCAGCGCGATGAGCAACGCGGCCAGCTTCACGCTGCGCGGTCGGGGCGCGCTGGGCTCGCTCGGGGATGGGGCTACGATCGCCTGCTCGGAGGGCGGCGGCGCGGGCGGACTGACTTCGGTCGCGGAGGTAGTCAAAGCGGCCGCAGTCTAGCGACTGCGATGCAGCCTGTCACAGGTCTCGCACGCCGATTCGAGGTCCAAGCGCGCCCTGGGGCACGCGAGCAAGCGAAGATTTAGGCGATCGGCTTGAGCGCGTGCTTCTTGGCCAGCTTGTACAGGTACTTGCGATCCATCTCGGCCGCCCGCGCTGCTGCTGAAACGTTGCCGTCGTGTCGCTCGAGCAACCAGGCGACGTAGCGTTTCTCGAAAGTAGCCTCGAACACGGCCCGCTCTTCGCGGTAGCTGAGGCCCGGTTCGAAGCGCGCCCCGTCGCTTGCGCCGGTGTCTCGCCGGTCGACTGTGACTGCGCGAGGCTCGTCCCCGCGCGAGCGCAGGTCGGCCGCGGGCAGCTGGCCCTGCGCCAGCAGTGCGCTGAGCCGGTGGGCACTCGGACCGCCGGCGCGCACGGCGTAGGCAAAACGCTCGACGAGGTTGCGCAGCTCGCGCACGTTTCCTGGCCAGTCGTGGAGGGCCAGCGCGCCGAGTGTCTCACGTGCCAGCGTGAGCCCGAGACCCTCGTCGCTGCGCTCGAGCAGCGTCTGGGCGAGCCACGGGATGTCCTCGCGGCGCTCGCGCAAAGGCGGGAGCGTGAGCGAGGCGCCGCCCAGGAGCGCCAGCAGCTCGGGGGAGAACTTCCCGCGCTCGACCTCGCTGCTCAGCTTTCGTTTGCTGATTGCGATCACGCGTGCGTCCAGCGCGAGCGGCTCGCGACCGCCCAGGCGGACGAAGGAGCGCTTGGCCAGAGCCTCCCGCAGGCGCGGCTGCACCGCCAGCGGCAGGTCGACCACGCCATCGAGCACCAGCGTGCCGCCCCGCGAGAGCTCGAGTGCCCCGGCGCGATCGCGCTGTGGACCCTCGGCGTAGCCGAACAGCTCGCCTTCGAGCGCCCCGGTGGCGATCGCGCTGCAGTCGATGGCGATGAAAGGACCCTTACTTCGCGCGCCCTCCCGGTGGAGCGCCCGCGCGAGCAGGTCCTTGCCGGTGCCGGGCTCACCAGTGAGGAGCACACTGAGGTCGGTGCCCGCGAGCTTGAGGGCCTCCCCGAACAGTGTCCGCATGGCGGGCGCACCGCCCACCAGCTCGCCAAAGGCTGTGCGCTCGCTCGCTTCGTCACGTGTCGAGGGGGCCGACATGTCAGCGCTCTCCGCGCAAAGGGATGCGCGCGGGGCCCTCGGTGGGGAGCTCGAGCGTGCGATGTATCTGTGTGATTCCGCCATCATCGGCCGTCAGCTCGATGGCCAGGTCGTAGCGCCCGGCCGCCAGGGACGGGGTGTGGCCCACCACCTCGGGCGCGCCGTGCGGAAAGTGCCGCTCGAGGCCCCCGTAAAACTCACCCTCCATGCTGTAGATGACCCGCAAGGCCTCGACATTGGGGCTAGGCATGACGAACCTGATCTCCGTGTCCCGAGGAAGGTCCTCGTAGGCAAACCTACCGACGACGGCGAGCCCCAAGAGGAGAAACAGCGGGGCGAAGCGGCGTCGCCGGTCGGAAGGGAAATAGCGAAGCATGAAGCGCGTGTTCAGACGGAAGCTTGATGGGTAAAAATCGCGGTGTTAACTTGGACGGGTGGTCGTGTGCATCGTTGTCCCGCAACGCTCGACGAAGGTACGTCAGTTGAGGGGCCGCGCGGGAGACCGAGCGCTTTGGCGTTAGGTTCGAGCGCGAGGTTGGTCAACGCGCTTGCGAGGCGCGCGAGCAGAAAAGCGAACACAGGGCGTACGGCTCGAGCGACGAGCCACCTTCGAGGTCGCGTGACGTTGTCACAAGCGGGTGCATTGAATCAAATCGTCATCAACGGTTTCTGCTCGCGCGGTCCCAAGGGCCGCTCGGCAGC
>JBEGTL010000417.1:0-7398 GCA_041179425.1 Pseudomonadota bacterium | reverse complement strand
GCCGCGCTCGCGCATGTCGAGCACGTGGTCGCCCACGACATCGTCGCAAAAACGGACGCAGCGCGTGCACATCACGCAGCGCTCGCCGTCGTACACGATGGTCTCGCCGAACTTCTCGGCCTTGACCTTGTGCACGGGCTCGGTGCGCTTGCGTTTGTGCGTCGCCTGGTGCGCGTCGTAGTAGTCCTGCAGCTTGCACTCACCGGCCTGATCGCAGATGGGGCAGTCGACCGGGTGGTTGAGGAGCAAAAACTCCTGCACCGAGGCCTGCGCGCGCTTCACCTCGGAAGACTGCGCGAACACCTCTTGGTTCTCGACGGCCGGCATCTGGCAGGCGGGCTGGAGCTTGGGCTTGCCGGCAGGCACGTAGCTCTGCTTGGCCTCGTCCCACTGCACGATCGGCATGATCATCGGCCGGTCGCTCTTGATCTCGACCAGACACATGCGGCAGTTGGCAGCGACGGTCAGGCCCGGATGCCAGCAGTAGTGCGGGATCTCGACGCCCTGCTTCCAGGCGGCGCGAATGATGGTGTCGCCCGGCTCGAAAGGAATCTCTTTGCCGTCCAGCTTGAATGAGGGCATCTCAGACCTTCTTCAATTCATCGAAGTCGAAGCGAAAGAACCAAGCGCCCTCGGGCGCGCGAGCGAAGCAGCGTCAATCGCCTCAGCGATCACACTCGCCGCCGATCATGTTGACGCTGCCGAACGTGGGGATGATGTCGGCGATCATGCCGCCGCGCAGCATCTCGTGTGCGCTGTTGAGGTTGTACCAACAGGGCGGTCGACAGCGCACGCGGTACGGCGTGCCGCTACCGTCGGAGACCAGGAAGAACCCGAGCTCGCCGTTGCCAGCCTCGCTGAAGCTGTAGACCTCGCCGGGTGGCACCTTGATGCCCTCCATGACGAGCTTGAAGTGCGCGATGGTGCCTTCGATGGTGGTGTACACCTCGGGCTTTTCGGGCAGCACCACGCGTACGTCGTCGACGCTGACCGGGCCGTCCTTGGGCATCTGCGCGAGCGCCTGGCGGATGATGCGCAGCGACTGCCGCATCTCTTCCATGCGGCACAAAAAGCGATCGTAGTTGTCGCCGCGGTGCCCGACTGGCACCTCGAAATCGAAGCGATCGAACACGCTGTAGGGGTGCGCCTTACGCACGTCGTAGTCGACGCCGGTAGAGCGCAGCATGACGCCGGTCGCGCCCAGCTCGAGCGCGCGATCTTTGCCGAGGATGCCCACGCCTTCCATACGGTCGAGGAAGATGCGGTTGCGCAGCACGGTGTCTTCACACTCGATCAGCGTGCGCTCGAACTTGGGGATCAGCTCTTCGATGTTGCGCGGCAGGTCGGCGGTGGGCTCTTTGGCCATGCCGCCGATGCGCGCGAAGCTGTGCGTCATGCGCGCGCCCGTCTCGATCTCGAGGATGTCCCAGAGGAAGTCGCGCAGCTTGAGCATCCACAAAAACGGCGTGAACGCGCCGAGCTCCATGGCGCTGGCGCCGTTGCACGTGAGGTGATCGCAGATCCGGGCGATCTCGCCGAGGATGACGCGGTAGTACTCGCAGCGCTCGGGCACCTTGATGCCGAGCAGCTTCTCGACGGCCTGCGCAAAGCCGTTGTTGTTGAGCATCGGCGAGACGTAGTTGAGCCGGTCGGCGTACGGGAACACCTGCTGCCAGGTGCCGCGCTCGCAGCTCTTCTCGAACCCGCGGTGCAGGTAGCCGGGCTGGATGTCGAGGTCCTGCACGGTCTCGCCATCGAGGTCGAGCACCATTCGAATGGTGCCGTGCATGGCCGGGTGCGAAGGCCCCATGTTGAGGCGCATCGGTTCGCTCGGAAGTTCGAGCGCGCCCTCGTCGGAGAGCTCGTCTTCGATAGGCTCCATCGCTACTCCTCAACCGTTCCGAGGTCCGTCTCGGTCTGTTCGCCCGCAGTCGTGTCGCTGAGCGCACGGCGCTGGCCCTGCTGCACTGCGATGGCGGGAGAGACTTGGTGATCGCGGCCCTGCAGGCGCGCTGCCCAGTTGATGCGCGCCCACGGCTGCCCCTCGTCTTGGCCGAACGGCGGAAGCTTGGACATGAACTGCCCCTCCTCGCGGTACGGGATGAGCGGCTGCGTGCGATCGATGGGGTAGTCCTTACGAAGCGGATAGCCGACGAACTCCTCGTACAGCAGCACGCGGCGCAGATCGGGATGGCCGTCGAACTTGATGCCAAACATGTCGTAGACCTCGCGCTCACCCCAGGCACAGCCGGCCCAGACGGTGAACAGCGACGCCAGCGACGCACCGTCTTCGACGCGCGTCTTGAGGCGGATGCGGTGGCCCTTCTCGAGCGAGCGCGCGAGCACCACCACGTCGAAGCGCGGCAGCTCGGGCTCGCGCTCTGGATGGTCGACCGCCGTGACGTCGGTGAACTGATTAAAAAGCAGCTCGCTGTCGGTGCGCAGAAAACGCGCGACCTCCAGCCAGTCGGCGGGCGCGATGATGGCCGTCTCATCGCCGCGAAAGTCAGTGACCTCGAGAATGCGCTCGCCAAACTGAGCGCGCAGGCGCTCGAGCACACGCTTGCTCATGCCGGCTCCTTTTTGACGCGCAGCTGGCTGAGCTTGGGCAGCTCGCGCGGCGGCACCACGGTGGGCTCGCGGTTGCCGTTGGCGATCTTCTCCTGCAGCAGGATGAGCCCGTCGAACACCGCCTCCGGGCGCGGAGGACAGCCGGGAATGTAGATGTCCACGGGGATGATTCGGTCGGCGCCCGGCACCGTGGTGTAGTTGTCGTAGAACCCGCCGCACGACGCACAGGTGCCAAACGCGATCACCCACTTGGGGTCGGTCATCTGGTCGTAGATGCGCTTGAGGATGGGCGCCTGGCGCTGGACGATGGTGCCGACGACCCAGAGCAGGTCGGCCTGACGAGGGCTGAAGCGTGGGGCCTCGGCACCAAATCGCGCGATGTCGTAGCGCGAGGAGGCAACCGAGAAAAACTCCATGCCGCAGCACGCCGTGGCGAACGGGTACTGGAACAGCGAGTACTTGCGGGCCCACGCGAGCAAGTCTTCGAAGCGCGTGGTGGCGAAGCCAGACTCGCCCGTCTGCAGAACTTTTACTTCTCCCATTCGAGAGCTCCCTTCCTCCAGGCGTATACGAGCGTGATCGTCAGCACGACGAGGAAGCTCAGCATCTCGCCGAATCCGAACCAACCAAGGTCGCGGAACAACGACGCCCAGGGGTACAAAAACACGGCTTCGATATCGAACACCACGAACAAAATCGCGGTGAGATAGAACTTGATGCTCAGCTTGAGGTGGTTGGCGCCGCTGCTCTCGGAGCCGCTCTCGTACGGAGTGGCTTTCTCCGGCGTCATGTTCTTGGGGCCCGCGATGGACGTGGCCGTGAAGATGAACAACGCCAGTCCCAGAGCGACCGCGATCAACAGGAACACTGGGAGATAGAGGGCAACCATTCGCTTCCCCGATGTGCTTTGAGCGTCTCGCTCGCCGCGCGCAAAACGCAGTGAGCCCCGGCGCAACGAAGCGCCAAACGCGTCCACAAAACTGTGCGCAAACAAAGCGCCTGCCGAGGGTGCGCGTGCCGTGACCGGTCGGCTCCTCGTAAAGCGTGCTTCTTCTAACGCTCGCGTAGAAGGGTGTCAATCAAGCGGAGCGCACTCGACACTGCGTGAGAACGAGCCGGCGGCCTCCCGCGATCGCGCCCGATCTCGCGCAGTTCACTCGTCGTCGTCTCCGATGTCGTCCATGTAACGCTGGGCATTGCCGCCGCCGCGCTTCTTCTCTTCTTCGAGGCGCTTCTTGCGGGTCACACCCTTGGCCGTGCGTGCAGCGCCCTCTTCGTCCGAGGCACGACGAGGGGGAGGCCGACCGCTGCCCGATGCGAACGCAGGAGGTCCGAAGTTACGCGCCCCTCCCGCAGGTGGTGGCGAGCTGCGAAAGCCCGAGGGCCCGCCCATTCCGCCGCCGCCGCCGCCGCCTCCTGGACCTCCGGGTCCCGCCCCGAAGGGGCGATCGCCTCGGGGTGCAGGGCGCTCTCCGCGCGGGTGCGCCAAGTGCACAGTGCACTGACGCCCACGCACGTTGAGGTTGCCGAGCACATCGAGCGACGCCTTGGCGGCGTCTTCGCTGATGAACGACACGAAGGCGAACCCACGGCGACGCCCCGTCGCGTGATCCATCGGGAGATGGACGCGGTCGAGGTCCTTGGCACCCATCTGCGTAAACAGACCACGGAGGTCTGTCTCTTCGATGTCGTACGGCAGGTTGCCCACGTAGAGCGTGCGGTTGGAGTCGTCGCGCGGGGGCGGGGGACGACGCTCAGCGCCGCCAGCACCGGGACCGCCGAAGCCGCCACCGGCGCTACCGCCTCCGTAGCCGCCTCCACCACCGCCTCCGTAGCCGCCTCCGCCGCCGCCCTGATCGCGGCTGTAGCCGCCACCCTGGCCGCCGCCTAAGCCCTGTCCAGGCCCGGTCGCACCGCGGGGCGGACCCGAGGAGAACGGCCGAACGCTGATGCTGCGCCCCTCGAGCAGCGAGCCGTCGAGTTGTTCTCGGGCACGCTGCGCGTCGTCGGCGGATGAAAGTGTAACGAAGGCAAACCCGCGCGGCCGACCCGTAGTCCGGTCCCTGGGCAAGCTCAACTCGTCGATGGTCGAGCCGGTGCTCGTAAAGAGCGCTCGTAGCCCGTCGTCCGTTACCGTGTCGGGCAGGCCCGCAACGAATAACTTCCGGGCATCCTCTTCAGTCCCCATGTCTGCGACTGTCTCCTAGACGCGAGGGCCGAAGCCCGACCCTCGTGGGCCCCGCTGCAGCGAGCCCTTTCGCGAGGGTACTTGCACACACGGTCGCGTCAAGCGTTTCAAGAATGCCTTCGTCAACTTACGAGCGAACGCGTGAGCGGCCTACACATGACCCTCTTTTCAGCCTTCCGCCCTCTGTGCATAATTTGCGTATGGCTGTTGGCAGTGGATGGGGATTGGGGGCTTCGATTGCCTTGCTGGGCTTGCTTGGCGCGGTGCCCGCGGCGCGTGCGTACACGGTCAAGCAGACCGAGAGCGGGGCTACCGTGCGCTGGCATTCGAACGCGATCTCGCTTCGCCTCGATCCCAGTATGCAGAGCTATTTCGCGGACATACCGGTGCGCGGGATGCTCTCTGAAGCGGCCCAAGCCTGGACCGGCCTGCCCAATGTCCCAGACCTCTTGATCAGCGATGGTGTGCCGGGACCCAAGGGCTTCGACCAGAAGAGCGGCACGGACAACGGCGTGTACCTCGTCCAAGACTGGCAGCTGGCCTCGAGCTCGCTCGCCGTCACCGTCGCCACCTTCGAGACGAAGAGCGGCAAGATCGTCGACACCGACATTCTCGTCAACGCCAACCATCCCTTCGCGCTCCTGGCCTCCGGACCGGACGCGCCGGCCGACGACTTCGACATCCGCGGCGTGCTCACGCACGAGTTTGGCCACGTGCTCGGACTCGGCGAGTCGTACGACGTTCGGATGGCGACCATGTGGCCCAACGTCGCGCGCGGCGAGACGCACCAGCGCGATCTCGACGAAGACGACCAGACCGGCGTCGAGACGGCGTACGCGCAGGTGCTCGCGGCCGAGACGTCGACGGGCAAAGAAGGCTGTGGCGGCGCAAGCGTCGTCGTCCGCCGCGGACACACGCCGAGCCCCGTGCTGTGGCTGATGCTCGGCAGCGGGCTCGTGATCGCGGGGCTCTGGCTGCGCTCGCGTTCACGCTCGGGCAAGGGTCGTGGGGCGCCGCTGTTCGCGCTCGTGCTGCTGTTCGGGGCGCCCTTCCGTGGCGACCCCAACGAGCCCAGCGCATCGCAGACACGCGTCGAAGTGCTGCGCACGTTGGCGTTGCGGCGCCTGCCGGACGGCGAGCGCCGCGTCGGCCTCGAAGCGGCGGCCAAGTCGGAGAGCCAGCAGGTTCGGATGGCTGCCGCGGCGGTGCTCGAGCGCGCAGGTTCGCGTGAAGACAGCACGCTGGCCGGGGAGCTGATCCTCGACTCGGACCCCGAGGTGCGCCGCGTGGCCACGTTGGCCATGGAGCGCCTGCGCACCGCGCCTCCCCGCGCGCGCATCGCGGCGGACGCGCCGCAGGCGAAGGCACGCCTCAGTGCGCTGTTCGATGGAGCGAGCGACGTCGTGCAGGGCGAAGCAGTCAGCTCGGGCGTGCGCATGGAGCACGGCCTGGTGTGGTCGCGCTACATGGTGCGCGACCAGGATCAGACGGTCGAAGTGAACATCCCCGGCGGCACGCTGGGCGAGGTGACGCAGGTGGTCTCGGAGCAAGAAGCGCCCTCCGACGGCAGCACGCTGGTGGTCGCGCGCAAGTCCAAGGGCCCCCACGCCTGGGCGCACCTGCGCGACGGCGTGATCTACGGCGGCTCCTTAGGCGACGGCCCCGCCATCGAATGGCCCTAACCGTCGAAGGACGTCAACGTCGACGTTCACCCGGCCTCTAGCGCACCAGGCGGTAGCCGATGCCGCGCACCGTGACCACGTAGATGGGGCGCTCGCTGTCTGGCTCCAGCTTGTGGCGCAGCTGGGCGACGAAGTTGTCGATGGTGCGCGGCGTGCCGTGATGGTTGGGACCCCACACACGCTCGAAGATCTGACGGCGTGAGAGGACAGACCCTCCCGCCGAGACCAGCGTGTTGAGGACGTCGAACTCGGTGGCCGTCATCTCCACGAGCTCGCCCGCCTTGCGCACCTCGCGTTTGTCGACGTCGATCTCGACCTCGCCGAACTTGACGATGGGTCTCGTTGCAGGCTCGACGAGAGGCGCGGGCGCGCTGGCCACGGGTGCCGCCTGCTGCTGGCGGAGGCCGCGACGAAGCGCGACCTTGATGCGTGCGAGCACCTCGGCGATGCCGAACGGCTTGGTGATGTAGTCCTCAGCGCCGAGGGTCAGCCCCATCACCTTGTCGGCCTCTGCACTCTTGGCGCTGAGCATGACGACCGGCGTCTCGTTGCCCTGCGACCGCAGGTGCCGAACCACCTCGAAGCCGTTGAGCTTGGGCAGCATGAGGTCGAGGATGATGACGTGCCACGGTTCTTGGAGTGCCCGCTCGAGACCGCTGCGCCCATCCTCGGCGATGCCCACGTCGTAGCCCTCGGCGGCGAGGTTCATGCGCAAACCGAGAGAGATGGAGGGGTCGTCTTCGATCACGAGGATGCGGCAAGCATCGGCAGCCTCTGCACCCTGCTCGGGGCGCGCGCCAAGAGTCGATGTGTCGGTCATCGGGCCTCACTCGAGGGGGCAGAAGAAGGGCGCGGTGCGTCGGCGCCCGGACCGTCCGACAGCCGTGGCTCGCGCTGCCCAGGCTGTCGAAGCGCGCCCTCGGGCGCGCGAGCGGTGTGTCGAAGCGCGCCCTCGGG
>JBEGTL010000416.1:0-7405 GCA_041179425.1 Pseudomonadota bacterium | reverse complement strand
CTTCTTTGACCGGGTTGGTGTCGTCGAAGCGCAAGTTGCACAGGCCACCGGGCGCCAGCGCCGCCGCACCAAAGTTGGTGGACAGCGCCTTGCAGTGCCCGATGTGGAGGTACCCGTTGGGCTCGGGCGGGAAGCGCGTGTGCACCCGCCCCTGGAACTTGTTGGCGGCCAGGTCGCTCTCGATGAGCTCACGGATGAAATTGGGCGCGTTCTCCGAGGGCGCGTTTCCGGATGCATTGGAGGCCGGGGCATCGGGCGTGCGCGTGGGCTCGGGGCTCTTGGCGGCGGGCGCGTCGGGCATAGGTGAGCGTTTATAGCAGACAGCACAACTGGCTCGCCTGTGCTCGACAGGAACGCCACAAGAGCCGCTCGGTGCCAGCACGCAGCGGGCAGCAAGGGACTCCGTAAAGCAGATTTGCGTGCAAACGCGCACGGTCGGGTCTTGGCCCGCTTCGTGAATACGTTGGCTGTGTACGCTGAGGAGAAGCAGCCATGTCCCTGAGAACATCCGCCACCGTGCTTCGTGCAATCGTCGGCCTCGCGCTCGGCTTTGGCTTCCTGGGTTTCGCGACCCACAGCCACGCGCCGCACGCGGTCGAGCTCGCCCCCGTTGCGCACGTCGAGCTCGCCCAGCTGCCCACGGCAGCCGAGCTCTGAGCCCCGAGACGGGGGCCCCCCGGCTCCCGTCGTGCTCTGCGCGGGCTCGCCTCAAGTCGACGAAACCGAAAGAAATTCGCGACGTGAGCAGGTTCGGCCCAGGCGCTCTGGCAAGCGTCGACGATCGCCGACAGTTTGCGTACAGTAGCGAGCTTGGCCACGCCGCCCCAAACCCCGATCAGCGAAGAGCTCGTCGCCTTTTTGGCGCAGGGCGTGTCCCTGCTGGTGGGCACATGCGACGCCTCGCTCACGCCCCACTCGTTGCGGGCGACCGGCGTGCGTGTCCACGCAGACTGGTGTTACGCCACGGTGTATCTGCCACAAGTGACGAGCCGTAACACTGTCACAGATGTCGCGGCGAATCCGCGCGTAGCCATCCTCGTCTCTCAACCGCTCGACCATCGGTCGTTTCAGATGAAGGGGCGTGTGACGCGCGTCGGCCCGGCGCCCAGCGAGGCCCAGGCCTTCATCGAGGACTACTTGGCTGGCTTCGCGCGGGTCCTCGAGGTGGTGGGCATGCCCTACGAGGTGGTGACCAACCTGTCCCACTGGCCCAGCGTGGCACTCGAGTTCTCGCTCGATGAGCTGTACCTGCAGACGCCAGGGCCCGGGGCGGGCGCACGCCTGACAGGCCCCAGCCTATGAGCCAGGTCCGGCTCGAGCAACTGGTGCGCTGCTTCGAGGGCATCACGCCGTGCGCGATCGCGACGGCGGCGCCCGACGGGACGCCCAACATCACCTACCTCAGCCAGGTGCAGTACATCGACTCGACGCACATCGCGCTGTCGCGTCAGTTCTTCAACAAGACCCAGCAAAACCTGCGAGAAAACCCGCGGGCAAGCCTGCAGTTTTACGACCCGCTCACGTTCCACGCGTACCACGCGCTGATTCGTTTCGATCACTCCGAGACCAGCGGGCCGCTGTTCGACGCCATGTCCGCGCGCATCCAGGTCATCGCGACGCACACCGGCATGGCCGGCGTCTTTCGTTTGATCGGCGCCGACGTGTGCGAGGTGTTGTCTGTCGAGCGCGTCGAAGAGTTTTTGATCCCCGGGGCCGAGACGGTGCGGCTGAGCCACGTGCCCGGCGTGATGACCGAGCTACGCGGTCTGCAGCTGGTGTCCGACCGCATCAATCGAGCGCGCGATCTCGACGACCTGCTCACCGGCTCGCTCACGCTGCTCGAAGAGCTGTTCGGTCTGCGCCACAGCATGGTCCTGTTGCCTGACGAGTCAGGACAGCGTCTGGTCACCATCGCGAGCCGCGGCTACGGCGAGTCAGGGGTGGGCGCAGAAGCGAAGGTCGGCACGGGTCTAATCGGCACCGTGGCGGCGACCCACAAGCTGCTGCGCGTGAGCGGGCTAGGGCAGGAGCTGCGCTACGGACGCGCGATCCGCGAACGGGTGCGCGACCAAGGTGGCGACTCCATGCTCACGCCGGAGATCCCGCTGCCGGGGCTGCCCAACGCGTCGAGTCAGCTCGCGTTGCCCATGCTGGTGGGCGACGAGCTCATCGGCGTCATCGTGTTCGAGAGCGAGAGCAACCTCGCGATGCGCCTCTGGCACGAGTCGTTTTTGCAGATCTTGGCCAACCAGATCGCGATGGGTCTCGACCGCCTGCGCCAGCAAGAACACGACGAGCCGAGCCCCCTGCCTGCGCCGACCAGCGCGCCGCCGTCGGTCGCTCCGAGACCTGTGCGCGCCGCGCAGAGCGAGCCCATCAGCAGCTTCCAGGTCAGCAGCGACAAGGTTCGTAAGTTCCAGTTCTTCCGCAACGACGACTGTGTGTTCGTCGATGGCGAGTACCTGGTGCGCAACGTCCCGGGCAAGATCCTGTGGAAGATCTTGAACGAGAACCGACGCGGCGCGCGCACGCAGTTCACCAACCGAGAGCTGCGTCTCGATCCCACGCTCGGCCTGCCGCCCATCAAAGACAACCTGGAGAGCCGCCTGATCTTGCTGCGCAAGCGCCTGGCAGAGAAGTGCCCCGAGGTCCGCCTGGTGCCCACGCAGCGCGGCCGCTTCGCACTCGAGCTCGGCTGCCCGGTAGAGCTCACCGAACGCGACCACGGCTGACTGCGTAAGAAAAAGTTAGGATCCCAACGGATTTAACTCGTTGATGCCCTGGAGCATGTACGCCGGCATGAGCGACCAAGACCTCGGCGCGATCTACGACTACCTGCGCACCGTCGCGCCCGTACACGCAGAGAGCCCTGCGCTCGCCACGCGCTGACAGCGGGCCCCAAAGGGTCGAGCGGCCGACCTTACTGTGTGACCATGGGCTTGGGCCCTGGTGTTGCGACCTCGGCGAGCGCCGGCTGGAGACCCTCGGACAGTGCGAGGCTGGTGCAGTCGGCAGAGGCCGAGAGCGGATTGCAGCGAGCCGCCGCGCTTCCACTGAGCTCGACCCAGTTGTGACGCGGGTCGACGTAGTCGCTGCTGATGAAGTTGGCTCCGCTGGCCAAAGCTGCATCGCGACGACGCGTGCTGCGGTGCAGGTCTTCGTCGGCGCGCGTGCGCACGAGGAAGTGTTGTTTGACGGCCGCAGCGATCTCCTGGCGCATGGAGATGGGGTCATCGTAGAAGACGACACTCGTGTGCAGCGCGGAGGTCTCGCGCTCGGCCACGAACATCACGCGCCCGTCCAGGCGCGGGCGACCTTTTGTGTAGGCGCGCTTGTGACGCACGGGACCAAACATGACGAAGGCGATACGACCGCGGGTGTCGGCGACGCTGGGCCAGCCACGCTCGACGATGGCTTGTCGCAAGCTGGGCGAGTCGCCCACGACGTCTTCGGGCATGAGCAGCATGTCGCGCGAGAACTGACGCGTGATGGCAAAGTCGATGGCGTCTAGCTTGCCGTCGAGGCTGGACGGAGCGAGGTCTTCTTTGACCTCGATGAACACGAACACCGGCAGGTGCGCCGGGTTTTGGCGCGACCACTTTTTGATGCGGCCGAGGCAATCTGCGAGGCGCGAACAGCTGCTGCGCCCGTCGACCATGGGCAGGTGGTTCACGCGTAGCTCGCCACCCGTGTAACGTACGTCGAGCTCGAGCTGACGAACTCCCTGACTGGCCAGCTGCACCTCGAGTGGCGAGTGCGAGTAGCGCCAGGTGCGCGACAGCGCAAAGCGCGGCGCACGGTGGTAGCTGTTGTGAGAGCCCTTCAGCTGCAGCTCGTTGAGTGCGAGCCTTGGGCGCGTAGGGTCGATGCTGGAGAGGATGGAACCACGGCGCTCGCGCGGAGCGAGGTAGCTGAGGTTGCCGAGCTCCGGCAGCCGTACACAGCCGCTGACCGCGGCCAGCGTAAGGAAGAGCGCGCTTGAAATAGCGCGCGCACTGCGGGACAAGCTCACACCTCCAACCTCAGTTGTCGCCTTAACTTGCGGCCCCTGGCTACGACGAACCGCACGAGCGGCGCTCTTGCACACGTTTTGTTGTGCGCGCTTCTCATGTACCTCACGGAAGCCGAATCAGGTCAGGCGCGCGGCCCGGCAACTGTGTCGAAGCGCCCCGTCCGGTACGCGCGCCGTGGAGGCGCGCGTCATCCGAGCCCGAGCAGACGCCCACCCTGAAAGACGATGAGGCTCGCTGCATACGCGAGCGCGGTCATGTACACGAGCAAGAAAGCCGGCCACTTGTAACTGCGCGTCTCACGCTTGACCACCGCCAGCGTGCTGATGCACTGGCAGGCCAGCGCAAAGAACACCAACAACGACAGCCCCACCAGCGGGGTGTAGGCCCGCTCGCCGTTGGGCTTGGTCTCGTTGCGCAGCTTGTCGCGTAGGCCTTCGCTCTGCTCGTCGACGTCGTCTCCGACCGAGTACACGACGCCCATGGTGGCCACGAACACCTCGCGCGCCGCGAACGCGCCGATGATGCCGATCCCGATCTTCCAGTCGAAGCCGAGCGGTGCGATCGCCGGCTCGATCGCCTTGCCGAGACGCGCGCCGTAGCTGTGTTGAATCTGTGTACTCTCGCGCAGCTGCTCGCTCTCTTGAGCGACCGAGACGTGGATGGCGACGTGGCCCGTCGAGTCTTCGGCGGTGGGCGCCTGGTCGCGTGGAAAGTTGAGCAAGAACCACAACACCACGCTGCACGCCAAGATGACGGTGCCCGCTTCGCTGAGGAACATGCGTGCGCGCTGCCACATCATGCGGCCCACGTCGGGGAGGCGCGGCAGCCGGTAGGGCGGCAGCTCGAGGATGAGCGCGGACGAGCTGGCAGGGAGCAGCGTCTTCGAGAGCACCCAGGCCGCGATCAGCGCCACAGCGACCGAGAAGAGGTACATGGCGACCATCAGTCCGCCCTGCACGGGGATACCAAACCAGGTGGCCTCGGGCGAGAACAGCGCGCCGATCACCAACGTGTACACCGGCAGGCGCGCCGAGCAGGTCATCAGCGGCACCACCATCATCGTCAGCAGTCGGTCGCGCTGACGCTCCATGGTGCGCGTGGCCATGATCGCGGGGACCGCGCACGCGAAGCCCGACAACATGGGAACGAACGCACGCCCGTGCAGCCCCATCGCCTTCATGATGCGATCCATCAGGTAGGCGACGCGCGCCATGTAGCCTGAGTCTTCCATCAAGCCGACGAAGAAGAACAGCAGCAGGATCTGCGGCAGGAACACCACCACGCTGCCCGCGCCGCCGATCACGCCCTCGACCAAGAGCTCGCTGGCTACGCTGTGTCCGAGCAGCTGATACAACAGCCCCGAGAGCCACTCGAACACATTCTCGATGCCTGTGATGGCTGGCTCAGACCAGCTGAAGAGCGCCTGGAACAGCAGCAGGTTGACCAGGAGAAACAGTGCAAAACCCCACACCGGGTGGATCAACACGGCGTCGACCCGGTCTGTCAGCACGCGGGATTGCGTCTTGCCGACCGGCGGTGTGACGCGCGCGTCGATCCATGCGTAGCGAGCGCGCGCGACTTCTTCGTCGAGCAGAGCGCCGAGCTCGTCGTCGGGCAGTGCGCGTTCGACGGCGCTGCGCACGGTGGAGGGCAGCTCGAGCTCATCGCCATTGCCGACCGACATCAGCGCCCACAACGCCAGTCCATCGGAGCTGGGCCAGCTCGCGGGAAAGGCCGCGCGCACGGCCTCGATGTGCGAGGCGAGCGCGGGCGTGGGCGTGAAGCGCAGCGCGGGGCTCGGCGTCACGGTGAGCTGGTCGAGCATGGCCTGCTTGAGCTCGGCGATGCCCTGGCCGGTGCGGGCAACGACGCCGACCACCGGACAACCCAGCAGCGTAGCGAGTGCGGCCGGGACCACCGCTGCCTCGCCTGCCTCGTCCATCATGGTCAGCGCGACCATCACGTTGAGCCCCAGCTCCTGGGCCTGCAGGACGAAGTACAGGTTGCGCGACAGGTTGGTCGCATCGACGCACAGCAGCACCAGCGCCGGCCGCGCTGCACCCGACAGCCCGAGCAGGGCTTCGATGGCGACCTGCTCGTCGCGGCTGCGTGCATTGAGGGAGTAGCTGCCCGGTACGTCGACGAGCTCGGCCTGCACGCCCTGGCCGAGGGAGACGCTGGCGCTGGCCAGCTCGACGGTGACGCCGGGGTAGTTGCCGACCCGCGCTTGCGCGCCGGTAAGTCGGTTGAACAACGTGGTCTTGCCCGTGTTGGGGTTGCCGGCGAGCGCCACGCGACGGGAAGCGAGGGCGGCTTCGCCGTGTGCGCGAAGGGTGGCCGAGCTCACGTCTCTACCTCGATGGTCAGAGCCTCTTTTTTGCGGATCGACAGGCGCGAGCCGCGCACCTCGAGCTCGAGCGGGTCGCCCAGCGGAGAGACGCCCACCACGCTGACCTCGGTCCCAGGCACCAGCCCCAGCTCGAGCAGGCGCCGCCGTACCGGTCGCCCGCCTCCAATGGCCTTGACCACGCACGGCGTACGAAGCGGAACTTGAGGCAGTCTCAACGACACCCCAGGCTATAGCGCGGCGCTCATGTTCCGGCTGGCGTTGTGGGGAAAGCGACCTTAGGCTGAGTCTTGGACGAGGTGGAGTGACGATGGAAGCGCAGCTGAAAACGGAGATCGACGATCTCCTTCAAAACAACCAAGTCGTTCTGTTCATGAAGGGCTCCAAGAACTTCCCGCAGTGCGGCTTCTCCGCCACCGTGGTCGGTATCCTGCGCGAGGCCGGTGTGCGCGACTTTCGCGACGTCAACATCCTACAGCGCGCCGATCTGCGCGAGGGCATGAAAGAGTTCGCCAGCTGGCCGACCTTCCCGCAGCTGTACGTCAAGGGCGAGTTCGTGGGTGGCTGCGACATCGTCAAAGAGCTGCACGCGAGCGGCGAGATCTACGAGGTCCTCGGCGCCACGCCGCCCGAGCTGAAAGAGCCGTCGGTCACGATCACGCCCGCCGCCCAAAAGGCGATTGCGGCGGTGGCCGAGGGCGACGGTGGGGCGCTGCGCATCGAGATCTCCCCGCAGTACGAGTACGCGCTGTCCATCGACGAGGCCAAGCCGAGCGACTTCAAGCTCACGCTCGGCGGCATCACCGTCGTGCTCGATCGCCAGAGCTCCACGCGTGCCGATGGCCTCACGGTCGACTTCTCGGAGGCAGGCGAGGGCGGATTCCGCATCGAGAACCCCAACGAGCCGCCCAAGGTTCGCCAGATCGACGTGCGACAGCTCGAGAGCTTGCTCGACGCCGGTCCCATCGAGCTGTTCGACGTGCGCACCAAGGACGAGCGCGACAAGGCCAAGATCGAGACGGCCCAGCACTTCGATCAGACCGCG
>JBEGTL010000415.1:0-7427 GCA_041179425.1 Pseudomonadota bacterium | reverse complement strand
AGACGCGGCGCGGCTGGCGGGCGCTGCACTGGCTCGGCCTGCGGCTGTCGCACCTGCTGCGCGGGCGTAGGCGGGCTTCTCCCTGCGACTTCGAGCCTCGTTGCCGAGCACGAGCACGTCAACGAATCGTGCTCGTTGACGTGCTCGGTTCTGACCCCAGTAAACTTGCGGGAGAGAGGGGCTGGTAGTAGCCCAGGTCAGTGTCGACTCCTCCTCAGCCAGCTCGCCCTCTCGACCACCTTCGCGCGCAGATCGATCTCGTAGACAGCGAGATCCTCGCCCTGCTCGCGAAGCGCATGGCCATCGTCACCGACATCGCGCACGCCAAGCGCGAGGAGGGCAGAGGGGTGCGCGATCCGGCGCGCGAGCACGCGGTCCTCGAGAGCCGGCGTGAGCGCGCCACCGTACTCGGGCTGTCGCCCGACTTCATCGAGTCGCTCTACCGCCTGATTTTGTGGGCAAGCCGCGAGTACCAAGCCAGCTTGCGGGCGGGCGTCCCGCTCGACACCGAGAGCAAGACCATCGCGATCGTGGGCGGTCACGGTGGCCTCGGACGGCGCATGAGCGACCTGTTCTCCGATCTCGGTCATCGCGTGTTGATCGCCGACCTCGACACCGCGCTGACCGCCGTCGAGGCCGCCGCCCAGGCCGACGTCACCATCATCGCGGTGCCCATCGCGGTCACCGAACGCATCATTCGTGAAGTCGGTCCGCACGTGCCCGAACACGGTCTATTGATGGACGTCACCTCCATCAAGGGCGCGCCGCTGGCCGCCATGCTCGGGGCCACACGCGGCAGCGTGCTCGGTACGCACCCCATGTTCGGCCCCGGCGTCAGCAATTTTCAACGCCAGCGCGTGGTGGTGTGTCGCGGGCGCGGCGACGCCTGGGCCGAGTGGGCGATCGCCAACTTCCGTGCGCGTGGTCTGATCATTGCGGAGGCAACCGCCGAGGAGCACGACCGTGCGATGGCACTGGTGCAGGTGCTGACGCACTACCAGACGCAGGTGCTCGGACTCACGCTCGCGCGGCTGGGGGCTCCCCTGACCGAGGGCCTCAAGTTCACCTCGCCCGCGTACCTGATGGAGCTCTACGTCGCAGCCCGTCACTTTGGTCAGGACCCCGCGCTGTACGGCCCGATCGAGATGGAAAACCCGCTCACCGAGACCATCACCCAGGCGTTTCGGAGCGCTGCCGAGACCGTACAAAAACTGCTGCGCGAGCGTGACCAGGTCGGTTTTGCGCGCATGTTCGAGGAGGTGCGGGCATTCTTCGGCGAGTTCAGCGAAGAGGCTACGGAGAAGAGCAAGTTCATGATCGACCGTCTGGTCGAGCGCAGCTGAGAGGGAACATGAAGACCATCCACAAGGTGTGGCTGTACGCTCTGAGTATCACGGTCCTGAGTGCCGCTAGAGGAGACTCGCTGCCGGCACTCAAGGCACTCGACAAGCCGAGCGCGCTGCGCATGTACGCGCTCGATTGCGGAAGCTTCGACGCGCGCGACATGGGGATGTTTGCGGATACCGGCGAGTTCGACAAACAGCCCGGCAAGCTGATTGGGACGTGCTTTTTGCTCTCGCACCCCAAGGGCACGCTGCTCTGGGACACGGGCTTGCCCGACTCTCTGGTCAACGTACCGGCCGGTGTCACCGACCCGTTCGGCATCACACTCAAGGTACAAAAGACACTCGCGGCCCAGCTGGCAGAGCTCAACGTCAAGCCGAGCGACATCGACTACGTCGCATTCTCCCACTTGCACGGCGATCACACCGGCAACGCCAACTTGTTTACGGCCTCCACCTGGATCATCGGCAAACCCGAGCTGGCCTGGGCGCTCGGCAAGCCCACGCCCGCGGGCGTCGCGCCTCCCTCGTTGTCAGGCCACAAAAAGGCAAAGCTGCAGTTCATCGACTTCGACCACGACGTGTTCGGCGATGGCAGCGTGCGCATCTTGCGCACGCCCGGTCACACGCCCGGCCACCAAGCGCTGCTCGTGTCGCTTGCCAAGGCTGGCAAGTTCGTGCTCTCGGGCGACCTCTTTCACACCAAGACCAGCGCGGCCAAGGGACTCATCCCACCGTTCAACAACAGCCGTGCAGACACGCTGGCGTCCATCGATCGCATCAGCAAGATCCTCAAGCTCAACAACGCGCGTCTGATCGTCCAGCACGCGCCCGAAGACTTCGCGTCGCTCCCGAAGTTCCCCGCGTACTTGGAGTGAAGCCGGCGCGCCTGTAGCTACGGCAATGCCAAGGGGAGTTGTTCGCCTGCATTCGGGTTACGCATGATGCGCTTGGCACCCGGGCCGACCAAGAACAGACACTCACGGTTGCGCAGGTGGCTCACCCGCCCGACCTTCTCGCCCTGCGGGTTGTAGATCCCGATCTGGGCGCCGACGTAGCGTTTGAAGTCGACCTCCAACGAGGCCACCTCACCGCGCTCACGCAGCAGGTCTTCGACGTCGCTGCGCGAGAGGTACCCCTCGTTGCTGAACGAGACGAGCAGATGGCGCGCGTCGACCGCGGCCACGACCTCTGCGAGGGCACTGGCGATCCGGACGCGCGAGTTGAAGTCGCTCTTGTACTCCTTACAGTCGACGCGTTTCATCGCGGTGCCGTACACCTCGGGCTTGTCCCAGCGCACCAGCGACTCCCACACGTGATAGTTGCCCAGGTAGCGGTGCTGGTTGTACGGCGGGTCGAGGTACACCAGGTCGTACGACGCAGAGCGGACCGCCTCGTTCGCCTCGCACTGCAGCGCGTGACCGGGGCCGTCGAGCATCGCCGGGACGCGCAGCTCGAGCTGGTTGTGCGAGCGTGCGGACCACTTCTTGAGGTACGCCATCTGCAGACCACAGGTGGAGTCGACGCGATCGGCGGCCTCCATCAGCGAGACCAACAGCACCGCTTCGAGCAGCGGCTCGAGGGCAAGCTCGGCGATACGTGCACGGATGGCGTCGACGCGCTCTCCGTTGTGCGCCTGCAGATAGCGCGAGCGCTCGCAGAAGGTCTCCGTGAAATAGCCGGGCGCCCCGCGAACTTGGTTGAGCTCGGCGACCAGCTGCGTGACCCGGTCGAGCCATACGCTGCGGTCGGCCTCGACGTAGCACTGCGCGAGCTTGTACGCGTAGGTGGTGTGATCGTTGGCAGTGACGTGGTAACCGGCGGCCTTGAGCGCATGGCCCACCCTGGAAGTGCCGCTAAACAGGTCGAGCACACGCGAGACCCGTGCGGTGTCTCGGACGCGGCCAATGATCTCGACAATGGTCGGCAACAGGACGCGCTTGCTACCAATGTACTTGATCACGGAGCCCGAGCTTAGCCGATGTGGCGTCTCTGGCTTGCAGCGTTCTGCGTGGCCATTCCGCCGGGTGATACCCTCCCACCCCGGGGGGAGAGTGCATGGTCGCGAAGGGTAAGAAGATTGCGGTCTTGGGCGGGGGGCTCGGGGCCATCAGCGCAGCGTACGAGCTGACCAACGCAGCAGACTGGAGAACCCAGTTCGAGAGCGTGACGATCTATCAGATCGGCTGGCGGCTCGGGGGCAAGGCCGCCAGCGGCCGCAACACAAAGGAGTTCAACCGCATCGAAGAGCATGGCCTGCACGTCGTCCCACCCAACGACAAGGTGCCCGGGTCGGCCGGTGCGCTGCCCCCGCCCCACGAGCTGATGGATCGCGCGGTGGCGCTGCTGATGCCGCAGGTCGAGGCCTTCCACGCCAACCTGCCGGCCGAGCTCTCGGACGAGCTGCGGGCGCGCGCCCAGCCGCCCGTCCTCGTGGGCAGCGCCAAAGAACAAAACCTCGCGTGGCTCAGCGAGCTAGACCGCTGGCTGCTGTGGTTGCTCGAGGTGTTTCAGACGGTCCTCTGCGGACAGTGGACCCTGCGCCGCATCGCCATCACGCTGAACATGGGCGTGTCGTTTCTGCGTGGCTACTACGCCGATGTCGTCCTGCACCCAGACCTGAACATTCATCGCCTCGACGAGCTCGACCTGCGCGTGTGGTTCAAGAACCACGGGGCCTGGGACGAGACCATCGCGTCCGCGTACATGCGCGGGATGTACAACCTGGCCTTCGCCAAGACGTGTGGCGCAGGCTCCGCCATCGTGGGCTTCTCGCGCATGGTGCTCGACTACGCGGGCGCGGTGTTCTGGAAGATGCAAGCGGGCATGGGCGACACCATCTTTGGTCCGCTGTACGAGGTGCTGAAGCGACGCGGCGTCGAGTTCAAGTTCTTCCATCGTGTCGATGAGCTGGTCTTGTCGCGCGACGGTCTGTACATCGACAAGGTCCGCATCGGACGACAGGTGACCCTGCCGGCCGGCGTACCCAGCTACGACCCGCTGGTCGACGTGCTCGGCCTACCGTGCTGGCCGAGCGAACCCAAGTACGAGCTACTCGAACAGGGAGGACAGCTGCAGCTGTCAGGCGCAAACCTCGAAGACTGGTGGACCGCCTGGCCGGACGCAGCAGACGAGCTGGTGCTCGAGCGAGGGGTGGACTTCGACGAGGTCGTGCTCGGTCTCTCGGTCGCGTCGCTGCCCTACGTCGCGCGCCAGGTGATGGACGCGAGCCCCGCCTTCCAACAAATGGTCGAGAAGGTCGAGACGGTGCAGACCCAGGCCGTCCAGCTCTGGTTCGATCGCAACCTGGCGGGCCTGGGCTTTCCCTATCCCTCGCCCGTGCTCGACGGCTACGCGGCCCCGCTCGACACCTGGGCCGACATGTCGCAGCTGATCGTGCGCGAGGGCTGGCCTGCGGGCAGTGTACAAAACATCGCCTACCTGTGCAGTCACCTCGACGACGCCGAGCCGCTCCCGCCGCGCAGCCAGCACGGCTACTACGAGCGGCAAAAGGCGCGCGTTGCCGTCAACGCGCAGACCTGGCTCGAACACTCCACGGGCCCGCTCTGGCCCAAGGTGACCTTACCCTCTGGCGGCCTGGACTGGTCGCGTTTGGTCGCCCCGCGGAGTGACATCACCGGTTCGGCGCGCTTCTTTACGCAGTATCACGTCGCGACGGCAAACCCGTCCGATCGCTACGTCCTGTCGTCCACCGGCACCTACCCGTACCGTCTGCGCGCCGACGAGTCAGGCATCAACAACCTTACGCTCGCAGGCGACTGGCTGCGCACCGGACTCAGCCTGGGTTGTGCAGAAGGCGCGGTGATGGGCGGTCTGCAGGCCTCGCAGGCGCTGTGTGGCCGTCCGCTCGACATCGTCGGCGACCAGAACACCGGCATGACCCGTCCGCCCTACGTGCTGCGCGGCGGCAACCTCGCGATGAACCCCTCCATCGCGATGGAGGGCACCACGCTGTACTCGTTCGTCACGTCCGCGAACTACGAACGGCTGGTCGCCATGTGCGACCGCGACCTCAACCACGTGCCTCGCGACGGGCTGCTCTACCGACCACTTCTCCCTATGGTGGCGCTCGTCTGCGCCAACGTAGCCAAGTCGTACTCGCTGTTTGCCCAAGACCGCGTGAAGGGTTGGATGCCCGAGCGCGACTACAGCTTTTGGGTGCCGCTGGTGGCCGGCAGGATGTCCGGTGGAGCCTTTGTGGCCGAGCGCATGGCTTGGTACATGCCCTACATGTTCGTCGACAATGTCGCCGCGATGATCACCGGACGCGAGGCGTACGGCTTCCACAAACAGACCGCGCTGCTGCAGAGTCCCGCTGCCCCGGGCACACCGGGAGACTTCTCCATCGATACGCTGTTCATCGAAAAGTACGGACTTGACAGTGAGGGCAAGGTGGGCCGACTTTGTACCGTACGTCCGCAGGTGGGGAGCGGCGAGTCTCCGCACGGCCCGAGCCAATGGGCCGATGCAGAAGCCGCACGCAAGGTCATCGCCGATGAGCTCGAGAGAACGTTGCGCCCTGCCGACCTGTCCGGTTTACCCTTACCTTCCTGGCCTCTCGTGAAGCAGGCGCTGCTAGACATGCTGACAGGTCGCGTTCCCATGGTGTTTCTCAAGCAGTTCCTCGACGGTCAGATCCCCAACCGCGCTTGTTATCAAGCCCTGTTGGAGGCCAACAGCCGCCTCACCGCGTTTGCCGGCGGAGGACTGCTGTCGTCGCACACCGTGTCGCTCACGCGCGCCGACAGCCATCCCATCGCACGCGAGCTCGGTCTGCCCACCGACGCCAACGATAGTTTTGTCGCTCCGCTGTGTCTGTGGATGCAGATGGACTTCAACCTGGAACCCGCGCAGGTGGTGGCCGGAGGCGCGTGAGTCGAGTACGCGGCGAATATGAGCTGCTCAGCGCGCTCGGTGTCGGCGGCATGGGCGTGGTCTATCGGGCCCGCCACGGCGGCACCGGCCGCGAGGTCGCGCTCAAGACGGTGGCTTGCCAGAACGGCGTCGCCGTCGAAGCGCTGTACCGCGAGGTGCAGGCGCTGAGCAGACTCTCGCATCCGGGCATCATCCGCATCGTCGACCACGGCATCGCCGACGGGTTGCCTTGGTATGCGATGGAGCTCCTGCGCGGCATGACGCTGCGCGAGCACCTCGACATCTGGTTCGAGCGCGACGCCGAGAGCTCGCTTCCCACCTCCCCTGCCGGGCGCGGATCGAGCCGGGAGCCGCGCACGGTCGTGGGTCCACAGCCTACCCACGTGCAGCGCCGTGAGCTCTTGCGCATCGCGCGTCAGCTGTGTGATGCGCTGACGATGCTACACGGTGCGGGCTTGGTCCACGGCGACCTCAACCCCGGCAACATCTTCATCCAGGACGACGGCCAGCCGGTGTTGTTCGACTTCGGGCTGGCATCGCAGTTTCGACGCGAAGACGGGCGTGCACCCCTCGAAGCCGCGGGACAGGTGCGGGGCACGTTCGACTACATGGCTCCCGAACAAGTGTTGGGTGCTCCGCTCGACGCGCGCGCCGATCTGTACGGTCTGGGCTGCACGCTGTTCGAGGGCCTGACGGGCCAGCGCCTCTTCTCAGACCCGTCGCCTTCCAATGTTCTCTCGCGCCACTTGTCGGACACGCCGCGTCGTCCTTCCTCGCTGGTCTCCGAGCTCGACCCGCAGCTCGACGAGCTCGTGCTCGGTCTACTCGCCAAGAGCCCGGCGCATCGCATCGGGTACGCAGAAGACGTGGCCGATGCGCTCGATACGCTCGACGCTTCGCTCGCGAGCGGCAGCTGCGCACGCGGCGACATCGCGCTCCAGAGCGGCAGCGCGTCTGCCAGCGGAGTGCGTCCGCACGCGACCACTGCGACCTTGGATCGGACGCTTGCCCAGGGCACCACGGCCGCCTTCGACGCAGCGCTCGCCCACGGCGCCACCGCCAGCTTCGACACGACGCTCGCCCACGGCGGCACCGCGAGCTTCGACGCGGCGCTCGCCTACGGCAAGACGTCACGCGTAGACGCCGCGGTCGCGTACCCCAAACGCACGCGCGTCGATACCGCGACAG
>JBEGTL010000414.1:0-7437 GCA_041179425.1 Pseudomonadota bacterium | reverse complement strand
CCACGGCTCGCCGTCGTGGCGTCGAGCTGTATCTGGCAGTGCTCGGCACCTGCGATGGAGCCAACCCGGGCATGGCGCCGGTGTCCGCAAGCCCGCTCTACCAACGACTCGCTCGAGAGACTGGCGGCATCGCGTTTGCGGCCACCAAGGAAGGTGTTGGTCAGGTCTTACAAGTGATCGACGAGCAGTCTCGCAGCGGCAACACAGCCCTCGCCAGGGCCGTGCGTCCCACCACCGCGACAGCGAAAAACAAGGCGATTGGTGGTCCGATGCAGGTCTCTGTCGACGCCACCATCACACGCCTGGCGGTGATCGTGAGTGGCACCAGCGACGTGCGCATCGTGCGACCGAGTGGTGCTGACGTCGCGCCCGGTGCGACCGGCGTAGAACGCATCGGCCTCGAGCGAGGCGTCGTCTACCGTATCGACAAACCTGAGCCTGGTACCTGGAGTGTGTTCAACCCCGGCGGCGAAGCGACGGTGAGTGTTCGTGCAGACTCCCCTCTCGGCCTGCTGTCCGCATCGTTCGTGGAGTCGAGCGGACGAGGTCCGCACGACGGCTACGTTCCCATCGACGGCCAGGCACTCGTGGGCAAGCCACAGAAAGTAGACGTGCGGCTCGACAGTCCGGTCGCGGGGTGCAATCTCGAGCTCCGCGACGAACAAGGAGAGGTGCTCGTGCAGGCCGCCATGCGAGGAGATGCCGACGCGCCAGGCGAGTTCTTCGGCGAGATTACCCCACCCTCCCAGCCTTTCGTACTGCACGTCACCGGCACCACCCTGCAAGGTCAAGCCTTCCAGCGCTCCTTGCAGCGCGTCGACCGAGCCCAGTACCTCCACGTCGATGCGCCCTACGGAATCGAGGCCGAGCGCCTACAGACGGTGGACTACAGGTTCACGCTGCGAAACGACGGGCCTGCAGACAGCTTCGACATCGCGCTCTTCGAAGCGGCAGGCTTTCTCAAGTCGCCAGCCAAACAGACTATTGAACTCGCGGCGGGTCAGTCCACCGAGGTGACGGCCTCGTTGTCGATCGGAGCCAGTGCAGAACGCAGTACGCTCCATCGCCTCTCGCTGGTCGCGACGAGCCGCAACAGTCCGCCGCTGCAGACCTCCGCGGTCGTCAACACGATGTTGATCGAGCGCAACGACGCCGACGCCGACGGAGTGGCCGACCCGATCGACAACTGCCCAGACGTGCCCAACCCCGACCAGAGCGACGCCAATGCCGACAAGGTCGGAGACACTTGCGAGACCAAGAAACCAGACGCGGGCTGCAACGCCGCCTCCTCGTCGGACGGGTCACCCTTGTTGCTGGGCCTCGGTCTCATGCTCCTCGGGGCTCTGCGCAGCCGGCGGCGAGCGACGATCGCGAGGGCACGCGCCAGGAAGTAGCCGGTGTGTGGAGATCGACAAACTGACCAACGTTCTGTACAGAACCGCATGAAGCTCAAGCCGCTCGTCGTGCTCATCGTTCTCACTACGCAGAACGGTTGCGCGCATATGGCAACGCGTCGGCTGCACTGCGAGCGCCAACCCACCGAGCGTCGGCGAGAGGTGTGCGAAGCGGTCGGGCGCCACAGCGTGCTCAACTGGAGTAACCCGCACGGATTTGGACCCAACCCCGACTTCACCCTCGACCGTGCATCGTACGCAGCGATCTACTGCGAGCTGCACCTCGGGCACGCCGACTCTCCCGAGCTCAAGCGCATGGCCAGGGGAGGCTTCGGTTCGGAACGACTCAGGTACGCCGCAGAGGTGCTCCACGAGCTCTCTGATCCATCCGTGCCTAGCCCGCAATCGATGAATCATCCGCAACACGATGCGTATCGCCTCCAGGGAGGATGCCCGGTGCGGGAGAAATGACCCCACGGGTAGAAGCATCGCAGAACGTAGGCTTCGCGTGAGACTCGAGCCTTCCATGAACAAGCACGAGCTCAGAGCGCGACTCATCGACCTGAACGTCCTCGAGAGTGCATATTGCCTCGAGGGCGGCCTTCCCTCCGAGAGCTATACGCTTGCCGAAGAGGCGGGGCGTTGGCAGGTCTACTACAGCGAGCGCGGCCAACGGTCGTCGCTCGTGGAGTTCGACGACGAGTCGTCGGCTTGTCTGCATCTGCTCGGGTTGGTCGAGGGCGACCGCACGACACGCCGTCGCTAGCTAGGGGCGTGACCAAGGCCTGCGGACCTTGCTGTCAGCCCGCGTTGCTCGCTCGCCACGCAGCTGCATCCAGGCGATAGAGCACGTGGCGTCGCAGTGGGTGGCCCGGCGGCACGTCTGGGTGCTCGAAGTCTTCGCGGGGGTCGCGTCGCATGCCGAGGCTCTGCATGACCCGCCACGACGGTTGGTTGTCCGTCGGTGTGAACGAGACGACCTGGTGCAGCTCGCGATGCACGAACGCAGTGTAGAGGGCTGCGCGCGCCGCCTCCTGCGCATAACCGTGCCCCCAGTGCTGCGCAGCGATCCGCCAGACGATCTCGACGCAGGGCGTGAAGTGGCTGTCGAAGCTCGGCACGGAGAGCCCCACGGCGCCGACGCAGCCGTCGACCTGCGGCAGCTCGAGCGCCCACGGGCCAAACCCTCGCGTCTCGGACTGCTCCCGCACAGCCTCGAACAGCGCGTCACTCTCGGTGCGCGACAGCGTGCTCGGGAAGTAGCGCATCACGCGCGGGTCGGCGTTGAGCCGCGCGAACGAGTCCCGATCGGAGTCGCAGAAGGGACGCAGGACGAGGCGTGCCGTGCGACGTGCGAGCGGACCACGACCGCGCGGCAGGCGATACAGAAGCTGGCAGCCGAAGGCACCTGGGATGCTGCCAAACCTCTCGAACCCGAGCTGTGTGAGCACCTTGCTCGAGGCGACGTTGGGCTCGTCCACGGCCGTGACCATGTCGCCCTGCGCGCACGACTCGCGTGCAAAGTCGATCAACGCCACGGCCGCCTCCCGCGCGTAACCACGCCCCGTGTGCAAAGGATGCACTGCATACACGAGCTGAAGCGTCGAGTTGGGTCCGTCGAGGCGCAAAAAACCCGCAAAACCAAGCGGATCGACGTTCTCTCGCGCGTACAGGAGCCACAGACCAAGGCCGCTCCGCGCCGCTTCGGCCGCGCTGCTCTCCAAGGTCTGTGCGCACCAAACGAACGACTTGTGCTCGCCGTCGAGGAGAAAGCGCAGGATGTGCGGGTCGCGCACGAGATCGTAGAACTGCGGTAAGTCGTGTGCCGCAAGCTCACGAAAGACGAGACGAGGTGCACTGGGTCGAGCTCTCGGCATGCTCCTCCGCGGGCGCAAGTCACGCGCGCAGGGAGGCTACCACGGGGCACTCGCACGGGACGCAGCGCGCGGTTTGCGCAGCAACACACAACGGGACTCGGGTACCGCTGGTTTGCTGCTGCAGGTAGGTCGGGGGTACTCGATTGTCGTCATCGGTGATATGAAATTTGAGTGACCCCAACATTCCACCAGCCGAGACGCGCGCATCCTCGATCGCAATCGCTACGCAGATGTGGCCCATTTGCCGGGCTCTGCGTGCTAGTCGCGTGCGGCGACTCGCCCGTCCTCCACAGTGACCCTCACGATGGCGGACAGTTGCCCTCGTCTCCCCTCGACGCTGGGACGCTGATAGACGCAAAGATCCCAGTAGAGAGCGGAAGTAAGCCGATGTGGTCGACGTCGGACGCTGCGGCGGGTCCGAACCCTGCGTGCGTCAACCTGCAGTGTCAGCAACGCGCGTGCGCCAACGGCGCCACGACCAGCGTGAGTGGCATCGTCTACGACCCGGCCGGCAAAAACCCACTCTACAACGTGGCCGTCTTCGTTCCCAACAAGCCGCCCCAGCCCTTCACGTACGGCGCTTCGTGCGACCGCTGTGACACGCTGTACACGGGCTCGCCCATCGCTGCGACGCTCACCGACGCCACTGGTCACTTCAAGCTCGACAACGTGCCGGTGGGAGCCGACATCCCGCTGGTCGTTCAGATCGGAAAGTGGCGACGCCAGCTCCGCTTGGCCAGTGTGGCCGAGTGTCGCGACAATCCGCAGCCCGATAGAACACTCAGACTCCCGCGCAATCGTTCAGAGGGAGACATCCCCAAGATCGCGATCTCGACGGGCGGTGCAGACACCCTCGAGTGCCTGCTGCGCCGTGTGGGCGTGGACGCCGCGGAGTACGGCCCAGGAGCGGCGAGCGAGGGTCGCGTGCACATCTATCACGGCAATCACGGGAGCGACGACCCAGTAGCCCCCAACACCGCCCCGCCGGGGCCAGAGAGCAACGCCGCTTTGTGGGACAGCCGCGAGCACCTGATGGCCTACGACCTGTTGCTGCTGTCCTGCGAGGGTGACGAGACCACGAACATGAACCAGCAGGCGCTCCACGACTACGCCAGCGCGGGCGGCCGCGTGTTTGCTTCCCACTTTCACTATTCGTGGTTCAACACGGGTCCCTACGGCCAGGAGAACCTGGCCAAGTGGACGACGGGAGCCAACGGCATCGACGCCATCTCGTCCACCATCGTCACCACCCTGCCGAACGGTCAGCCCTTCGCCAAGGGTCAGGCACTCGCGGCGTGGCTCGGCAACGTGAAGGCGCTTCAGAACGGCAAGCTGCGCATCGAAGACGCCAAACACAACGCCGACGTCACTGCCAGCAACACCCCTTCGCAGCCCTGGATCGTCGCCGATCAAGACGCCAAGGCACCGGGCGCGACGCAGTATTTTTCATTCAATACGCCCACCGACGCGCTCGATCCGATCGCAGACAACATGGGCATGTACTGCGGCCGGGTCGTGTTCAGCGATCTGCACGTGGGCGCCGCATCGAACGACGACAAGGGCCGGCCCGTGCCCACCGGTTGCTCCAACCGTGCGCTCTCGCCGCAGGAGGCAGCCCTCGAGTTCATGCTGTTCGACCTGTCGTCGTGCATCATCCCTGACGAGGTGCCTCCGGAGCCACCGCCCGTCATCCCCGTGATCTGACTAAGGAAGCGCAGCATTCTTGACGACGATGCGCGCGCGACTCGCGGAGCCACGTTAGCGAGCTCCGGACCGATGGGCGAGCCAGCGCGGCTTCGGAAGTTCGTGGACGCGCACAGCTCGACTGGGGTCTCACGTCGGCGACTGGCCCACCGCTGTCCGTGCTCATCTCCTGATCCGCGGCGTGACCCCGTTGCGCGGCTGCTTGCCGACCGTGGCCGCTCGTTTTCACGCGACCGCGGTCACGCGCCGCAACCCTGGTTGCGTGACCGCTCGTACTGTGCGCCTCGTCGGTTGCGTTCGATCTCGGAATCAGGTGCGGTCACGTACCTGCGGGGGGCGCGGCGGACTTACGGTCGCACGACTAGCTGGGGATCGCGGGCGTCCGCGCCGCGTGCTCAACTGGCAACCGTAAGGTGGCGTGGGTCCGTCGAGCTGCTCACTACGCAGCTGCGCGAGAATCACGACGACCTGCGTCGCAGCGAAGAGAACGTGCGCCACGCCGAGCTGCGCACCGCAACGGAGGCGCTCGATCATGAGCGCGAGGCGGCCCGGCGTTTCTTCGAGCTCTCCCGAGACATGATGTGCATCGCAGGACCGGACGGCTTCCTGCGCCGCGTAAACCCGGCGTTCGCCGTGCTTGGACACTCCACCCAAAAGCTGCTCGAGACACCCTTTCTCGCGTTCGTCCATCCCGACGACCATGCCTCGACATGGGCCGTCATAGACGTACACCGAGGCGTCGGGCCAAGCGTGCAGCTCGAGAATCGCTGGCGTTGCGCAGATGGCAGCTATCGGTGGCTTTGGTGGACTTCGACCACGGACTCGTCGGGCATCATGTACGGTTCCGCGCGCGAGCCCGCCGGGAGTCGCAGCGCCGCGCTCGTTCACGCGATCGAGCCGGCCGCTCGGATCATCGAAGACATGATGCGGACCGCGCGCGTGCTCTTGAAAGAGTAAGATGCGAGGCGCCGTGCAGCGCGATCGCGATCGGCAGGCGACGCGCTAGTGGCTATTTTTCATGGACATGCGCGGCACGCCGCTCCACACCTTACTGGCACCGTGCCAGGCCTCTACCGGCACGGTGCCAGCGCAAAAACAACTTCACAAGACACTCAGATCGTCAGGGCAGGAACGTGCACACGACAGCGCAATACCGAGCTGAACCCTCAAGGAGAAACACTCATGTCGCCACCACAGCTCGCCGGAACCGGCCTCATCGTCGCCCGTGACGCATCCGACCTCACGACACCAGCTTGAGCATGGCCTTTCCGTACCTCGTGTACTTCGTGACAGGCCGCGCGGTGACCGGTTGGGATCGCATGAGCGGAGCTCGGTGGCAGCTGCGGGTAGAGCGGGATGGCTACGGCTTGCTGTGGCCCTTCGTATGCATCAGCACCGTCCTTCTGGTCCATACCGCGCTTCGAATCGTCGCGCGGCTTCGCTGCCGAGCCAGCTATCGTGCCGATGAGGCGTGGTGGCGCTCGCGACCGTTTGCCGTGGAGGGCTACTTGGAGGCGCTCGCGCAGCACGACGAGGATGGCTTTTCGCTCCAGGTCCAATACCGGGGCGACAAGCCCGCGCAAGACCTGTTGGACGCTGCGCTGCGGGCCCTCTCCGATGGAACTTCGCTCCAACGTGACGACGAGTCAGACGTGATCAGCGGAAGTGTTCGCAGCGAGTGGGATGCCGATGGCCGAAATGGATACAAGTTCTCACGCCTCGTACACCGACTCGTGGACGATGTCCTCTGCGCGCTGCATCGGGACTACCCCATCGAGAAGCTGGTCGTCGCTCGCACCTGAGCTCACCCGGTGCGTCGTTGCTACAGGCTTGCCTGAAGCGTGGTAGCGGGCGCGTGGCTCAAGCGCTCGGGTTCGTAGTACGGATAGACCTTGGCCCCACCGTCGCTTGCTTTGACGGGCAGCGTGGCCCGCAAACGGTAGGTGTACTTCGCCGTCGCGCCGCCTTGGATCTCACTTACGTACAAGACGACCTGGCGCGGCGTGACCTCGTACTTGGACAGCTTGTTGTCGCTGAGCTGCAGATCGAGGTCGTCCGTGATGACCTCGAAGCCCGGCGGAATACCGAGGTCGACGAGGACCAGGTTTTTAGACTGCGCAGTCTGGTTGGTGATCTCGACCGTCTCGCTGACCGTCTCGTTGACCGCGAGTGACGACCGGTCGTAGTGCACGCTGACCGCGAGAGGACCACTCGGCTCGGGGGGCACGCTGGACCACGGCACGTGGTGGTTGCTGACGAGGTTGTAGCTGACCTTACCGCTGCCGGCGAAGCTCAAGACGACGTCGTGTTTGCCCGTGGTCGCAAGCTTGGTGAGGTCGACGGTCGTCATCACGTCGGACTCTTCTTGGGTCAGCACAACGGTCGTAAACGGCTGACCATCCACGCTGACCGAGAGGCTTCCGATCGCCGAGTCCGTACCTTTGGTCGCGGCGAGCAGGAGG
>JBEGTL010000413.1:0-7440 GCA_041179425.1 Pseudomonadota bacterium | reverse complement strand
CGATTCGATACTTTACGTGGCTCTTCTCCTGCTCTCTCAGCGTCTGTACGCGGGCTTCTCGCTCGGTAGCGTCGCGCGCCATGCGGGCCTGTTCGCGCTCGGCTTTGCGCCGTGCCTGCTCTATTTCTCGTACAACCTGCTGGTCTTCGGCGCGCCCCTTCCTGTGTCCGGTGCCGCCAAGCAGTTGGCCGAGTGGCCGATTCTTTACGTGCAGGCACCAGTCCTTCGCGCAATGCCTTTTCAGCTGTTCCTGGAGTATCCCAGCAAGCTGTTGCTCCTGATCGCGGCGATCTTGTTCGTGCGCAAGACACCCCCGTTCGACCCCGCGGCGCGGCACATGGTGGTCATGCCGCTGTTGGCCTTTCCGCCCCTCTACTACGCGGCCCAGGCCGCACTCAGCGACTGGGAGATCTATCGCTGGTACTTGTATCCGCTAGTCGGGACGACGCCGCTGGCCATGGGCATGGTGATCGGGGCGCTGCGCAGAGGTCCGGTGCGCGTGGCTCGAGTGCAGCCTGCGTCACCCCCGAGCTGGTTCGAGAACAAGATGTCGGGGTGGGCCCTCACCGTCGCATGGATGACGGTCCTCGGCGCGGCGATCGCAATCGGCGCGTATCAGACCACGCGGGCGCCGAGGGTCCCCCCCAAGCAGATGTTTGCTCGCGTCATCGAAGAGTTTGCCAAGACTCATCCCGGTCGCTACGCAATGGGCGACCGAGCCGGCGTGGTGGGCTATCTGCTTCCCCATTCGCTTCTACAGCTCGAGGGCCTGGTGGAGGACCGACGCTTTCTCGAGCACATCAAGAATCGCGAAGACCTCGTAAAAGTTCTCGAGAGCTACGATGTCGACTACTACGCGGCCAGCTTTCCGCGTCGAGTGGGCAGCTGCTTCGAGACCGTGGAGCCGTTCAAGGGAGGCCCCGCCTCGCCAAGAATGGTCGGCCGCTTCTGTCAGCCGCCGCTGCTCGTTCACACCGACCCGAGCGACAGTGCCGAAACGGTCATCTTCAAGGTGTCAGGGGCGAAGCGGGTCGCGCAGAAGTAACCCTACGGCGCCTCGACCAGCACCTTGTCGTATCACGCTGCCATGCGTCGGCTCGCGCTTGAGAGCGCTGTACGCCGAGGCGTAGTCGGCACGGAGCACCGGGCTCCGCCCGCGACTGGTCTGCGAAGAGCTGCCACGCAATAGCTGGCGCTAGGTGCGCATGTGTCCGCGCTGCGCCGCCCGAAGCGCAATCGCCGCTCACTGCGCAAACGACGAGGCGTCCGGTTCCGCGCCCCTTGAGCACCGTTTCTGCGTCACGCTCGGGCCTGTCCCCTGACATCACCTCACGAGTGCAGAGCCGGCCGGGAATTCTTACGCGGTCACTTTGGCAGCCGTGGGGTAATAGAGTCGGTGGGGATCAAAGATGGCAGCGCGGGAACGCTACCGTTGGGGCCCGGCGCGGTGGGCAGACGCGAAGTGTGATTGTGTCCCTGCCGCGAATCGAGAAGTGAGAGGAGTACAGCATGAGATCATTGGCGTTTATCTTCAGCGTGGGGTTGCTCGGTATCGCGACTGCGTGTGGAACCGGCGGGGTGGTCAAGCCCGCCCCCAGCGTTCGTGAAAGCTCGCGCGACGGATCATCGGTAGACAGCTCCGTCGAGAGTCCTATCCGAGTCCCCGTAGGCAGCGGCGACGCCGCTGCGGGCGTCGCGCCCACCGATGGCGGCACAGCAGCAGATAGCGCCAGCGCAAAAGATGGCGGAAGCGGTGGCGAAGGTGACAGCGGCAGTGGCAGTGGCGGTCCGCGCGTCAATCCCTCTCCCACCGGCCCGTTCCCGGTGGTTGCTGACTGCACCGCGCTTCCGTCGCCGAGTTCCGGCTGGCAGGATATTACGCCACCCGTGTTCGTGACCCCGACATGGGAAGCTGTGGGTGTGGTTGTGGATCCGTACGATCAGAGCGTGTATGCGGCCGCAGGATCGGGTCCGGGGAACGGCTCGGGCGTCCAGCGCTCGACCGACTGTGGCAAGACCTGGAAGCTCCAGAGCACGGGTCGCAACGCCGCCAAGATCAAGACTGGCAGCCAGTGGGCCATGAAGATCGTGCCGCAAAAGGACGGTCCGCCTACCTTGTACGTCACCAACGGCTACGGAAACGACCCGACCATCTACAAATCGACCAACGGTGCGGTCGACTTTGATCCTCTCGAGCCCGACTCCGAAGGCGTCGTGGTGAAGCCCACGTGGGTCCACTCGCTGTCGATGGACCCGAACGACGGTCAGCACATCGCGGTGGCTTTCCACGACAATTGCCACGCACCGCGGCGCCCCCTTTGTTTCTCGCGCTCGGGCGACGGTGGCCGGACATGGCAGATGTTCGACGGTCCGAGCGAGGCGAAGGGCTGGGAAGAGGGCGCATCCATCAACGCACTCGGGCCCACCAGTTACCTCTACATCGGGAACTCCGGCACCTTTGCCACCACCGATACGGGCGCTAGCTGGAAGCAGGTGGGGACGACGCCCGTTTACTGCTGTTATGGCGGGATTACGACGATGCTGCCCGATGGCTCAGTGGTCGCATCGTTCGGCACGGGCCTCTGGACGAGCAAGGCCAGCGGCAGCACGCCGATAGGCGCCGAATGGACGCTTCTCAAGAATTCGCCGACCCCTGTAGTGTCCGTGATCCACGACGGTGAACGGCTGTTTGTGGGTGCAGGCTATTTCATGGTGGGTCAACCGTACTACTCGGCACCGCTAAGCGATCTGAGCAAGTGGAGCGCGATGCCGACGCCGGACATCGCGCGCTCCCCGAATCAGATGGCCTACGACCCTGTGCATCACATCGTCTACTCGGTGAACTGGCAATCGGGCGTCTGGCGTCTCGTCACGCGCTGACTGGAGCATGACTACTCCGACTCGAGGCCGCATCCCGGAGCGCCTCGGAGGGACCGTCCAGGAGGCGCGGGGATCGGCTCTGCGTGGACAGCCTGACTCAGTCCGGCGTGCCGAGCGATAGGAGCAAGGATTCCATCTTCTTGGCGGCACTCGGCCAGCTATAGAGCGCCACGGCGGACTTCCGCGCTTCTTTCCCCAAGCGCTCACGCAGCTCAGGAGAGTTTAGAGCTACCGACACTTGCTGCACGAACTCCTCGGGAGTGTCAGCGATCAGAATGTCCTTTCCATGCTCGACCTCGAGGCCCTCGGCGCCAAGACTCGTGGACACGATCGTCTTACCCATCGCCATCGCCTCGAGGATCTTCAAGCGGGTACCGCCGCCGATGCGTAGCGGCACAATGACGACCGTGGCCTTCTCAATCTCGGTCTTCACGTCGTCGACGAAGCCCAACACCTGCACGCCTTGGCTACGAAGGTCCATCACAGGCCCTTCGCCCACAGGCCCCACGATGCGGAGCTGAATGGAGGGGTCCTGCGCGCGCAGACTCGGCAGCATCTCGCGGGCAAAGTAAAGCGCTCCATCCGTGTTCGGAAAGTAGTTGATGGCGCCGAAGAACAGCAGCGTCTTGGCTTCTACCTTCGTGTCGGAAACCGGTACGAACTCATCGATGTCCACACCGTTCGGTACGACCGCGGTGCGCAAGCTCGGAGCTTCGCAGCGCACGATCTCCTCGTCGCGCGCGGACGTCACGGCGCAAGCGTCGAATTGTCGCCAGATCCCCACCTCCTCACGCTTGAGTTTGCGCCAGTTGAGCTCCTGAAACACTCTGCGGCCGGTTGCCGTGGCCTCCGCGGTGCGGCGCAAGAGGTCGTACTCCACGTTGTGCTCGTCGAGCACAAGGCGAGGTCGTCTCTGAGCCGAAGCGCGAGGAAATCGGAAGTTCGCCATGAAGACGAACTCGCACACCACCGCGTCGTAATCATGCTGGCGAAGGTGCAGATCGAGCGCGCGCTGGAAGGCGGGGCGCAGGTATAGGACCTTCTCCCAGCTCCAGGGCGAAAGCAGCGACGCCAGCTGAAACACGCGCTTCGCACGGCCCTGCATGCGGTGCCATTCGTCGGCGACCACTTCTACGCGTTGGCAGTAGGTCTTCGCCTTCGCGATGCGAGCCGTCTGGTCCTCAGACGCCAGGACCAGCGACACAATGGAAACCTCGTGGGTCTTCGCGAGCTCGCTCATCAAGCCGTAGACCCTTCGCGCTCCGCCGAAGAGCGGAGGACCAGGAAGGTATGGCGTAACAAAGAGCAGTCTCATTCGTTCCTGCGCGCGGAGGCTACGCCAGTTGAGCGCAGGTCGCAAAGCCTCACCTGATTTTCCCATGTCGCGTGAGCTCCGAGACGTCGCGCGGCGGAGGAACCCGCGGGAGCCTCATTCACGGATTCTTCAGCAAGTCAGCCGTGGGCCCAGGCCCGCGCAGAGGAATGCTGTCAAACTGCGTTGCTCGACGTCCGTCAGGTGGAGCGGCTTCAGCTCGTTCGTGCCGGGATAGCCACCTGGATCGCCCCCACGGCTGAAGAACGACACCACCTCTTCGAGTGAGAGCAACTGACCGTTGTGCATGAAGCGCGGGCGCATGTTGGCGCAACGAAGCGTTGGCGTGCGGAACGCGCCAAGCAAGCTGGTTCGATCCACGCTTGCGGGCAGCCGGCCATCGTCTCCATCGCTATACCTGCTGCGCACATTCACCGGATCTGCGAGGGCAGTAGTCAGCCCGACGGCTGCCCCCATGTCGCCCTGCGTGTCGAAGGCGACCGCCACAGGCTGGCCTCGTAGACCGACATTGTCGAACTTTTGGTCGGAGAAGAACGGTCCGGAGTGGCAGGAGTCGCAATGCGCCTTTCCGACGAACAGCTCGGCACCATGTTTCTCCTGGGTGGAAAGAGCGCTCGCGTCGCCGTGCACCCAGGCGTCCACCTGGCTCGGACCGCAGGTGAGCAGGCGTTGATAGGCGCCGCGCGCCTTGCCCGCGTTGACGACGATCTGGGTCACAGCACCCTGAGCCCCCGGTGTCATGCCGTCGTACTCAGCAGCATCGCCGGCCGTGCCGCGAACCTTGCCCGCGCAGGTCGGCGGCGACGTGTGATTGTCGAGTGCCCGACAGCCGGTGAGCCCTGGTGCGAGGTCGGGGAATACACTCTTGTCGCTGAGGTCAGGCATCGCTCCGTAGAGCGCCTCGTACTCCGCGCGATAAACAAGGTAGACGTGCTTGGCCAAGAACATCCGCGATGAGTTCATCTCGAACGGCGACTCCTGCGGCCCGAAGAACTGGCCGAAGAGCGAGTCGCGCGCGCCATCCCACATCAGCAGCCGCGCCTGTCCGACGTCGAGCAGCGATGGAGTGCGCCGATTGCCCCAGCCAGCTGCAAGCGAGAGGGCACCTCCGAGCGTGCGAGTGTCAGAGAAGCCGGCTTCTGGTACGTGGCAACCCGCACACGAGATGCGGCCGGTCTGCCCGCGCGAGCCTAGGCTGTGCTCACTCCCGTCGTTGTCGCCGTCGAGCAGCGCGCCGGAGTATCTGGTGTCGAAGAACAGCGCGCGAGCCCAGCCAGCAGAGCACACAGCGGCATGCCCCTTGAGACATCGCGAAAAACATACGAAACACCCACGAAATAACCCCTCAGCGGTGAATATCGATCGCGCTGGCGGCGACACACGGGATCCGCTCGTGGTCCCACTGCGGTGCAGGAATGTTGCTCGAGAATCCGAGGTTGTCGAAGCGCCTCTCCGTGTCGTATTGCAGGTAGTTTTTGCTGTACCCGACGACAGCATCGGCGCCCGAGTGGTAGAGCACATCCCCGAAGGTCACGGTCACGTCGCCCTTCGGAACGCCCGTCGCGGGCAGGTCCACGCAACCGTACAGCTTGCGGTTCATCAGCAGATAGGCGCGCTTGCTGGACATGAAGAGGTCGAAACGAGTGAGCACGTCCGCGCCCGTCAGCTCGCTGGCCTCGTCAATGGAAGCGAGTGCAATCGCTTTATTGTTGTTCATACGTTCCAAGAACTGGAAGAACGGGCACTGATTGTTCACGTCCCACGGCCGGTGCTCACAGATCTGAAGCTCCACGTAGCTCGGCCAGTTCCTGAAGATCTGCATGATGACTGTGTTGCCTTGGTCCAGGTAGTCCTGCACTGGCGCTTCGCGGTCGCTGACGATGAACTGCGGATAGCGACGGGCGGTCGTGCTCGCAGTGACTTCCATGGTGACGTGCAGATAGGAGTCACTCGTCACTTTGGCTTTCTTCACCGGCGTGAGCTGGAGCTTGCCGTTCGTTATCGGCGGCCCAGTCAGCGTAGCGAACCCACAGCTGTCCGAGCACATTGCCGATTGCGTACTCGTTGGTGGCGACGGATTGCCAGAGATGATCGTAGTCCTTCGACACGTAGCGCCACTGTTGGAAGCAGTTTCCTGAGGGATGTCCGCACTTCGTCTCGGTAGATGGAGGCAGCTCCGTGCCCGGCGCAAAGTCGGCGAAGAAGTCGAACTGTTCGTGCGGCTGCGGAGCCACCGTCAGGAACGCGCGCGCGATCGCCTTGGGGGCGGCGGAGTCTTGTCGCTGCCCGTAGTCAAATGCTGGGTGGCCGTTCATGGGAGCGTCGCTCGCGCAGTTGAGCGCGCGTCGGAGCGGATCGCGCCGACGCCTGCCGAGCGGCATCGTGCGCGCTCAGTCGCGCAGTTGCGCGGCGCGGTGTCTGGTCCGGAGCGCTACGACCTAGAGATTAATCGATTAGCACTACTGCGTCGCGGCCAGTCTGAACGCGTGAGTCACGAAGAGCTGGATCATTTCGCGAGCTTCGGATTTTGTCGTGATCTCGGGCTTGCGGGCGAGATCGGATCGTGATCTACCAAGCCCATGCCGAACGTGATCGACGCCGAGAGCGCAGCGCGGTTGCAGCAGTTCTTTGGCCTGATCGGGGACGAGCTCGAGCTCCCGGGCCGTCGCGAATCCTTTGCCGTGTACGCGATGGGTTTCCTCGGGGACGCCGAGCGTAAGAGTGCGGAACCGATCGCGGCACGAGCATGCGCCGATCCGGCGGGCGTGGACGCGGCGCACCAGCGTCTTCTGCACTTCATCTCGACCTCGAAATGGAACGATGAGAACGTGCGCCTGCTTGGGGCCGCCCACGCCCTGGACGCAATGCGGGAGCACTCGCCCGTGGAGACGTGGATCATCGACGACACCGGCTTTCTCAAGCAGGGCAAAAAATCGGTCGGTGTGCAGCGCCAGTACACGGGCTCGGCTGGCAAGGTCACGAACTGTCAGCTCGGAGTCAGTCTGAGCATTGCGACGGCGAGCGACCACGTCCCAGTCGACTTTCAGCTCTATCTTCCACGAACCTGGACTGACGACGAGAAGCTGCGCAAACAGGCACAGTAAACCTCCCACGACCGGCATGAATGCGTAGTTGGGTACGTCTGTCACCGTCAGGCCATGTCAAACACAAGACGTGCGGTACGCCGCAGCGCTGCGGACTGGTCTGTATTGGTCGAGGCGTGTGAG